>CAIWUA010000040.1 GCA_903915735.1 Candidatus Adlerbacteria bacterium
CTCTTGCTGAAAGAGCGCCGGCTTAACATACACCAAGCGCGACTCGAGCATCGACTTGATCCCCGACTCGGCTTTGTCGAGTGCCTCGGTCGAGGCTCCATAAATAGTGATATACACCCCAACGTCAAAGATGCGCTCTTGTGCCTGCTGCAGCTGGTCGCGCAGGTCCTCGAGATCTTTGTAGGCGGTGTCGAGTATAGGGTCGCGGACCATCCCCTTTTCCTCCCTTGCCATGATTTGGCTTTGCACCTCGGCGACCTTTTTTTGGAACTTCTTAAGGATATCGGCCGAGTCGATGGGGTGGATAAAGACCGATATATCGAGCACCTGGTCGAGGTTGATGATAGGTGCAAACCAGCTGTCGGTAAGGACGCGCGGGTAGGACATGACAAAAAATGTGCGCGCTATTTTGTCGCCGAGGTTGATCTCGCGCGGGGTTATCTTAAGTGCGCTTGGGGCTATGACGTCTTGCAGCTCGAGCACACCCTGCTTGTATATTTGCTCGGGCAAAATAGGCGCCAAAGGTGCGTCTTGCGAACTGTTTTTTGGTTTTAAAAAGTCGAGGAGGGCCATAGTTATTTAGCCATTTGCGTTACCTGTAAAGGCTTTTCGAGCTCGCCGGGGTTAAAGAGCTTGTAAAAGAGCTCTATCACCTCTTCGGTCCCCAGGCCGACCACCCGCACACCGGTGCGCACCAGCCCCTGCTCGACCACAGCAATACGCTGCTCGAGTTGGGTGCGATACTGCTCGAACTGCTCGTTAGTAAGCGATGTCGAGCTGCTGGCAGAGCCCGGGATAAGCGAGCCCAACCCCGAGCCGCGGGCAATGAGCGCCGGGTCGTATGGGATGACGATAAAAAAGTTCTTCGTCATGATGTTGGCCCGCTCGGTAAAGTCTTTGATAAAGGTCATATACTCGCGTATCTGTATCTTCATCAGGTCGTCGAGCTCGAGTACCAAACGCTCCTCGAGCAGTGCAATGTACGGCCTAATATCAAGCTGGCGGCTTTGTATAAAAAATTGCACCGTAAACTCGAGCGAGTTAAGAAAGTTTTGAAACTGCCCGATAATAGCCTGCTGCTCGTCTTGCGACTTAAGCGCCAAGTTGATAGACGAGGCCATCAACAGGCTGCGCAAAGAGCCGTCTTTGAGTATCACAACACCATCGCGCACCTCTTTAATAGGCACAAATTCTTGTGTTGCCTGCGCTTTAACTTGTGGGGTAGTACCTGAGGGCATAGATTATAGGCGGTCTTTGATGTTGAGCGACCACGAAAGGTCTTTAAGTTTGCTGTTAGATAGCTTGGGCACCAGCTGGGCTTGGGCTTTTTGAGTATCTACTGAGGCTGCCTGGCCCGTGGCGGGGGCATCCGCTTTACGGGCCTTCCACAGGTAGAGTTTAGTGCCAAAAAAGTAACCGACTGCATGCTCGAGCGCTACAATAAACGGCCGACCATTGACCCGGTAGAACGCGAGCGTCGCGCTAAACGTGAGTACCGGTATAGCCAGTATGAACGTTAACCACAATGGCAACAGAGTAAAGAGCATGAGGCACAACCCCCCACCCCCAGCCAAGTAGATAAACTGTTTGAGCGTCAACGGCCCAAAAATCTTATCTTCAACCTCTATAAACTGCGGTACTTGGTACTGCGCCATTACTCATAAGTATAGCGTAGGTTTTCACAACGGAGGCTCGCGATACGGGTCGGCAGCGTAGTTGGCGGGCTTAGGAGGGGTTGCAGGCGTGCTTGCCTGCGCCGGTAGGCTAACGGTTTTAGCTTGTAGTACAGCGTTGGCTACCAATAGGTCTGGTTTTGCCGCCTCTGGTATCGACTTTTTTGTCTCGGTGAACGCGCGCAAAGAGCCGCGGATAGACGTAAACACCTCGTTGCTTATGTCGGCGGCTATAAGAGAGGCTTTTTCGGCCGGTACGCCTACCTCTTGTGCAATGTGCGCCGGATAGTCGGCTATGTCAAAAAATCCAAGCATAGCCATAAGGGTGACGTCGCCCAATACGCCGCTCTGGTCTATATGCAGAGCGTGTTTTTGGGCTATGGCCTGCACCTTTTGCTCCCACTCGACCGACATAACCGCGTTGCGGACATCCTCGGGCAGCTCGGCGAGCCTCTTCTCTATTTGCTCTGCTATATCATTCTCCATATTTTTTTGATATCTAATAATTACTTCTTTTCTTCAAGGTTTTGGTCTTTCAGTTGCTGGGTACCGGTTACCGGGTTATTTGTATTTTTTAGTTCACGGGTATTAATCGGAATGTTTGCATTTTCTTGCAAACGCTCGGCGACTCCGCCCGACACCTGCTCAACCAATTTTTTAGTATTAGGTAATTTGGGTGTTTCGGCAGTGTGTGTTGGTATGTTGTGGAGAGCTTCGGTCGTTTTGTGCTGCTCGTGTCTAAGTTTGGTAAAATCTTCATGCACCGTCTCGGTAAGTTTACCCACCGCACTCTTCAATGCGTCCGCCGTGTGAGCCTCTTTATTAAATGCAGGGCCTCCTGCGCCAGGTGTCGTGTGGGCAGATGAGGTTGCACCTCCGCCACCAACCGCAGGCGGGTTTGGCTTTTCTCCCCCTCCTTCATCGGCGTTTGCTTCTTTGGCAAGCTCTTTAAATTTATCCGCAATACTTTTTTCCTTTACGAGCTTCATGGCAGCTACTGCACCGCGCACACTACCGGCCGATGGCATACCAAGATTTCTAAAGTTTCTAGTACCAACACGGTTTGCCAGCGCGGTAATACGCTCTTTTTGTGCATTTTTGGTTGCATCTTCACCGCCTTTTGCAAACTTCTTCTCAGCCTCTTCCTGTGCTTTACGATCGGCTTTTTGTTCTTCTAGAAGTTTAGCAAGACCTTTATTTTCAGCATACGCTATAGCTGCTTTAGGGTTGGTCTTCGCGAGGTCCTCTTTGATTGCAGTGAACCTGTCTATTTCTTTTTGTCTCCCTGCTATTTTATTTTTCCGTTCAGCGCTCTCGTTTTGGTGTTTTTCGCCATTATCTCGCTCATATTTCTCTTGTGTGTTGCGCTTTTCGGTCTCACTTGCTTTTAAGGATTCTGCACGTTGTTTTACTTGCTTTTCGCGGTCGGCAACCGATTTATCAAAACTCTTAGCGGTGGCCTTACCGACATTAACATCACCAACAATTTTAGTTACACCCTTACTGAGCACACTGCTGCCCGGTGCGTTACGAACATCAAATGTTGCTTTGCTTATACTTGAAGTACCGCGCCACAAAGCATTGCCAATTGCACTGCTCCCCGCAAATTTTTTAAACGTAGCAGAATCCGCGAGCCGAAATGCGCCGCGTCCGACTGTGTTGCGCCCGGCAAAGGCACCAACGTTAGCCGCAGTACGGAACCCGGCCCCAAGGACGGCGCCGCTGGCCTTGTTCATTATCATGCTCGCCATGCCGCCGGTTTGCTCCATAAGCCAGTCGGCGGCTTTGAGCATGATGTACATCATGACTATCAAAAAGCCCATGCGGATAAACACATCGGCCAGCTGGCTGATGAGCGACGCCGGAGCCATGCCCCCCGCTATGCTCCCCGCCGAGTTTGCGTTGCTGCTAAGTGCGCTAAACAGCACGCTGTTGCCTAAGTCTTTGACAAACTGATTGAGCACAAAAAACATAAACAAAAAGATGGCCGGATAAAACGAAAAGCCAACCAGCGTTTGGAGCCACATCTCAAAAAATTTCTGTGTCTTGGGGAGCGTTTTAGATACAAACGCCAAGGGCGACGCTATGAGTACAAACCACAACCCCACCACGCGCAGCACAAACTTGATAGCAATCATGGCCAAGCCAAACGCCAACATCCAAAAGAGTACCGCGGTCGAGAGAAACACCACCGTCAGTACCAAGAGCCCGCTCCAGGCACTGTTGGTATTGCCGGTCGCCGCCTGCCAGTTGGTAAACCCTTGCTGGGTAAGCGGCTTTTCGATACCGAGTGCCTGCATCATGCCGCGGGTGATGTCGACCGGGGCGTTGGGGCCGGTCGAGCCATCAAGCGTAACGCCGGCTATGTTTGGCTGCGCGGTAATCCCGTTATAAAACTGGGTGGCTAAGATGTTACCTGCATCGATAACCACGCGCGTAAAGAAAAAGCTAAAATTAACTACCAACGCAATGGCAATAACCCACGCGAGTATCTGCAGGGTGCGGGTGGTCTCGGCTTTGAGCATGATAACGAACGCCGTGTAGATGAGGATAAAAATAAAGAACATGTTCGCCAAGTTGAGCACCAGCCCCCAACTGGTGGTTAAGAAGCCTAACGCATAGGCGGTGCTGTTGAGAGATATTTTGACCACGTAGTCAAAAAAGTACGCGCTAATAGACGCCACCCACGAGGCAAACCCCGGCCCTATCCAGTAAATAGTCCAAGCCAAGCAGCTGGTGATGTCGGAGCAGCTACTTGTGTCTTTTCCGTACTGTGTGGCAGGATTACCTGTTGCATTTTTTCCTTGGTTGTTTAGTTGTGCGGCCTGTCCCTGGTTATCGGCGCTGGAGTTTTGCGTTGATTTTAGAGAATCAAGCGCTGCGTTATCAGCGGCGGAGCACGCACCTCCAGTAAGGCATGTATTTGAAACGGTAACCCCTGAGACTATAGATGACTGACCTGTTGGTGCATTTGGAGCAGCAGCGTCGCTTCCAATTGCTAGGACCAAAGGGATTTGTACGATCGGTCCAAACGCCAACAAAAGTATGACGAACGCAGCCGCATATTTTGTTACAAGTTTAATGGAACGCATAGCATTGGTTTTGCTGCAGGCTGGTTGATTGGCTTATTGAGGCAAGTCGCACCTGGAGCGACGCGCGGTCCTGCTGGGCCTGCGTCACATCGGCTTGGCTAACGAGCGCGCCTTGGGCATTGGCCGCATCGAGTGCGGTTTGTATCGCAGTGACATCGGCGGTCGACGCAACACTTAAGGCTTTAGTCTGCAGGTCCTGCAGTGTGGCTATGGCAGTGTTAGATCGTGTTATCTGCGCGTTAAGACTGTCTACCTGTGCATCAAAGCTGTGCAAGGTAGTAAGCGCGCTCTGCCCGTTGCTGCCGGCCATGTTTTGTTTTTGTACATCGTCGGTCGACGAAGCGGCCGACTGCCAGCAGTTGGCCAGCCCGTTTAGCTGGCTTTGGGCGTTTTGGATATCTTGGATACTCCCCTGCTCGGTTTGACCGTACTGTTGGGCAAGTACCACCAAGCCTTGCAGGTTGGTGAGCAGTGTCTGACCTTGGTTTTGTGCTGCCTGCTGGTCGGGGGTGAGGTAGTACGAGGCATAGCCGTTTTGGCCGCTGAGGTTGCTGACACCGCCTTGCAGTGCGCGGGTCATGAGCTGGCTAATGAGCGCGCCGATAATAGCGTCAAAGCTGCCCGAGATCCCCGCTTGGGTAAGCGTATCCTGCGAGACGCTCAGTGTTTTGCTGAGCGAGGTGCTGATAGTTTCGCCCGGGGTCACTACCTTGCACTTGCAGTTGCTGGGGCATTGCGAACCAAACTGCTGGCCCAAAAGCTGCCCGTTTTGTACGGTTTGGCCGTTTGATCCATTGGTTTGTCCCTGCGAGGGTACACTCGCTTGGCAGTCATATGCCTGTTGGAAGTTAAGAAAGCCGCCCGGTGATATATTTTGGTTAGCGTTTTTGGAGGCCTGAGCAAGCACCCCTTGCAGTTGGACCTGGGCGCTTAGGTAGGCCCCGTAGGGGTTGTTGGACGGATTGGTGGTAAAAGAGACAAGATTTGCCCACCCATTGGTATTGCTAGAGGTTTTGCCAAAGAGGTTAATCCCCGTACCGCTGAGTAAGGTCGAAAGTGAGCACATGGGTGCTGTGTTGCGCCGCGCATAGCTGTTGGCGAGCGCTATTTGGATCTGGGTGCGAAAAGGGGTACAAAACGGCGCCCAATTGGTCGCAGTTTTTATAAACTCCCCCGCCGCTTGGTCGGCCACGTTGTTAAAAAATTGTTGGTAGTTGGTGACAAACGATGGACTACCGTTAAAGCCCGAATTTATCCAGTTGACTACACTCGCGGTTATTTGCTGCACGGCGGCTCGCGCGATGGTGCGCGCAAGGCAGTTCATAAACTGCTCAGAGGCGTTGGTGGTGTCGGTGGTCTTTACAAACCCTATCGACGGCAAGAGTGCGGCGAGTTGCCCCGACGCCAAAAACGCTGTACATGCTACGGCGGTGCCGGCAATGAGCCCTGCCGCAAGGTCGCTCCCGCCCCCGCCGCTTACCGAAGGGTTGGTGTAGCTGCCAAGGACGCTCACCTGCCCTCCAACTTGCCCGTTGTTAAGCTGATTGATACTTGCCGGCGTAAAGGTGCTGCCCGAGCCGCCGCCTACCCCGCCGCCCGACAGCCAACTTACCCCGGGGGCTGCAGTAGTACTACCCACACCGCCACCCCCTGCCCCACCCGGCACGTTGATGACTATCGACGAGCCGCCACCGCTCCCAACGGTTTGGCCAACAGAGTTTGGAATATTGGTTCGAGTGTTGTTGGTTTGTGCGGGCGCAGTAGCACGAGTACTGCCGGTACCAAAGGTGCCGTTTTGGGTCGGAGTGGCGCTGCTGCCACCAAATATCCACAACCAGAGTGCGCTCACCACTACGGCCGCTAAGACCGCGATGAGGATGGTGATGATGGTTCGCCTGTTCATTATAGTTACGAAGGAAGAAAGCCGCTCCAGGTTGCTCCCGGCTCGTCTTTACTAAAAAGTATACCGTCTTTATTGAGTTGTTGAGCAATGCTTGTTAACACACGCTGTGCCTCGCCCATCAGCGAGACATATCGCTGCACCCCCGCTAGCCCGCGCAACGGGTCGGTAAGCACGGTCTCCATGTCGGGGTACGCGGCTGCTATTGCGGTGATGTCATTAACCAGTTGCAGGTGGAGCGGTGCAAGAGTTTTAGGTACGGGGGTAGCGGCAAGACCGTCGGCCATCGCTTTGTAAGCCGCGCCAATAGCCTTAAGTTGGGTTAATGAGGCCGGGTTTTGGGTGTCGCTTGCCTGCCCCACCGCCATGTAGGTGTTTTGGGCGCTGGCGTCGGGGTGAGCCTTGAGTACAGCCATCGTATCGTTGCCATAAGCGCGCAACGAGGCCATATTTTGATCGACCACAACCAAATCGGCCGTAGTATATGTTTTGCTGGTAGCGGTCGCGTTAATTTGGGCCGTTGCCTGGGCAACCAACTGGTCTTGGGTTGGTGTATCTTGCCCTAGGCCTTGCGAGTTGGCATTACTCAAATTAATAAGGAGTGTGCGCCCCACCTGGGTGGTGAGGTTAGAGCTTTGGGCAGCGTTAAGCAGCGAGCTTACCGTGTCGGTGTTTGGTGCCTCTGGCGCCTTAATACCCGACTGAGCCTCGACATCTTGTAGCGCCTGCTGCCACGAGGCGGTCTGTGCGGCCTCTATGTCGGTGGTGTCGGTTGCAAGTTGCGAGTTGTCCTGTGGGGGGTGGGTTATATACTGCGCGCCGACCACTAACCCGCCCGAAAGCACTATAGCCCCCACCATGACGACGAATTTAGGCGAAGGCAGGTAGTCCCTAAAGCTCATTTGCTATCTATTATATAATGAAAGTATGCATCGACTCTCTGTCTACAGTGCTGGGCTGCTGGCGGCAGCTATATTACTGCTGCCGACGGTTGCTTTCGCACAGGTTTCGTTTGGGGGTCGGGTGGTGGGTATCAGCTACTGCCTCCATGGCGCAGTAAACATAACCATTGTTCCTGCAGGAGGCTTCCCTATCTCGTATGTGTGGGCCGTACCACCAACTACTCTTACCGTCACGTCCCCGTTTTTGCCGCCTACCCACATAGGCCAACAAGTTATAGGTCTTGCGCTCCCTGTCCCCATACCGTGTGTAGGGTTTGGGTTACACCCGCCTATTTGGTGGGGACTCAAGGTGATATATGGCGGCGTGAGCTTAACGCTCTAAGGCGAGTTCAAGCCACTCTGCCAGCGGCACTTCTTCGGCACGGAGGGTGCCCAACACGGCGGTCTTTTCTCCCAGCAACTGTTTTAAATTTGATTTGAGGAGTTTTCTTTTTTGGCCGAAACCGGTTTTGACCAGCTCAAAAAACTTTTCTTCGTGCTGTTTGTTTGTAAAGTTTTGTCGCGACACGTTGGCAACAAGCAAAATAGCCGAGTCGACATTAGGTGCCGGGGCAAACGCGCCGCGCGGCACGGTCTTAACATACTTTGGCTCGCCGTACGCTTTAACCGACAGAGATAAAATACTTTCTTTTTTTGAGCGCGCAATCCTTTCGGCAACTTCTTTTTGTATTAAGAACACCAGAGTCGATGGCTGCGCGTCGCCCGAAAGAAATTTTTTAAGTAGTGCGCCCGTAATGTAGTACGGGATGTTGCCTACGACTTTATAGCCACTAGCCACTAGTCCATAGCCACTAGGGTCAAACTCAAGTGCGTCGCCCTCTATCAGCTCAAACTTTTTTCCGGTAAACTTTTCTTTTAATACTGGTATCAAGCGCGAATCTTTTTCGACCGCAATGACGCGTGCGCCGCGCTCGAGCAACACCGCCGTGAGCGTCCCCTCGCCCGGGCCCACCTCGAGCACGGTGTCCCCCGCTTTAATATCCGCCGCATCGGCAATCGCATTGAGATACGATAGCGAGCGCAAAAAATGTTGCCCTAAACTTTTTTTCTTTTGCATTTTAGTCTAAATAAATTGTTTTGCCCAAGCGCTCGGGATTTTCGGCTTGCAGGTGCTCGTCTGAGATATCGCTAAGGAATTGCGACGGTGTCGTGGGCATCTTGGCACCAAATATCGTGCGATACGAAGCGTAGCATAAAAACACCTTAAGGCGCGCGCGGGTCAACGCCACATACATAAGGCGGCGCTCCTCCTCTTTGTCGGCCGCGTCGCTGTCTTGCCGCTCGTAGGGGAAGAGCCCCTCCTCGAGCCCGGTGATAAAAACGTAGGGGAACTCAAGCCCTTTGGCGGCATGCACGGTCATCAGGCGCACGGCGTTTTGGTCTTCTTTTAACTCGTCCTGGTCGCTCGCGAGTGCGGCCGACTCCAAAAAGGCTTGCAGTCCCTCGCCGATTGGCATGGCGTCATATCGTGCCGCCAGGTTGGCCAATTCGCGCAGGTTCTCGAGTCGCTCGGCGCCCTCAAACTTATCCTCTTTAAAATGCCGCTCCATCCCGCTCTCGATAATTACCAAGCGCACCAGATGCGATGGCGGCAATGTTTCGGCGGCGGCTTTTATTTTTTGCAGTTCGGCTTTAAAGGCGGCAACTTTTTCGCCCGCGGGTTGGCCCGACAACATTTTAAGCAGCGTCACTTTGCCTATCCCGCGTGGTATAGCGCTTGCGGCGCGCGCCAAGTCGGCATCGCCACCCTGTATGGCGGCGCGGATAAACGAAAGCACATCCTTAACCTCTTTGCGCTCAAAAAAGCGCGTACCCAGCACTTGGTACGGTACCTCGGCATTAATGAGTTGCTCTTCGATCGCGCGCGATTGAAAGTTGGCGCGGTACAGTACCGCAAAGTCGCGCGGCGATTTGCCGTCTTGCAAAAGGTCTTTAATTTTACGCGCAATAAACGCAGCCTCGTCTAACTCGTCAAACGCCACATAGACCCCCAGCGGCTCGCCGTCTTGGTTGTCGGTAAACAAATTCTTTTCGCGGCGGTAGACATTTTTGGCTATCACTTCGTTGGCCGCGGCTAAGATGGTTTTGGTCGAGCGATAGTTTTGCTCTAAAAAGACAACTTTTGCACCGAGGTACTTTTTCTCAAACGACAAGATGTTGGCTATCTCTGCGCCGCGCCATCCGTAAATAGTTTGGTCGATGTCCCCCACCGCACAGATGTTGCGGCCGGGGCCAACAAGCATCTCGGCCATCTCGGCCTGCACTTTGTTGGTGTCTTGATACTCATCGATGTGCAGGTAGGTCCAACGCTCTTGGTATTTGTGGCGCACCTCGGGGTTTTTGGACAGCAGGCGCACCGCGCGCAGCAGCAGGTCGTCAAAGTCCATTGCACTGTCTTTACTCAGCGCCTGTTCGTACTTAAGCCACGCAAGCGCTATCTGCCGCTCGTACGGCCCTTCGGCTTTGTCGGCAAACTCGCTGGCCGAGACGCCCGCGCCTTTTTGTCGGCTGGCGAGCCCCAATGCGGCGCGCGGCTCGATGTCCTCGCCCGCGCCGACCGCCTTGAGCGCGGCCTTCATCTCGCGGAGCGAGTCGGCCCGGTCATATATAGAAGGAAAGCGCTTGAGCCCCAACAAGCGATAATTTTCTTTAATAAGGGTGAGTCCGAGGCTATGAAAGGTCGACACAAACGGCCCGGGGATGATCCGCTCGCGCATCTCGGCCGCCGCTTTGTTGGTAAAGGTGATAGCCAACACCTTTTCGGGGGCAACTCCCTGCCGCACTATTTGGGCTATACGCTCGGCGATGACCTTGGTTTTGCCCGCCCCCGCCCCGGCAAGCACTAACAGGGGCCCATCGGTTGCCAAAACGGCTTCCTGTTGCGCACTGTTAAGTTGGGGGGCCGGGTTCATCAACCTATAGTAGCTATTTTAGCCTTTATTTTCAAGGTTTTTTTGCTCATTCTACCTTCAGTTATCCCCACCCTTCATATCTACCGGTTGACGGGCCGAGGTGGGGCTGCAATAGTAAATAAGTACAGGGATGGGAGCTAAAAGTATGGCTCAACAGAGCCATTTTTTAGCAGAATCACGCAAAAAACACCTAAAAACGCTTTGGAATCAACACATAATACCTCTTCTCCGGCGGCGCAGCCGTCTCTCTGGGAGAAGCTCAAAAGAACCTTATTTCGCTTTGCCCTTGTAGGTAGCGCCTTTTATGCTTTACTCTCGCCTGTTGTTGCAGCGGCGAGCTTTTTTTCGCTCGGGTCGTTTTTGGCAAACACCGCCACACAAAGCCAGGCCTCTGAGGGCTTGTTTAACTCTCAGACGGTCCCCCTCCTTTCGCCGGCGATTAACCTCGATCCGCGCCCGGCGGTAGGCGGCGGCGACATTGCGGTCGTAGCCGGCTCGGCCCTGCTTGCCCAAGAGGGCCCCGAGGGCACCGCAGCCGATATTGCCAACCAGCCGCAGTCGGCGGCCATCAGTGTCTATACCGTACACGCCGGCGACACGCTTGGGAGCATTGCCAAAATGTTTGGCGTATCTACCAACACTATTTTGTGGGCCAACAATTTGCGCGGCGGCACCATACACGAAGGCGACCAGTTGATCATCCTCCCTATAACCGGCGTGCGATACACTGTCGTCGCGGGCGACACTATTGCAAGCGTTGCCAAAAAGTTTAAGGCCGACGCGGGCGAAATTGCCCAGTACAACAACCTGGCCGACAACGCGGTACTCGATGCCGGCGACACACTCATTATCCCCAACGGCGAGGTAGCCCCGACCGCAACGCAGGTCGCATTAAGCTCGCATGCTAAAGCAATCCGCAAAGCCGTGCGTAATGGCGAGCCGTTTCTCGGTGGGAGCGGCCCTGCTATCGACGGATACTTTTCGTGGCCGGTTGCGGGCGGCGTCATTACGCAGGGCCTCCACGGATGGAACGCAGTCGACATTGGCGCGCCCATTGGCACGCCCATTTATGCGGCGGCCGGCGGCACGGTTATCATCGCGCGCAGCGGCGGATGGAACGGCGGCTACGGCAGCTATGTAGTTATTTCGCACCCCAACGGTACGCAAACACTGTACGGCCACATGAGCCGCGTCTTAACCTCGGTTGGCGCGCAAGTGAGCCAGGGCGAAACGATTGGTCGCATAGGATCGACCGGCGAGTCTACCGGCGCGCACCTGCACTTCGAAGTCCGCGGCGCAGCCAACCCATTCGCCAACTAGTTTTTGATACAATAGGCCGCATGCAAACTTACACAGGCGGGTGCCACTGCGGCGCGGTGCGATACGAAGTCGAGACCGATTTAGAAAAGGTGTTGGTGTGCAACTGCTCGCACTGCCATAAAAAAGGGTTGGTATTAAACTTTGTCGACAAAGATAAATTCAAACTGCTTTCGGGTGTCGAACATTTGAGCGAATATAACTTTAATAAAAAACAGATCCGCCATTTGTTTTGCAAAACCTGCGGCGTGCAATCGTTTTCCGAAGGGGTGACCTTTCCTAAAGTAGCCATCAACGTTCGCTGTCTTGATGGTGTCGACTTGGACGCCCTGACCCTCACCCCCTACAACGGCAAAGATTTGTAGACTGCTTGTGAAACTCTATTCGTCGAGCAGGCGCCAGAGGTACATGCACGCTACCGTGCGGTGACCTTTCCACGGAGCCGCCAACTTTTCCATCCGCTCGGGAGAGGGTTTTTGTTTAAGAGCAAACAGTTTTTGAAATCCTTTTTGTATGCCAAGGTCGCCGGTTGGTAGGACATCGGGTCGCGCGAGCGTAAACATCAAGAACATTTGTGCCGTCCACTCGCCTATCCCCTTAACCGCAGTAACGTGCTCAACTATTTCGGCATCGCTCATGCGAGAAAATAGTTTTGGATTTATCGTGCCGTCTTTAAACTTGGCCGCTAAATCTTTTAAGTAGCTCGCCTTTTGTCCGGACAATCCCGCCGCGCGCAACTTCTCGATTTTTATTTTCAAAACTTGTTCCGGTGACGGAAAAGTTTTGCCCTTCGAAGCCTTTGGCGAAGTAGGGTTCTTGGGCCACAACGCAACAAACCGTTTTAAAATAGTCGCCGCCGCTTTGCCCGAGAGTTGCTGATATACGACAGCTTCGGCCAATGATTGAAAAGCGTCTTTAGCGTGCGCACGTCGATGTTTGATGGGTCCGTGCCTTTTAATAAACGCGCCGAGGTGTTTGTCCCGCGAAAGATATTTTATTGAAGCTGCATGCGGATGCATGCCCACTATCATACTTAATTTTTGCGCTCGCGGTACTGCAGCGCTTCGAGTACATGCGACTCGTTGATGTCGGGACTTTCGTCGAGGTCGGCGATCGTACGCGCGACTTTGATTACGCGATGGAACGCGCGCGGGCTCAAATTTAATCGTGTCCCCGCCTTTTCTAAAATTTCGCGCACACGCGGGTGCAGCGGCACCAACTCGTCGAGTTCGCGCGGACTCAAATCGCTATTTGTTTTGTTGGGATGTTTAGTGTGCACAAAACGCCCGTGTTGTGCGGCGCGTGCTTTAAGCACCCGCTCGCGCGCGGCTTTTGTTTCGGTTCCTAATTTATTTCTCTTCCCCAGCTCGCCCAGCTCGACCTCTGCTTCTTTCTCGTCCGCCGCTGCCTTGGCCATTTTTTTGGCCAACTTTGCGGCCGCTTTTTCGGCCTTTTTTGCCGCCTTGCTGCTCGCCGCAGCGTCCGCGTCACCTGCCGAGCCCTCCTCTGCCTCCTTGGCCTTGCTCTCCATCACCGTCGTGGCCGGGGGGGCCGCAGCCGCCGCCGCTTCGGCGGCAGCGTCCTGCGGTGCGGTGAAAGCGGCGGTGAGAGAGGGGCTATAGGAGGGCTATAGAAGGGCTTTACAGGGGGCTATAAAGGGGCTATAAAGGGGCTATAAAGGGGCTATAAAGGGGCTATAAAGGGGCTGTGTGTGGGCTATACAGGTGTCATATAAGGGCTATATAAGGGCTATATGTGGGCTATATGGGCACCTGTGCGTCCTGCAGTGCCTTGAGCGCCGCGAGCCGCTGCTCCAGGCCCGTAATCGAGTCCTAGCAAACACGCGTGCAGGGCAGGCAAGGGGCAGGTCAACGGCAGGTAAGGGGCAAGTAAGGGCCAGGTAAGTCCCTCTCCCTCCCCCCTGTCTCTCCCTCCCTCCCCCACACGCACCTCGTCGGCGCGGCCCTCTTTGACCTTCTTCAGCTGCTTGGCCAGCGCCGTCTCCAGGTCCGCCACACTGGCCCCCGTGCCCTCCTCCAGCACCTCCGCAGGGGCGGCGGCGGTGGCGGAGGCGGCAGCGGCGTC
>CAIWUA010000041.1 GCA_903915735.1 Candidatus Adlerbacteria bacterium
CGATGATCGAGCAAATAGTCAAAGAGTACAAAGCGGGCGAGGTGTACGAGGGCGAGGTGACGCGGCTGATGGACTTTGGCGCATTTGTGCGCGTCGGGGTGGGCAAAGACGCCGAGGGGTTGGTCCACGTGTCCGAGGTGGCACCGTTTAGAATCGACAAAATATCCGACGCGCTCAAGGTGGGCGACAAAGTGCGGGTTATGATTAAAGAGATAGACGAAAAAGGCCGCATCAACCTGTCTATCAAAGCGGTCGACCCCACGTGGGCCGAAAGTAAAGGCCTAAAACCAAGTACCAATGCCCCCGGAACCGAAAGACCCCGTCGATCCTAAGAGCTTTCTTTTGCCAAAAAAAGAGGGCGGGCCCTCGCCATTGAGCGCGCAGCGTATAAACGCGGGCGCGCTTTTGGCGCAGGAAGTTAAAGCTTCGGAGGAACAACCGGAAAAAAAAGTAGAAGAAAAGAAAACTATTGAAGACCCATCAACGGTGCATGCGGTCCAAACGTACACCACCGACATTAACCAAGTCGTGCGCAGCGGCAACATTTCGGCGGTTACGATCGCCGCGGCCGAGGCCGAGCGTCGTGCTAAAAACTCTACCGCTGCTGCCGACCCGGCCACACAAACATTTATAAGCGAGGAGGAAAAGATTTCGCGCTGGCGCATAGCGCTCATGGTCGGCGGGGCCGTGCTTATAGTCGCGGCGCTCGGGTTGGTGGCAACTTTGCTGTTGCGTGCTGCCCCGCAACCAACCGCCACTACCTCGACCGAGGTACCTTTTATGGCGGTGGACCAGGTTATCCCTGTGGTTGTGCACTCGGACGTCTCGCGTGACGAGCTGATGACCTCGCTGCAAGCTGCGCGGCAGCAGGTAGCACTCTCGGTGGGGTTGGTCGCCCAGTTGTATGCGGGTGTCTCGAGTACTACCGGCACACTACCAATCGCCATATCTTCGCAACAACTACTTGCCGCGCTCTCGCCCGACATACCGCAAGATTTGTTGCGCACGGTGTTGCCGGTGTACCTGCTTGGTGTGCACTCGTTCGACGAAAACCAAACCTTTTTGGTACTGCGGGTCGACTCGTACCAGCAGGCCTACTCGGGGCTGTTGGTATGGGAGCCAAACATGCAGCAGGAGCTTGCGCCACTGTTTACCCGCAAGCCTGCGCTGCACCTGCCTCCTTCGACAAGCTCAGGACAAGCGGCCACCTCAACCTCAACGACGACCGACCAATTTATCCAAACCGGCTTTGTCGACAAAGTAGTCGAAAATCATGACGCCCGCGTCGTCCTTAACAGCGCCGGCGACATTTTGTTGTTGTGGACCTTCCTCGACCGCAACACAGTAGTCATCACCACCAACGAGTACACGCTGCGCGAGGTGATCCGCCGGGTCAACACAGCCTCGATAGTCCCACAGCCATAATAGAGCTGTTGTGCTATACTCTTTTGCATGAATAATGCCGAACTAAAGTTGAAGTTAGAGGAGGAGTTGGATGTAGTCATGCAAGAGTTGGCCGATTTGGGGCACGAGGACATCGACCCAACCGCGACCGAGCTCGACGAGCTGGCCGACCGCCAAGAGGCGAGCGAGGAGTCGGCAGGCGAGACCTCGGCGCTGAGCATCCGCAAGCGTGAGATTACCGCAGCCCTGGCCCGCATGGCCGACGGCACCTATGGGATGTGCGAGGAGTGTGGCGATAAAATTGAGGAAGATAGACTCGAAGCCAACCCCGCAGCGCGCACGTGCAAACTGCACATGGAATGAAATCGGTATTAAAAATAATACTAGAGTGGGTCCTCGGAGTAATTTTGGCTTCTTTTTCTTTTGCAATACTCTACCCCGCGTTAACTGTAACTAATGACCCTTACCAAACATCCGTAACGACTATTCTTTTCCTAATATTGGGAATCTTATTTGCACTATACCCATGTTGGCTCATCTATTCACTAGCAATAAAAATAATTCGCCGCAGGTAAAAACTCCGTAGTAAACTTTGGGCATGCAGTATTCACTCCATCCTGCAGTGCAAAAATTTATCGTAAATCTCTCTCCTGAATTGCAAACCAAGGCTATGAGGCAGCTGTCTCTGCTCGAAAAATTCGGCCGGCTTTTGCCGCCACCCGACAGCAAGAAAATATCCAAAGGGTTGTTTGAGTTGCGAGTAGTGGGGCGTGTACAAGTCCGTCTGCTATATGGATTTGTTGGTGATATGGCCGTTGTGGTCCATGCGTTTGTTAAAAAGACTCAAAAGATCCCGCGTAAGGACCTCGAGCTTGCTCATAAGCGCTTCAGCGAGGTTGCGTGATAATAACAAATTCGTTATACTGCCTATATGAACAAAAATCAGACACTTAAAAAAGCGCGCGAGCTCGGCTACATAACCGGCAAACAATTGCATAGCCATCTCATGCGTGACAAAGAGTTTCGCGCATTGTGGGAGGCACAGGCCGCCGAGCGCGCGATACGTATGGCTATCATCCAAAAACGTATTGAAAAGAAACTCACCCAAGCCGCCGTCGCAAAAAAGGCAAAGATGCACCAATCGGCTATTGCTCGCCTCGAGTCCGGAGAGGGGAGCCCGACCCTTGAGACCGTTTCGCGCGTACTCGCGGCTCTTGATGCCACCGTGCATGTCTCATAGCTCGGTAAAAACTTCATAGTACAATTTGTTTCATGCAGTACGCCAAAGTTTATGGCGCTCAGACTTCGCTCCTTTCGCCTTATCTCGTCTCTATCGAAACCGATTTATCGCGCGGGTTGCACGCTTTTACTTTGGTGGGGTTGCCCGACAAGGCTGTCGAGGAGTCGCGCGACCGCGTGGCGGCTGCTATTAAACATTCGGGGTTTGACTCACCCAAGTCGCGCAACCAAAAGATAGTTATCTCGCTCGCACCCGCTGATTTGAAGAAGGAGGGGCCGATGTTTGACCTGCCTATCGCGCTTAGCTATTTGCTTGCGGCCGATGATATTAAGTTTGACCCCGAGCCGTACGTGTTTGTCGGCGAACTCTCGTTAGACGGGCATGTGCAGGGCGTGCGCGGGTTGTTGCCGTTGGTAGCCGAGGCAAAAAAGAAAGGAAAGAAAGCTATCTTTGTCCCGAAAGAAAACGAGCAGGAGGCCGCGCTGGTGGGCGGGATACAGGTCTATGGTGTCGAGAGTTTACAGCAGGTGATTGAGTTTTTAAACACCAAGCGCGGCTCCCAAGGTTCGACCTTAAAAACAGGCTCCTCAAGGTCGAACCTTAGCTCAGAGCCGCGCCTCAAACCCGCGCCGCAAACCAAACTGCCGACACCGGACTTTGAGGCGCAATTTAGTTTCGAGGATATCCGCGGGCAGGAGAGCGCTAAACGCGCGGCGGTCATTGCGGCGGCGGGCGGGCACAATTTAGGTTTGAGCGGTCCACCAGGCACCGGCAAAACCATGCTCGCCCGCGCACTTGCGAGCATTTTGCCGCCGCTTAACTTTGACGAGGTGCTCGAGGTCAACGGCATACACTCTATCGCCGGTGCACTCCGCGACGGGCTCATGGTGATGCCGCCGTTTCGCTCGCCGCACCACACCTCGAGTTACGTTTCGATAGTGGGTGGCGGGGTCAACCCGCGCCCGGGCGAGGCGACGCTGGCGCACCGCGGGGTCCTCTTCCTCGACGAGTTTCCCGAGTTTGAGCGGCGCGTCATCGAGGCGCTGCGCCAACCTCTTGAGGACCGCGTCATCTCGATCGCGCGCGCCAAGGGCACGGCGCACTTTCCGGCGCGTTTCACATTGGTCGCGGCGATGAACCCGTGCCCCTGCGGCAACTGGGGCCACCCCGAGATAGCCTGCACGTGCACCCCGATAGCTATCGAACGTTATCGCCGCAAGGTGTCGGGCCCGATAGCCGATCGCATCGACCTGTGGAGCATGATGGGTCCGGTCGAGCTGGGCGAGCTGGGGAAGAGAAATAAATTAGGAACCGAAACAAAAGCCGCG
>CAIWUA010000042.1 GCA_903915735.1 Candidatus Adlerbacteria bacterium
CGGGTAATTATAATTCGGCAAGAGAGCACAGGATAGGTTCGGTGCCGGGCTTAAATGCAGAGTACTTCGACGGATACCTCTCAGACGCCTACTTTGTCGACGGGCAGGCGCTTGCGCCCACGAGCTTTGGCACCAACGACAGCAAAGGCTACTGGCGGCCGGCGGCCTACGCGGGCACCTATGGCACCAATGGCTTTCACCTGGTCTTTAATAATGTAAACCCCAACGCGGCTGGCTCGGTGTCCGTAGGACCGTTTACTGCACCCGCAACATACACGTACTCATGCACAGACTCGATGGCCGGTGCGACCCTTGCCACCTCGACTACGGTCGGCATCGCGCCGCCGACGCTTACGCTCTCATCCTACAAAACGTTTGCAAGCCCTAGCGTCTACTCGGCAGCGCCGAGCCCCGCACTGGGTCTGCCGTTCGACACCCTGTTGGCAGCGCTCAGCGGCGTTGCGTCGGGGGTGTACTGGGGTGCGACGGCAAACGACAGTTTCTGCTCGGTCTACTCTAAAGTTGATGGGTCGATTAATTCAGCCACGACGACCTTCCAGGCTTCGCTGGCGAACAGTCCGTTCCCTGGGTTAACCACGCCCTCGCTAACGGCAAGCACCACCTACACGCTGCAGTGCGCCAACGCGACACTCTGGCCCGGGCAGACCTTTGCGTCGACCACGCGCGTTGCGGTTATCCCGCCAACCTGTGACAACTCAACCACGCAGAGCTGCAACTGGAACTGCGCTGTCGGATCATCGGGAGGGAGCGCTGTCCCAGTGTTGCCGGGTGGAGGTGGCGCTGGAGGATCCTCTATTAGTTGGTGTTGCCCCAGCGCGCTCGGGAACACCGGCTCTACCGGTTCCGGCTTTAGCACAGGCGGCGCTATGAAAGGTACGCAGACCGTAGCGGCTGGCACATACACGGTTACCTGCAATCCAACTAACAGTTCGGGCAGTGCCACGGTTGTCGGCTCCGTCACGGTGTTTACCGCGCTACAATTGGCGACCATACAGATTACCGCACCAACACTCACTGCCCCGTACCGTGTGCGAAAAGGGACCTCCTTCCAGCTAAATTGGACTGACGGTGGGCTTCTTGATAACACCACCAATTACCCATTCGCATCCTGCACGCTCTCGAGTATACCGGCTGGGGTGGTTAGTGCGAGCGGCTTTAGCGGTACCCGGACCGTGACGGTCAATCAGCCCACTAAGTTTTTGTATAAATGTTTTGATGGTACGGGCGGGGCACTAGGCACCGGGGGTAGCTACAGCACGTCAATTACGGTCGGACTTATCCCAAGCGTTAAGGAGATTTAAGAATCCGGGTCGCAGGCGCCATTTGACCCTTTGGGGGCAATCTGCTAGAGTATCGGCAGCCCGTCGAGGGCCATTTTTTCACCATTATGTTAACTATCAGACTCACCCGCGTTGGCCGAAAGAACGACCCGTCTTTTCGCGTTATTATCATCGACTCAAAACGCAAGGTGAAGGCCGGCAACTACCTCGAGATGCTCGGCTCTCACGACCCTCGCACGAACCGCACCGAGCTCAAGGCAGATCGCATTAAGTACTGGATGAGCATGGGCGCGCAAACATCTGACACCGTGCACAATCTGCTTGTTTCTCAAAAAATAATCGACGCTAAAAAAATAAATGTGTTGCCAGCTTTTAAGGCGGCCCCAGTTGTTGAAGAAAAAGCAGCCGAGCCTGTAGTTGACGCTGCCGCAGCACCAGCTGTGAGTAACGAGGTTGTGGAGCCAGCGGCGACAGAATAGACTAAGGGCAGGGCTTTAGTCTTTACTAAATAAATATACTGAAATGGCAGAAAGAGACCAAGAGTTTTTGGAGTTCGTCGTCAAAGGGCTCGTAGAGCATCCGGCAGACGTTAAGATTGGGCGTGTTGTCGACGAGATGGGCGTGCTCCTCACGCTCGACCTTAATGCCGACGACATGGGCAAGGTGATAGGCCGCTCGGGCAACACTGCCAAAGCTATCCGCACGCTGCTCCGCGTTGTCGGGATGAAGAACAGCGCCCGTGTTAACCTCAAAATAAACGAGCCGGCCGGTGGCCGCCAAGACGGCGTGGGCCCGTCGGGCGGCACGGTGGCCCAAAACTGGGACGGCAGCCACGAGGTCAAGGGCGACTCTCCTGACATGAAGCTCTGCGAGTCGTCGAGGACGATAGTGTCGAAAGGCC
>CAIWUA010000043.1 GCA_903915735.1 Candidatus Adlerbacteria bacterium
CCTGCAGGCCAACGTCAAAGCGCACACCGTAACCGAGGGCGGCGTCGAGTACTCAGTCGCGAGCTCAACCGGCGCGGGAGCCGGCAACCGCTACGAGGAGACCGTGTACGCACTCCCTAACAGTCACCCATGCACCGCGGTGCGATACTTTGTCCACTATGGTGTGATTGAAAACTACCCGCCAGGCGCCGTCGCCGAGTTTAATCACGACACTCTCTTTGGTGCCTTCGATACTATTCGCAACTCACTCGTGCTCAGCCGTTAAGGCGTGCTGGTAACCAGACCGTTTTGTTTAGCAAACTCAAAGCACACGGTGTGCCGAGCGCCGTCTTGGCAAAATGCTTTGTACTGTATCCCGTCGCAACCGCCCGGGCCAACCAGGCCGCGCAATTTTTTTTCTTGAGCAACTTGGCCGAGCGTCATGAGGCCGTGCGCTTCGCCATAGGCAAAGCAGGCATCACCGTTTATTTGGCTGTCGCAGTATGTTTTGCACGCACTCTGTGAGCCGCATCCGCCAAGCGGCGCGATGGGGTAGAGCGCGGTGCTTGTGCCGTCAAAGGGATTAATTACAACGCTGGCGAGCGGGTTGGTGCTCGTGTCCGCGTTTGTGTCTGGCGTTGGAGTCTGCGGCGCCTGTATCTGCGCCTCGACGACGCTTGCCGCTTGCGCACGGGGCACCTGATGCATGGTCGCGTAGTAGTATCCGCCGGCGACTCCCGCAACAAAACCAATCAGCAACAAAATAACTGCGAGCACAAAGTATCCAACATGCGAGTGTGGGGTTTCAACTTGCACGGCGACCGGCGTTGGCGCGATGGTAGGCGGTACAGACGGCGCGGGCTCTGCCGGCGGCACAGCTACTGGCGCAGCTTCAACTACGGGCACAACCACCGGAGCAGGCTCGAGGGGGAGCGGGCTAGGCATCACGGGGACCGGCACTTCTTCGGGTGTTGCAACAACAAGCGGCGTTAATTCCATCTTCTTAGTATACGGCCTTATATATAGTTATCCCCATACTAGTGTATTGTGTGTATTTTAATCTAAAACACGTGCTACTATGTGTGTATATTCGTTTAAGGGCTAACTATATGATGCAACTACTCACGTATAAGCAGCAAAAGGTGCTCAATGTCCTGCGCGAGCACATTACTAAGTGGAACGAGTCGCCAACGCTCGAGCAGCTGCGCTCGCGGCTGGGGTTTGCATCGCTGCGCACCGTCACCCAGTACCTCGACATCCTCGAGCGCAAAGGGTACATCGTCAGGAGCAAAAACACCTGGCGCAACATCGAGCTGCGCAACGCCGACGGCATGTGGGGCACCGTGTTTGTCCCAGTGGTGGCCAACGTCGGCTGCGATGATCTCAGCGTGTTTGCGCAGGAGCAGGCCGATGAGTTTATCGAGGTAGATAAAAAAATTGTCGATGAGGCCGGCGAAATCGTTGCCGTGCGCGCGGTAGGCGACTCAATGCTCGACGCGGGCATCCACAGCGGCGACTACATTTTGGTGCAGTTTACCGACAACGTTAAAAGCGGCGACCGCGTGGCGGCCATCGTGGGCGACATGGTCACGGTCAAACGCTACGAAAAGCGTGACGGTGTCGCCATCCTCTACCCAGAGTCTAAAGATCCTAAATACAAACCAATCATTCTTAAAGAAGATTTTAAAATCACTGGCAAAGTGCTGTGCGTCATCCCCGCCACTTCAAACATAACGAGCGACATCGTGCCGCTTAGTGACTAACCGCTGCTCGTATGTCCGGAGTTCTTAAATCGAGTTTTCCCTCAGCGGCCGAAGAGGAGCTTCTCGACGTGATTGACTGGAGCGAGTACCTCACGCCAAACCAAGAGGCGAGCTACCTCCTCACGATGAAAGGCAACGCAATGCGTGGCGAGGGCATCCTTGAGGGCGACATGCTGGTCGTCGAGCGCCGCAACAAATACAAAACAGGGCAGCTGGTGGTGGTTATCGAAGAC
This sequence comes from Candidatus Adlerbacteria bacterium, assembly GCA_903915735.1. Taxonomy (GTDB): domain Bacteria; phylum Patescibacteriota; class Minisyncoccia; order Phycocordibacterales; family SBAW01; genus GWA1-54-10. The sequence continues at coordinate 1,976 of CAIWUA010000043.1, forward strand.
GACGGCTACGTCATCAAGCGCTTGCCCGCATCTTCGCCGCAATCG
>CAIWUA010000044.1 GCA_903915735.1 Candidatus Adlerbacteria bacterium
CCGGTCGCTGCCGCACCCGTTGACCCCGGTTATTACCGATGCTAAAAAAGCCATCATTGCGCTGCGTTGGGCCGGCAAAGAGATGGAGCGCCGCTACAACTTGCTCGAGGAGCACCGTGTCCGCGATATCGAGTCGTACCACCAAAACGTGCTGACCCCCGCACTCGAAAAGATAAAAGCCCGCGGCGGCGAGCTCGACGAGGGCGAGGCAGCCCCCGAGGCGATGCCCTACATCGTGATCATTATCGACGAGCTGGCCGACATTATGTCGAGTTACCCGCGCGAGCTCGAGGCCGCGGTGGTGCGCTTGGCGCAAATGTCGCGCGCGGTTGGCATCCACCTGGTGCTCTCGACGCAGCGCCCGTCGGTTAACGTTATTACCGGCCTTATCAAAGCCAACATCCCCGCCCGCATCGCCCTGCAGGTCGCCTCGCAAATTGACTCTCGTACCATCCTCGACCAGGGCGGCGCCGAAAACTTGCTGGGTGCCGGCGACATGCTGTACCTGAGCGCCGATATGAACAAGCCGGTGCGCCTGCAGAGCGCGTTTATCGGCGAAAACGAGGTAAAGAAGATTGTCGACTTTATCGTCAAACACAACGAGCCTGAGTTGCCCATCGAGCTGGCACCGCCCCAGGTTGGTAACGACGGCGTCGGGCTGGGCTCCTCTACCTCTTCCTCCGGCGGAGGCTTTGGCGATGAAGATGATGTTGATGACGAAGTCTACCAGCAAGCGCGTGCGGCCGTACTCGAGGCCGGCAAAGCCTCGACCAGCTACTTGCAGCGCAAACTGCGCATAGGCTATGCCCGCGCCGCACGTGTCATCGACCTGCTTGAGGAGCGCGGCGTCATAGGCCCCGGCGACGGCGCGAAACCGCGCGAAATTTTGGAAAAAGGCGGCTCTGTAGGAATCTCTCCCACTCCGAGCGACGAGAGTCTATGAACCGTGCCTTGATAGCTGTTGCCATCGTACTTTTGCTCGGCTACGGGCTTTTTGAGGCCCGCAAATTGATCGCCGGGCCGGAGATTACTATCACCTCGCCCAAGGACGGGTCGGCGACCTCGAGCCCGCTGGTCACTATCGAAGGTACGGCCCAGAATATAAGCTTTTTGACCATTAACGACGCGCCGGCCTACACCGACGCCGCGGGGCATTTTACCCTGACCCTCTCCCCGCCCGCGGGGTATACTATATTTACCGTTGCGGCCGTCGACCGGTTTGGCCGGCGCGCAAGTAAGTCGGTCGCGTTTACGATCGTCGATTATTGCCCCGTTAATTCATAATTTCATGAAAACACAGGCAGCCGGTAAAATTTTTCTCCCTATACTTTTATCGGCGTTGGTATTCTTTTCGGGCACCGGGGTCGCTCATGCGGGATATTTTCAGGACCTCGACTGCGCAATGGGAAGCCCTTTTGGCAGCAGTTGTGGTGGCGACCAAACCGGAACCTACACCTACTGCGGTCAGACCTATTATCTTACCGGTAACGGATTAGCCTTTGCCGTCGCGAACGTACTGGTGCATCAACAATGGTTCCTTGAGCGTATGTATGGCCCTTGCCCTCAGTCAGATTCGACCTCAACTCCGACATCTCCTCCCCAAGCGCCCGCCCCGGCAAATATCAACCCAAATACTACCGAGAGCCCTGCAAACACTCCAAGTGGCGGTTCATCTTTTACTCCCTGCAACTCGACGCCAAATGCCTGCGGCGTGTTTAACACCGGGACTCTAGTAAACGGCGTGTGTAATGCCGAGGTCCCGCCAAATACGGCATGCCCCGTGCCACAAATAACCTTTTACGCACAGCCGGCCCAGGTCAGACCCCACGCCACGTCGACCTTGCATTGGAGTGTAAAAAACGCCACTGTTTGCGACCTTGGCGGAGGGCTTTCTCTCTCCGGCTTAGCTACCCTTGGGGTCCAAGACACAGACCCTATCGATCACAACACTACCTACTCGCTTACGTGCATTAATGGCCCCGACGGCTCTCATGTGACGGCTCAATTGCAGGTTAAGCTTGTTCCCACCTACAAAGAGATTTAAGGTATACTTTTTAGACTAACTATTAATCCGACCTAGAACTATGGCACTCAAGAACAAGGAAAAGAAGCCGGAGAAGACGATGGGCGGCAAGGACAGCAAAGACACCACCGCTATCGACGCTGCTATCCGCGACATCAAGACCAAGTTTGGCGATGAGGCTATCATGACGCTTGGCAACACAGCCCGGGTAGACATCGACGTAATCCCCTCCGGATCTATCGGGCTCGACTGGGCACTCGGCATTGGCGGGTATCCGCGCGGCCGCATTATAGAGATTTATGGCCCCGAGTCGTCGGGCAAAACAACGCTCACCCTGCATGCCATAGCCGAGACGCAAAAAAAGGGCGGCATATGCGCCTTTATCGACGCCGAACACGCACTCGACCCCGAGTACGCCAAGAAAATCGGCGTCAAAATAGACGAGCTGTTGGTCAGCCAGCCCGACTCGGGCGAGCAGGCACTCGAGATTGTCGAGTCGCTGGTACGCTCGGGCAAGATCGACATGATAGTCATCGACTCGGTCGCCGCGCTCACCCCTAAAGACGAAATCGAGTCGGACATGGGCAGCTACCAGGTGGGCAAGCAAGCGCGGTTGATGTCGCAAGCGCTGCGCAAACTCACCGCCATTACCGCCAAATCTAAAACTATCGTCATCTTTATCAACCAGATCCGCATGCAAATAGGCGTGATGTTTGGCAACCCCGAGACAACGACCGGCGGCAAGGCGCTTAAGTTTTATACCTCGGTACGGCTCGACATCCGCCGCATCGCACAGATTAAAAAAGGCGAAGAGGTGGTGGGCGGCCGGCATCGCGTTAAGGTGGTCAAAAACAAAGTGGCAGCCCCCTTCCGCAAGACCGAGTTTGACCTGATGTACAACGAGGGCATCAGCCGCGAGGGCGAGCTGTTGGCGCTTGGCGAGAGTTTGGGTGTCGTGCAAAAATCCGGCTCATCCTACAGCTTTGGCGAAGAGAAGCTGGGCCGCGGCTACGACGCCAGCCGCACCTACCTGCGCGAAAACAAAAAGATAGCCACCGAGCTGCTTAAAGAAATCCGTAAAGCGCTCGCCGACAACGTCACTCAGACAAAGGTTGCAAGCAGCGGCTCCTCGAGCGAGGAGTAGGTTGTGGGGTTCCCCTCTCCTAATCTGTTCCTGTAATTTATGCGCATTCCCGTGCGACAGGAGTCCTGTATATGACAGCAAGGTTTGTTTGTCTTTATTACTCTCCCGTATCCGCCTCAGCATCCGCCGCTTGGAACTTGTTCTCAAAACTCGATAGTCGGCAAAATGCACCCAGCCCAAAAAATCCACACCTGATGCAAACGTTTGTATCGAGACTTTATTCGGATGCAGCTGTAGTTTTAACTCATCCCGCAAAAAGACTACGATATATCGTAGTCTTTGTTCCAGCTCAGTTTTGTCATGCGACAGAAACACAAAATCATCCGCGTACCGTATGTAGTATTTAGCTTTGAGTCGATGTTTGGTATACTGATCGAACTCGTTCATGTAGATATTCACCAAAAGTTGCGAAGTTAAATTGCCGAGCGGTAGTCCCTGCGAATGGGCACCATTCACACTAAAACTACTGACCACTTCGCGCAGGAGCCAGAGGATATTTTGGTCGGGTATATATTTCTCTAAAATCGCGAAGAGAGTTTGGTGATCAATACTGGCAAAGAACTTGCGGATGTCGCACTTTAATACCCAGCAGGTACGGGTATGGTTTTTGGAGACTTGGTAGGCAAACGCTCGAAATTGATTCATCGCTTTGTGTGTCCCCTTCCCCAAGCGGCAGGAGTAACTTCCATATATGAAAGTACGGTCGAAGAAGGGGTAGAGTTTGCGGTATATAGCGTGGTGCAGCAACCTATCGCGCACACTGGCTTTGTGTATATCGCGGGGTTTGGGGTCGGCTATTTTGAAGTACTCGTAGCCGCCGTGTTTGTAGGTTTTGTTTTTAAGTTCTTCGTGCAAGAGCACGATATTGTGCATCAAGCCTGTTTGAAACTCCTGCACATCCTGCTTGGTGCGCTTGCCGCGACGGAAGTCCTTCCAAGCCTCAAGCAAATTTTCTACCGAAATGATATCTTCATATGTATGAGCGAACAAAATCCTTTGACGAACCCCCCCCCGCAGGGATTTTTTGCCGGTTATTGAGCATACAAAGAAAGTCTACACCTTGTGGCTCCCCATCCGCCGCAATATGCCGCGCGACGAGCGGTTTGGTATAGGCAAGCGGATTGACGATACTTTTTTAAATATTCTCGAACAGTTGCGAGAGGCAACATATACATCAGGAAACGGAAAAATAACGTTGTTAGGGAAAGTTTTACAAAACACAGACTTGCTGCGGTTTTTTCTTCAAACAGCATGGGAATGTTCCCTACTCGAACAAAAACACTACATTTTGCTTGCGACAGATATTGAAAGTCTGGGAAAAATGGTCGGCGGTTGGCGCAAGGGTTTGCTATCAAAAACTCCGCCCAAACAAGGCGGAGAAAGAAAAGAGTAGCGAGACAGGACCTGGTTGTCAGCATTCCACCTATTCGGGTTGTCGACCGAGTTAGCCTCGACGTTCCAGCCGCCGTTGTCGGCGTTCCAGTAGGCGTTGACCGCCCAGAGCCATATCGTGCATCGCGCCATCCTTGCCACTGCCCATCGAATACTCTCAAGGCTGTATCTCATGCGGGACCTACAAGTCCCAGAGCGCGACGCACCGATTCTTAATCTTTTTTGAGGGCCTCCATATGCACACTCCTGCAAGATTGCTCCGGCAAGATTCTGGCCGTACGGATAGCCCGAGGCGCTACGCGAAATCTTGCAACGTCGCGCCAGAGCAGTCCTCATTGCACAGTATACAGAAAGAAAAGACCCCCTGAATTTTTTAGGTTCAGAGGGTCAAAGTGACTAAGGGTTCAAAGTCAAACCCAAAGCAAAGTGATTTAGCAGCAAGAATCAGCGAGACAGGACCAGGCTGACAGCAGACCACCTATTCGGGCTGCCGACCGAGTAAGCCTCGACGCTCCAGCCGCCGTTGTCGGCGTCCCAGTAGGCGTCGACCGCCCAGAGGATGCCGTCGTCATCGCGGATGTAGGCGATGTTCGCCCAGCCGTTAGTGAGCAGCGGCCCGGCTTCGCCCGTGCCCTGCTTTGACAGCAGAGCGAAGAACGGGCCGAGGGTGATCTCGCAC
>CAIWUA010000045.1 GCA_903915735.1 Candidatus Adlerbacteria bacterium
AAAACGCATAAACCCCTTGCCCTTGCAGAGAAATATTTTTAAGAAACCAATCATAGCGCAAAAGAGACAAGGGCACGCGGTCGAACACCTCTTCGTACATGCGGTAAAAGTCCGCAAACTGCAGGCGCCGCTCAACGAACGCCAGCTGGTATATTGCAGGCAACACAGCACGCGCCGTGTCGTGCTCGGCATCTACTACCAAGAGCGAAATTCCGTGATCTTTGAGCTCATGGACAAACGACGTAAAGTCCTTTTGCAGATTTTGTGCCGAAGTCACGACCATAAACTGAAAAGGATACCGCGCATTGCTGTTGACTTCGGTCACCAACTCTTCAACCTCGGGACCTTCGCCAATGATGGCGGCACTCAGGCGAGCCGACGGCTTGCTAATGCGCGGGTATAGGACGAGTCTCCACAAGCAGATGCCCACGAGCGACACTACCAGATAGATCGCAAGGTTGGTCTTCGGCGTAATGCCTATCTGTGGTGTAAGAAAGAAGAAGAGCGCCGCAAGCACAATATTAAGCACTTGCGTACGTAAAATCGCACCCCACAACTCGGTTTTAAAGCGGATAACCTGCTTGCCATAAAGCCCCGCCATATAAAAGACGAGCGTCCACAGTGCAAATAGCGCCAAAAACGGGCCTGCGTGCAGAGCCAGCATCTCGGGGCTAGGCCATGTCCCGTAGCGCAAAAGGAGCGTCACCCACAGCGAAAAGGCGAAGACACCGATGTCTCCTATAAACAGTAGGACCGTGGCTTTTCTGCCACCAAAAGGCATTGTGGTATGGTTATACCCTAGGAAGGGATAATAGTAAAAGTCCCTCGGGCACCCTAAGTATAACCCCCTGTCATGAAAAAGGTTCTCTACTGTATAACCAAAAGCAATTGGGGTGGTGCGCAGCGCTATGTTTTTGATATGGCCACAGCTGCCAAAGAAGCCGGATTTGACGTGATTGTGGCTTATGGCGGCGAAGGCGATTTGGCCCGCCGGTTGCAGGAGGTGGGTATCCGAGGAGTATCTATTCCCGCCTTGGGGCGCAACGTATCGATTGCAGACCTTGCCGCTTATCGCAGCTTGCACACGCTTTTTAAAAACGAGCGTCCCGACGTTGTACACCTTAATAGCTCGAAGGTTGGGATGCTCGGGAGTATCGCGGCGCGAGTCGCAAAGGTCCCGCGCATTATATTTACCGCACATGGATGGGCCTTTAACGAAGACAGGTCATGGTGGCAAAAGGCGGCCATTTGGCTTGCCCATTACGCGACGGTACTGCTAACTCACTATACTATCGCCGTCTCGCACGCGGTACTGCGCGGCGCGCGGCATATGCCTTTTGTTGCGCATAAAATAATCCTGATTCCGCTCGGGATCAGTGTGCCCAACTTTTTGTCGCGCGAGGAGGCGCGCGCAGCACTGGCACAAAAAGCCGGAGCGAGCGCCGACAGCGCGCTCTGGATAGGCCTTCTGGCAGAACTCACCTGGAACAAAGGACTCCACCACCTTATCCGCGCGGCGAGCGAGCTTAAGCAGCGCGGCGCACAGTTTGTGGTATATATTTTGGGCGAGGGTGAGGAGCGCAAGTTTTTGGAGACGCTCATCGAGGAGCAGGGCCTGCAGGCAGAGGTGCGGCTGCCGGGTTTTGTGGCAAACGGGCAAGAGTACCTGCGCGCGTTCGACATTTTTGTACTCCCCTCCCACACCGAAGCGCTGTCCTATGCGCTCATCGAGGCCGGCTATGCCGGGCTGCCGGTAGTGGCGAGCAATGTCGGCGGAGTGCCCGAGGTGGTAGACGACAAAATGAGCGGACTCCTGGTCCCGCCCGCCAACCCGGCCAAGCTCGCTGAGGCACTCGGGCTACTAATAGAAAACGCCGAGAAACGCCAACAGTATGGCCAAGCCCTCCGCGCCGCAGTCGAAAAAAAGTTCGCCCTCACTCGCATGTGCGAGCAGACACTGGTGCTTTACTAGAGATACTACCCACTATTAGGAAACGCCTGGTCAATTTCAAAGGTGACAGTATTTCCTGTAACAGACACTACCTTAATAAGAATGGCTGTAGAAACACCGGGGTGCGCAAAATTATTATCCATGGCCGATGTTGTAGCTTTGCCATTGGCTACAAGAAAGCTCCCTATGCCTGCACCTGGCACTTCGGAAACAGGCTCCGTATAATTTTTACCGCTTATCGTGGCCGTTATATTTTCTCCTGCTGATTCGAGCCTAATTCGTATGCCGTTTGGTCCATCTGTTGCGCTCTGGCCAACAGCGAGAGTAAATGTTGCGCCGTAAGTAGGAGCAAAGGTTATATCCGGCAAACTATTTACTGTCAGTGTACCGGAGGTAAGCAGGTAACTACCTCCATATATACCGACTGTGTAAGTGCCGGGCTGTAGCGTGCCTCCGCCCGGCATAGTAACCGGCACCGAATAGCGGCCACCCGACAAGGTAGAACCGGGATAGGTAATCTGGCCGTTTACATATGCTTGTTTTGGGCCCCCTGCGACCGCACTGACTGAGCCTGGGCCCTGATATTGTTTTGGGAGAGTCTGTACGCCACTCACAACAAAAACATGTATGTCGCCAAGCGATGTTCCGGAAAACGTCCCCGTTATAACCGGATTGCCTGAGCTCGAAGTAAGAGAACTTACATCGACAGTTGCAGAAGGTATGGAAGAGTCTGCCTTTTGCTCAGCAGAAAAAAACTTAAGAGTTGAAAGAACGGCGGCCCAAGGATTTGAATCGAAGCTCCCCTCTTTTCTCCAAACTGCAAAACAGATTCCGTCGTGAAGAGTTTTTAGCCAGTAGCCCGCTTTTTCAGTCTTATAAGAAACAAAATCAATGCCCGACTCTGTCGTAGTCGCAACGTCCGATATAGGACCATAACCAGACCCGTAGCTAATGCTTGAATACGGGGACCAGCAATTTACATCTGTTTGATAATAGATATTTATACCTCCCACAGAGGTAGTTTTTGCATCATGGATACTCACCCCTGCATCAGTCCCCCACTCCTTACTCACTAGCTTCTCGGTAACAAATCCCGAGGGATACTGAACAGAAAATCCGTGCACAGTGTCGGTGTACTGACTCATGCCGGGGACAGAGCGAGGTGTGTTTGGACCGGGAGTAGTTATCGCTTCTTGATGAAGGGGGATTTGCGGTGCTGAATTTTGATGCACTAGATAATAAGCTGTGCCGCCAGCAGCAACGACAAACACGGCGATGATTGCCAATAATACAGGAAGGCCAATGAATCCTCTATTTTTGTTATTGATGTTCATATGTGCAACTTTCATCCCGGATTATTTGCGCCCTTATTTAAACCTGGAGTCCACTGCCAATATGCGTCCTTTTCGGTCTGGATAACTTTAATTTGCTCGGCCGCGCTGACCGGCACAGCAACCGACGGGTCGGTAGCGACTATGGTGTTTACAAGGGGTAAATGGATGCCACTCCCGGGGTTTTGGCCAGAATACTCCCCAACTTGTACGAAGTGAGTGGAGGATAATGGAATAATTGAAGCGTTTTCTTTTTGCTCGGTTGGGAATATGTGTAAGCCTCCCATAGTGTTGTGCGAGACGTCGGCGGGTTTTGGCACCTTATAAGCAGCGACCATCTCCGGAGTGGCGTCGGGCGCGCCGTTGGGTCCGTCCGGATACACTTTCATCCAAGCGCGCATTGCACTGTCAAAAAAGTAGTTAACCGGCCCGCAGTATCCGCAAGCGCCTGCATTTACCCGATACGTCATGTCGCTTGCAATTACCTTGTCGATATTTATTTCCATTCCGCCACTTTTTACAATAATCCTTCCCGCCGACAAGTTGCCCGCCTTATCAGTGGTCCCTGCAAACATTCCCCGTCCGGTCTCGGATATATTAGTGACAATCCACCCGCTCGGGTACCAAAAACTAAAGCCGAAGTCCGAGTCGGTGTATTTACTCATGCCGGGGACCGCAACTATTGAAGTCGAGATGGAACCGTTAGAAAAATTAAATTCTGCTAAAGCTGGGTGTGTGCTCGGGCTGGCGTTGAGCGGTACAAAACCTTCTCCATTTTGTCCAACAGGGATGATAGTATAATTACCCTCCATAGCATTTGAAGGCAACGTAAAGGCGGCTGTTCCTGAAGAAGAGCTTTTGAGGGCTACTTTCAAAGAAGGCTTGCCGAGTCCTTCGTTTTGAATCCACAAAGATGCAGGCAAGGAAGCGCCGTCAGGCGTATAAACCAAATCGGCATATGTAACAGCGACCGTGAGTCCAGATATGTTTGTAATAGAAATGGTTGGGTTTGTGTTGTGGACAGAAGAAGTGTCTGCTTGTGCCGGTGTCGTACTCGCCTGCTCGTTTGGCGCTTGCGAGTTGTCGGTGGGCACAACTTGCGGCGGGGCGTTGCGCTGCGTCAAATAGTACCCGGTAATACCTGCAGCAACGACAAACACGGCGATAATTGCCAAGAGTACTGGGAGGCCGATAAATCCTGTTTTCTTCATACTACAAGTGTACACCTGCTTTTACCGGTCATATCCCCCTCAGCCAAGCAGTTGTTTGAGGCGGCGGTATACTTTGTCGTCGCCGCGTTTGTCTATGAGCGGAATTTTTAAAACAGCACCTTGCACAACATAGATAATCCTATAGTCACCTGACCTAAGGCGCCTCAATGGCGTATATCCTTCGAGAACTTTTGACTGCGGCGGAGTAGGATGCTCTGCAAGCAGTTTAATTTTACGCACAATCTGACGCGCGAACTTACTTTCGAGATTTACAATAAATTCCTGTGCGCTGTCCGATATACTAATCTCGAGCATGAAGTATTTTATTAAGAAATGCTTCGGATTTTTTTACACCAAGAAACTTTCCTTTTTTCATTATCTCCATGGCGCGAGCACCCAGTTGAGCGTCTTCAAACGCTTCCATATCCACAGGCGAAATAACAAACGCGACCGAGCGCCCACGGCGCTTAATAGTAACGGGCCGGCGCTGTGCCGCGTCTATCAGCCTGCCAAAATTGTTTTTTGCTTCGCTGGCGTCAAACACCTGTGTCTCTAATTTGCTCATATGTCCATAATAGCCCAACTGGCCAATTCGTCAATACAGGATTACCGGTCATACCCCCCGGCCCAGTCGCGCACCAGGGCCTGCGGGTGCGCTACGCGCGAGTAGGCCGCCATGCCCGAGATGATCCCGAGCGCCAAAAACTCGGCAAGCAGGTGCGAGCCGCCGTAGCTCATAAACGGGATCGTCGTGCCGGTCACCGGCAACACCCCAAGGTTAATCCCCGCGTGTAATACCATATGTGCGGCAAAGTAACACACGACACCCAAGACAAACAGCGTCTCAAAGTTGCTACTGCCGCGGCCGGCCGCGCGCAAGAGCCGCCAAAACAAAACGCCATACAGCGCAAGCGCGAGCGCCACGCCGACAAAGCCCCACTCCTCGGCATAGGCGGCAAAAATAAAGTCGGTTTGATACTCGGGCAAAAAGCGCAGTTTGCTTTGCGTGCCGTAGCCTATCCCCTTGCCCAGCCATTGGCCCGAGCCGACCGCCACCGTCGACTGGTAGGCATTGTAGCCCGTGCCGTGCAGGTCGCGGGTCGGGTTAACAAAGTTGAGGATGCGCTGCTTTTGATAGTCGTGGAATCCAAACAGCCACAACCCCGCAAAGGCTATAGCCCCAATAGAAAGAATGAGGAGTAAGTGCGTGCGCGACAGCCCCGAGCACAGCACCATGCCGAGCCAGATAAAAAAGATGATAACCGCCGCGCCAAAGTCGGGCTGGAGCAAGATAAGTAAAAACACAACCAGTGCGTAGGCACCCGACACGAGTATGTGCCTAACGTTGGCTATCTCGATATGCCGGCGCGAAAAGTATTTGGCAAGCAAGATAATGAGCGCGAGGTTAACAAAGTCGGTGGGTTGAAACGCCGCCACCCCGAGGTTAAACCATGATTTGGCGCCGAGTATCGCGTGCCCCGCCACCACTAAAAAGATAAGCGGCAACAGGAGCGCGCCATAAACCGCAGCTGCAACGCCCGAGCGACGCAGAAAACGCCAGTCGACTTGAGACGCGCCAAAAAAAGCCACCACGCCAACACCTATCCATATCAACTGCCGAATAAAAAACGGGTCCGTTGCTTGGAACGAGCTCATGGTAATGAGGCCCAGCGTGCACAGCGCCAAAGCGCTGCCGAGCATGATCCAGTCGATAGAGCTTTTTTTGTTGGGCGCGAGCGAGATTGGGGTCACCCCCTTACTTTATCAGAACGGGGCCGGGAGTTAAAAAGGTGGGAGTACGGTAATTTCGGCTCTCACTATATTTTGGACTCCGCCCGGGAAGGTAAATACAACCGGCACCGACGACTTTTTGGCCACACTCAGGATGCTGCGGCTGGCCGCACGCGCCGTGCCCGAGGCGTCAAACAAGACCGCCCCCACCGTGACGTTGTGCGCGTCTAACAAAGAGTCGTTAGTGAGCGTCGCCTCAATTTTAGACCAGTCGGCATTTGGATTTTGCCCGCTCACCTTTAGGCTTGGCACGGCGGCAAGCGGTATTTTGTACCAGGTCGGCAAGCCGGAAAATCCAAACAGCACGCGCGCGGGTGTGCGGGTGCCGGTGGGGATAGTGACGTCGATAATAGGGATCGTCTGCACCGGCGGCAGGTCGACCGTGCCGTCACGCTCGATAATCAACTGATTGTCGGCATCAAAAAGTTGAAACGAGTACCCCACCCGCTTGGCGCCGTCGCCGGGGTTGTCGTTTTCGATATAAGCGGCGGCAGTGTAGGTGGTCGCCGAAGTTTGAAAGACGCGGCTCCACAGCACCACCGGCGCGTGGGTCTCTTGCGGACACTGGAGCGCACAGCTGCCGCCGCAGTCGATGCCGGCCTCGCTCCCGTTTTGTACTTTATCAAAACAGGTCGGCGCGGCGGTAAAAAAGGTTTGGTACAAAAAAACGAGTACTACCAACGCCAAAACCCCCGCCACCGAGGTGTACAAACTCTTGCGCCGCATACTCCAACTTAATGCCATAGGTTCATATTAATATTTTATGAGGCCAAATCCTGCGGCAAAGATGTACAAAAAAGCCAAAACTGGTACCGCCAAAACCGCCATTGTTCTACCCCAATGAATAGATCTTCCGGAATTCTTATCTTGAACTAAAGGAATGTTGAGAAGTTTTGCAGAAGCCCAGTAACACAGTAGGCCAAAAACAAAAATGAGGAAAAAAGTTACCAGGACCATGGCTCCCTCCATAACTGAGCCGCCACCCTTCAACGAAGGAGTAAAATCTCCGGCAATGGTAAGTATGAAAAAGAACCCGCCAAACACCGCAACGACGGCGCCAACTATCCGCAAGAGACGGGCAAATACCATTTTAGCCATATATAAG
>CAIWUA010000046.1 GCA_903915735.1 Candidatus Adlerbacteria bacterium
AACTCGACCAAGTTGGAGGTATCGATGTCTTCCCAACGAGCTTGGATCCCCGCTTGCTGGGAGGTGCGAAGGGTGCGTCGAAGGCGGGACGTAAAACGGCTTTCGACATCTCCGCCGCCGAGCGGCAGCTTGAGGGTCGCAGCGTTCGACTTCGTGGCCACAGGTATCGGGAGTGTCGCGATTCGTGCTTCTGAGGTCGGCACGCTCCAACGCGGGCGAAGAACCATCGATTCGAAGCGGGGACTCAGCTGTGCCACGGCCGTGGCGAAAGTCGCGAGTTGACGTTTGCTGTTATCAGCGTGATCCCAATCCAACAGGGGACCGTTCGTGCACTCAAAGCGAATGCCAGTCTTATTAGAAGGTTTGCGCAAACACCGGTAGCAAAAACATCGCCCCCATCATCCCGCCGAAGGAAAGAAAGGACACTGCCAGCACCGACACGATGACCGGATTTTTAAATAACTTAAAGTCGATAATGGGGTGGCTGTGCCGCGTCTCCCACCAATAGGTAAGCCAGCCAAAGACAACCGTGCCGGCGTAGCAGGCGATACTCGCCGCCGAGCTCCACCCCCAGCTTTGGCCTTGGTCGAGCACCAAAACCATACTGGTGATGGCACCCGCAAGCAAGAGCGAGCCAAACCAGTCAAACGAGCCGCGGTCTGTGGGCCGGTCGTGCGGCAAAAACAAGAGCACGAGGATGATCCCCACGATGCCGATGGGCAGGTTGATATAAAAGATCATCCGCCAGCTAAAGTTGTCGATGAGGTAGCCGCCAAGCAGCGGGCCGATGATAGCCGAGACCGCAAACGATGACGACCAAATACCAAGTGCTTGCGCGCGGGCCTTGGGCTCGGCAAACGACTTGGCGATAAGCGACATCGCGGTGGGGTACACGGCCGCGCCGACGAGCCCTTGTATGGCACGAAAGGCGACCATCGACCCAAAGTCCCACGCCAGCCCCGCAAACAGCGACACTACCACAAAGCCGACAAAGCTCCACAAATAGATGACCCGGTTGCCGAACATGTCGCCGAGTTTGCCGAACACCGGCACAAACACGGCGTTGGTGATGATGTAGGCGGTGGCTATCCACGCGGCGGTGGTGACGTTGATCCCAAAGTCGCCGATTATTTTGGGTACCGCCAAGTTAACAACCGTGCGGTCGAGCCCGATAAGCAGCGTGCCCACCATCACGGTAAGCAAGACCAGCCACGGGTGACCCTTCATACCTTATTGAACGTACACGGTCATGCGTGCCGACATGCCGTTTTTAAATTGCGGGTAGAGAGTGGTGTCAAAGCGCGCTTTAACATCAAACTGTTGCACCGCGCGCTGGCTTGAGATGTTAAACACGACGCCGGATTGGTTAGAGGTGGGGGACACTTCGTCGACGGTGCCGACAAAAGTTGCCGAGCCGAAGGCGTCGACCGTAAAGGTAACCGGGTCGCCTATTTTAATTTTGCTGAGGCCCTTGTTTTCGTCGACCTGGCCGACGATGCGCAATGCGTTGGGGTCGATCATCTCGACCACCGGCTGGCCCGCACCCACGGTGTCGCCGACGCCGCCCGTAGTCGAGAGCACGAGCCCGCCCTCTGTCGACTTGATAAGCTCGACGCCCACTTGCGCCACCACGGTGTTGGGCGGGACAAGTTGCCCGGCCGAGACATTGAGCGCCCGCAGCGTGCCGCTTTGCGTGGGCGACAGGTCAACAACCGGCGCCTCGACACGCGACTGATCGATAGAGACCGTTTTGCTCGAGACCGCTACAAAGGCAAGCGCGGCCGTGCCGCCGCCGACGACAATCAAGATCCCAAGTGCGAGCCCGAGCGCGTGGCGGTTAAACGGTTTTTTTTCGTGAGTCGACATACTTAGCGGGGAGTTATGGATATATTGGCGGTCATGCCCGGCGCGAGCGCGGGGTCGTCTTGCACAAACTGCAGTGTCACTTTATACGCGGGGATATTATTTTGCATCGTGGGCGAGCGGTCGATACCCACCACGGTGGCGTTAAAGAGGCGCCCGTTGCTGTAGGCGTCGAGCGTTACCTGCGCCTCTGTACCTACTACAATTTTTGCCGCGTCCGACTCGGACAAATAGGCCTCTACCTGTAGTGCGCTTTGCGGGATAAGCGACACCGCGGTGGTATTGGGCGGGACAAGATCGCCGACCTTAACCCGCACGGCCGCGACCGTGCCGTTAAAAGGCGCCACCACAACCGCGTTGCGCAGCGAGGCGTCGGCCGCATCGAGGCTCGCGCTTGCGGCATCAACGGCTGCGCCGGCGGCCTCAAGCACTTGGGGTGTCGAGCTGGCGAGCGTTTGGTTAAGAGAGTCTTGTGCTGACTGTATAGCAATTTTATCCGAGGCTATCTGCTCGGTGTCTGCCTGCAATTGTGCGATGGTCGCGTTTATCGTTGCGCGCAACAGGGTGAGGTTGGTGTTGGCCGTTGCCGCCGAGCTGGCGCTAAACGCGCTGCTCGAGATAGCGCCCGCCACCGCTTGGGTGAGCGTGTCGGCATACTGCCGCAGTGTCATCAGACGGGCAACGGATGCGTTTAGTTGTGCCTCAAGTGCAGCCGTGTCGCCACTTTGCGCACCAAGGGCCGCTTGCCACGCATCAAAGAGGCTATTAACCGCGGTGCGCTTGGTCGCGGCATCGTTGGCCGCTTGCGTGTCGCTGGTGTTAAAGACAACTGTCGGTTGCGAGTCGGCGTTGTTAAAAAGGGTGTCGGTGTTGGCGTGGACCGCACCGAGCGTGTTGCTGTACGCGGCCAAAATATCGTTTTGCGCTTGCGTGTATAGGTTGCTCAGCGACTGCTCGGTCTGTGCAACGGCGGTTTGTTTGGCCGAGATATCAACAGTGCGCGGGCCGGCCTCGAGCTCGGCAAGGCGCGCTTGCGCAGCGCGGAGGTTGGCGGCAGCCTGCGCGCGCGCCGCGCTAAGCGCCGCGGTGTCGAGCGATACCAAGAGCGTGCCGCGGGTGACCGTCGCCCCAACTTTAGTCGTAACGACTGCGACCCGTCCGCCGCTTTGCAGTGCGAGGTCCGGATTTTGGGCGGGGGTTACTATGCCCGACGCGGTTATGGTCGTTGTGGCGGCAACCTGCTCTTGCGAGCTAGAGACCACGGGCGCCTTGGACCCTTGTATATAGTAGAGTCCGCTGCCGGCGGCAATAACTACCGTTGCTGCTACCGACCACAGCACCAAAGGATGGGCAAGCACCTCGCTGGCAAAAAGTGACTTCATACAAAAATTAATACTAGCATTTTTGCGCCCCAAGTTCTAACTACGATATACTTATCGTATGAACGAACAACTAGACCGCATCGAGCTCAAGCTTGCCGAGATTGAGGGCAAGTTAGACGAGGCAAACCAAAAGGCCGAGAAGGCGAGCATGTATTCGCGATGGATCTTTTGGATAACGGTCGCCGTTATCGTCTCCCGCTCATTATTTTGCCGCTGGTGCTACCCGGATTCCTCGCCAGCCAAGGCCTTGGGG
>CAIWUA010000047.1 GCA_903915735.1 Candidatus Adlerbacteria bacterium
AATATCGGCCGAGCTGTACCGCCCCCACCTGCAAAAGACCATCTACCTGCTCGACGAGCCGACCGTAGGCTTGCATTACGAAGACGTGCGCAAGCTTATCGACATACTCAACAAGCTGGTGGCGGCGGGCAACTCGGTGGTGCTTATCGAGCACAATATGGATATCATCAAGTCGGCCGACTATCTGCTCGACTTTGGCCCCGAGGGCGGGGTAGGGGGCGGCAACTTGGTAGCCAAGGGCACGCCCGAGGAGGTGGCCAATAACAAGCACTCGCACACCGGCACCTACCTCCGGCGCGTACTGAAGGGTCGCTAACCAATCGTATGACACTCGAGCAATTTAAAAAAAAGGCTGCAAAAATCCCGGATGCGCCCGGGGTGTACTTTTTTTTGGCGAAAAATAAAAAGATACTGTACATCGGCAAAGCCACTAGCTTGCGTGACCGCGTGCGCAGCTATTTTGCCGGTGATTTGCATCAGGTGCGATCGCCGCTTATTGCCAACATGGTCGAAAAGGCGGCTTCGATAGACTGGCGGCAAACCGACTCGGTGCTCGAGGCGTTGATACTTGAGGCAAATTTAATCAAGACCTACAAACCCGCAGCAAATACTGACCTTAAAGACGATAAAAGCTTTAACTATGTAGTGGTCACGCAAGAGGATTATCCTCGCGTGCTAGTTGTCCGTGGCAGGGATTTGAAAATTGAAAATTTAAAATTGAAAAATATTTTCGGTCCCTTCCCGCACGGGCTGCAGCTGCAGCAGGCGATGAAGTTGGTGCGCAAAATATTCCCATACCGCGACAAATGTTTACCCTGCGAAGCCTTGGCGAAGAAGGGCGTGCGATGCAAACGTTGCTTTAACGCGCAAATAGGCTTGTGCCCCGGCGTGTGCTCGGGCGAAACCAGCAAAGCCGAGTATGCTAAGACGGTGCGGCATATCGTGCTGCTCTTTAAGGGTAAAAAGAAAGAGCTTATAAAAGAGCTCGGCCGCGAGATGAAGCGCGCCGCTAAAGAAGAAAAGTTTGAAGAGGCCAAGCAGTTGCGTGGGCAGGTGTTTGCGCTCGGTCATATCCAAGACGTGTCTCTTATTAAAGACGAGTATCGAAACCCTCGGACATCCGATGTCCGAACTTTTAGAATCGAGGCCTATGATGTTGCGCACTTGCGCGGCGGCAGCAATGTCGGCGTGATGACGGTGGTCGAGGACGGGACGCCAAACAAAAAAGAGTACCGCAAATTTATCATCCGCACCGCCAAAGGTGGTGATGACGTCGGCGCGCTTAAAGAAATTTTGAGTCGTCGGTTGGGACACAACGAGTGGCCGCTACCGCGCTTGGTGGTGGTAGACGGCGCCACCGCGCAAATAAAGGCAGCCGAAAAGCTGCTTGAGTCGCTGGGGATAAAAATCCCCGTGGTCGGTGTAGTGAAGGACGAAAAGCATCGCCCGCGCGAGCTGCGCGGCGACAAAACAATAATCAAAGACCGCGAAAGGGATATCTTGCTGGCCAACGCCGAGGCCCACCGCTTTGCCATTGGCTATCACCGCAAAACCCTACGAAAAAGAGGGTATAATTAAAAGATGAGAACCGTGGTTGCGGTGTTGCGCGGCGGGCCGAGTAATGAGTATGACGTATCGCTCAAGACGGGGGCGAGCGTGCTTGGTGCACTCGACAAAGACAAGTACGAGGCGCGCGATATTTTTATATCGCGCGGTGGCGTGTGGCACCTGCACGGCATCGAGATACATCCCGAGCGCGCCTTGCGCGGCGTCGACGTGGCCTTTAACGCGATGCATGGTGAGTATGGCGAGGACGGTGCGGCGCAGCGCTTGCTCGACAGTCTAGGTGTGGCATATACCGGCTCGGGCGCGCACCCGTCGGCGGTGGCTTTTGACAAGCATCGCACGCGCGAGGCGGTCAAAAACCTGGGGGTAAAAATAGCCCATGGCAGGGTAGTGGATAATAGCGGCAGTGTCGAGAGTCTGGCGCACGAGCTCTTTCGTAGCTTCCCGCATCCGGCGATAATTAAGCCGGTCAGTGGCGGCTCATCTATAGGGATAGCGGTTGCAGAAAACTTTCATTCTCTGCAATGGGCTCTTGAGTGTGCATTCGAAATATCACCGCAGATATTGGTCGAAGAATATATAAAAGGCCGCGACGCAACAGTGGGTGTTATTGATAATTTTAGGAACGAAAAAACATACACCACGATCCCGGTGCCGGTCAATTTTACCGAGCAAGAAAAAAATATATTAACCAATACAGCCCGCGCCGTGCACGAGGGGCTTGGGCTGGCGCATTACTCGCGTTCTGACTTTATCGTCAGCCCGCGCGGCATCTACTTTTTAGAGGTCAACACCTTGCCGGGGCTTACCACCGAGTCGCTGCTCCCCAAAGCGCTCGAGGCCGGCGGGACCAAACTGTCGCATTTTCTCGACCATGTCATTTCGTTGGCGCGTGGTAGAAAACAAGCATGACCAAGCTGGCTAAAAAAAAGTGCAAGCCGTGCGAGGGCTGCGTCGACCCGCTGTACCCCGAGCAGTCCGAGGTGCTCTTAAAGCAGCTTAACCCCGAGTGGATGCTCATCGACCAGTGCCGCATGCTGGCGCGTACATTTATCTTTAAAGATTTTAAACAGGCGCTCGCCTTTGCCAATAAGGTGGGCGCCATTGCCGAAGAGGAGGGTCACCATCCCGACCTCACCATAGGCTACGGCAATGTCGGGGTCGAGCTAACCACCCACGCCCTGGGTGGCCTCTCCGAAAACGATTTCATAGTGGCAGCCAAGATAGACGAAATAAAATAACTCAGTAGTTAACTACGTAGTTAATTACATACTTGTGGACCCAACCGGGATCGAACCGGTCACCTCCTCATTGCAAATGAGGCGCTCTACCAAATGAGCTATGGGCCCTTATTAGATACTCTACCGTTTTTTGGGCAAAATAAAAAGCGCCCCCAGTTGGGGAGCGCGTAATGTCAGGCAGGTTCTGGGCCAAACGTGCCGCCTTTCGACCGGATGATGCTTTCGGCAGAAGGCATAGCCGGTGTCGGTGGTTCGGCCATGCGATTAAGCGCGGCTAGTACCCGTAGTCGGCGGAAGTGATGCCGCAACGGGGCCCAGACGAAAACATTCGACAGGCCGACTAATCCCAAAGCCAAAAACAAGTACGCGGACCAGTCATCGAACCCGAACCGCAGTAATCCGGCAATGCCTAAGACTAGGCAGAATCCGAGACCCGCGACGTCTTTAGGTCTTAAGGATTTTATTTCTGCCCAAGCTGACCATGGTTTTGTCCGCTCTTTTGCCAACCATATAACGTGTAGTGTTGGAGGATTAAGGAGCGGGTGAAAAGCCATCAACTTTTTGTCGGGTGTGATACCGAGAACGTAATAGACCGAACCCCGCATAGGTTTGGGCTCGGCATAGATCACGACCTGATCGAGCAGGTTGCCGTGTTCGGTGAGATTGTAGTTGATGGCAAAGCGGACTTCTGACGGCAGTCTGGCAAACTGCGCAAACGAACCGCGGCCACGAAAGGTAAAAGTGCTTTGTTTAAACGGCTCAAGCGCCGCTTGTACCACCGTCGCCTCGTCATCGCTCAGGTAGCGCGCTATTTCGGTCATGGCCGTCTCCCTTTTGTTACAAGTTGCGTCTGCAAAAAGTTAACCACATTTGTCGAGGTTAGACAATGTTTGCTATGATGCAACCACCGCACCTTTAGCTCAGCTGGTTAGAGCGCTGTACTCACACTACAGAGGTCTCAGGTTCGAATCCTGAAAGGTGCACTTGACAGGAATAGCAAAGGGGTGTATAATGGCAACACCTCAGTTTGCGCAGTGCAGCTGATGAAATGAAAGGTCTTTCTAATGTTGCCATCAACAAACCAGAGCGGGGCCTCTGGTAAAACACAGACCCCTAATCCGGCTGTCTGCAACTGTTGCGGTCGTCGCAAGCGTCTGGTCGAAGGGGTTTTGGTCTGCGCAGTCTGCGAGTCGGACAAGGCGCAGGAACCGGATCGCCAACGGTAGTCGGGGATAAAAATATTGTAAAAAGTGCGTGATGGCAGGGAGAAACGTCAAACGGGGTCGAGCTACTATGCTCGACCCTTTCGCTTTTTATTGCTATATTTGGGCTTACAGATTTCGGGCTGTAGTATACCGGTAGTACGCGCGCTTCGGGTGCGTGAAGACTGGGTTCGATTCCCAGCAGCCCGACAAGATGATATAGTTTTTTAGTTTAGGGGCCCGTAGTTAAGTGGTACAACGCTGCATTCGCATTGCAGAGGCGCGAGTTCGATTCTCGCCGGGTCCACCATTAGTAGTGTTCGGCTTTTCCGCGCCTAAAGACGCGATATAGGTACAAGTTGTACGCCATTACTATCGGTAAGAGCGGCACTATCCCGTAGAGCATAAAGGTTAATGTTTTTGCCGAGGCGGCCGCATCGGTAATGGTTAAGCTGCCGGGGATCAAATAAGGATGCACGCTTAAGGCTACGACGCAGGTGTTGACTACAAATGCACTAAGGAGGATGGTGTACAAATGGGTGCGCCAGCCGCGTGTGTTGGATGTTTTTTTAAGCAAATACGCATAGCCCATCGCGCTGTACCCGACGATGATCCCCAGGGTGATAAAAAAGGTGAGCGGGGTCACCCAATCAAAAGGGCCGCCGGCAAACTGACCGTTACTAATGGTAATGCCGCCCAAGAGTCCGCCGAGCGCTGCGCCTTGGCCGATAATTGCGAGCAAGCTCCCTAACCCAAACAGCAGACTCCAAAACCGCTTGCGCCGCGCAAGAGCGTGGAACTCAAACGAGGCTGCGCGGATAATAAGCCCAAAGAGTGTGAGCATAACGGGGACATATAGTGCGTTGAGTATGATCGAGTATCC
Source organism: Candidatus Adlerbacteria bacterium (assembly GCA_903915735.1). Lineage (GTDB taxonomy): Bacteria > Patescibacteriota > Minisyncoccia > Phycocordibacterales > SBAW01 > GWA1-54-10. The sequence goes on from CAIWUA010000047.1 coordinate 4,893, forward strand.
AAGCGGGAAGGCTCCAAACAGCGTCCCGCCCGCGATAACCAACCAGGTTTCGTTGGCGTCCCAAATAGGGCCGATGGTTTGCATCATGAGCGACCTGCCCGACTCTTTGTTGGGCAAGAGTGAGAGGAACCCAAGCCCCAGGTCGGCGCCATCGAGCAGCACATACAAAGCCACCTCAAGACACACAATGCCAAACCAAATAGTCGGGAGGTTTATCATATTTTTGTCTCAAACTCGGGCCCGGTTTTGACGATGCGGTAGGTAAAATAAATAAACAGCGCGCCGAAAGCCAAATACATAAGCGTAAATATGACGGTGGTAGCGGCGACGGTGGCCGGGTTGAGATTGCTCGAGACCCCCGCGCTCGTGCGCATGAGGTGGTAGACCACCCACGGTTGGCGGCCTATCTCGCGGACCATCCAGCCGGCCTCGGTTGCAACAAACCCAAGCGGCATGGCAAGCACCCATAGCCACAAGAATGCGCGGGTCTGAAGTTTATTTTTGTACCAGCACCACACGCCTGCGGCCATAAGAAAAAATAATATAAATCCGATACCCACCATCAGGCGGAACGACCAAAAGACTATAGTTGCCTCGGTGTCGATTGGGCGATCGTCGGCTGCAAAGTCGTTGAGGCCTTGTACGCGGCCGGTCGGGGAGTCGGTGAGCAGCATACTAAGACCGTTTGGTATAGACACCCCAGGCACTAACACAAGCGGCGCACCTTGGCCTGCCGGGTTGGTGTCAGAGTGCATCTCAAAGGCGGCGACCTTTTGGGGTTGATACTTAATTGCCACCAATCCGCTCATGTGGCCGATTGCCAACTGCAGCGGCACCACGGCAATAGCAAGCACTAAACAGTATTTAAACGTATCCAAAAAGAAGTTCTTTTTTGCACTGTCTGCTTTCGACAAAAGTACGAGCGCGCAAATACCCGCCATCATAAACAAAGTTGTTTCGACGCAGGCGACCCACATGTGTGCAAACGACACGAGCGTGTCGGGGTTAAATATAGCGGCGCTGTAGTTTGAGACTATAAGTTTGCCGCCTTCGACGACGACGCCAACCGGCACTTGCATCCACGAGTTGGCGGCCATGATCCAAAACGCCGACAATGTCGCGCCGACAAAAATCATCGCGTTGGCAAACAGGTGCACCCCGCGACTAACCCGCTGCCATCCAAAAACAAAGATGCCAAGAAAAGCGGCCTCAAGCGCAAAGGCGACGGTCGACTCAAACCCTAGTACGTTGCCAAAAAAGTCGCCCGCTGCGCTGCTAAACGCCGCCCAGTTGGTGCCAAACTCAAACTCAAGCGGGATACCACTCACGGTGCCTATGGCAAAAGTCAGGATAAAAATTTTAGTCCAAAAACGCAGTTGCCGATAGTAACGCTCGTCGTTGGTGTACAGCCACAGCGCCTCCATCACGAGCATAAATAACGACAGGCCGATCGACATAATCGGCCAAAGGATATGAAAAGCCGCTGTGTCGCCAAACTGCAGGCGCGAAAAAGCTAAGACGTCCATGTACTGAATATGCTAGCATGACCAGCGATGACCTTAACGACCCACGCTATAGTCGGCGCCGCGGCGGCAAGTTTTTTCCCAACCATGCCGTACGCCGCGTTTGCCGCGGGGTTTGCAAGCCATTTGTTAATAGACAGTCTGCCGCATTGGGATGAAGGTTCGGCCGTGTTGCGCTCGATGCGTATCGACCCCCAAGGTCGTCGAGATATGAAGATAGGGAAGAGTTTTGTACTTGATCTTTTGTATTTAGCGGCGGAGAGTTTTGTCGGTTTAGCGGCCGGTATTTTATTTTTTTCGGTGTGGCTGCAGGTACCGCTTGCTATCGTGCTTGTTGGTGTAGTGGCCGGCCTTTTACCCGACGCGCTGCATTTTGTATATTTTAAAACACGGTCAGTGCTTTTGCGCGACTTTGAGCGCTTTCATGCCTATATTCAACACGAGTACACAAACAAACTCTATCTTTTGGTAGAGGCGGCGTTGGTGGCCGGGGCGGTTGTGCTGCGCGCTGCTATTGGTTAGAGGCTTGATCAAACAAACTGTGTATATAGGCAGTAAAGGCCGCCGGAGCCTGGGCAAGGTTTGTCGTGTGCTGCACCAGCACACTTTGGAAGCGAGACGCAAGGTCGCTCGCTCGGGCATCTTCGCCTACTGCTTTAAGCAGGGTTACGCGGTCTGAAATGTGTTGGACATGTATACGCAGGCTGGTCATGATGTTTTGTTGCGCAGCACTGTCGAGCTTGTCGTGCGAGGCGAGTGCCTGCGCTTCGTCGAGCCGCACGGTCACGACCGAAAGATCCCAGTTTGCTTTAGCGTCGCCTCCTTGAGCGAGCACCCCCTCGACGTTTTCGTTAATATCAGTTTTAAAGCCCCACAACGGGTCGCCGGGGAGCGCATGATCGGCCAGCAAGGCGGTACCACCACCAAGCGCCGCTGCAATAATAAGAGCAATAACTATCGCGGGCATACCCTTAAGTATAACTGGATATTAAATGGTGGGGATATAGATATTGACTAATTGTGTTGAAGTTGTACTATTCTCTCCAGAATCTTTGACCAAGGGAGGGAAGTATGGCCTATGCATCGGTTTCGTTCGGCACTACCCGCCTCGTGTTCCTGGTTGGTCCGGTCGCCATTAAGGTGGCCCGTGTCCGATTAGTAAGCCCATTGTGGCGTGCGTACCGCCTGTTGCGCGAAGGGCGCTTGGCTCAAACTTGCGAGTTGCATCGGGAGGAGCACGGGCATCCGCTGTATGCAGCTCTCATGATATTTATCCTGGGTGGTATCAGGGCAAATCTCAATGAGCGAAAAGTGTACAAGGCCTTTCCGCGAGCGGCCTTTGCTCCTACGTACTTTTCGTTCCTCGGCCTGGTCAACGTACAGGCACGAGGCGAGCCCATCGAGCCGCAAGAACTCCCGGCAAGTATGCTTGGGATCAATGGCGTAATGATGGATTACTACGATCTCAAGTACTTCAACATGTGCAAGATCGGCGGCACCCTTTGCCTGATCGATTACGGCGGCGACCGCCTGCAAAGGCACCTGTTTTCGCAGCCAAGTCTTGCATTTGCTTAAGCGTCACTCCTCCAAAATCCGGAGGAGTTTTTCTTTTTAGTTTGTGTTAAAATGGCCCTAAGTATGGACAAGGGTCTGCATATATCGCTCGCGGCCGAGCGGGTGGGTACCTTTTTGGGTTTGCCTATCACTAACACACTTATCACCATGTGGGTGGTCATGGCCGTGCTTATAGTCGTTGCTTTTTTGGTGCGCCGGAGTCTCAACGTGGTGCCCGGCAAGCTGCAAAACGCCTTCGAGATGCTTATCGAGTACGTACTTGGGATGATGGAGCAGACCTTTGGCAGCCGCGCTACTGCCATACGCTACTTTCCCCTCATTGCGACTATTTTTGTCTTTATTTTGGCGTCGAACCTCTTTGATTTTATCCCCATCTTTGGCTCCATCGGCTTTCATCGCGGCAGTGAGTTTGTACCGCTCTTCCACCCCGTTAACGCCGACCTCAACACCACGCTTGCGCTCGCTATCATATCGTTTTTTGTTATCGAGTTCTCCGGCATACTCACCCTAGGTGTGTTGAAGTACGGCTCAAAATTTGTTAATGTCAGACAAGGCGCGATGATGTTTGTCGTAGGGCTCCTTGAGCTCATCGGGAACCTTGCGCGTCTCATCTCGTTCTCCTTTAGGCTCTTTGGGGCCATTTTTGCGGGCGAGGTGCTGCTGATGGTTATCGGCACGTTTGTGCCGTACTTTTTGCCGGTGCCGCTCATGGCCTTTGAGGCTTTTATCGGCCTCCTGCAAGCGGGCATCTTTGCGATTCTGACTATGGCGTTCATCAAGATCGCGATAGAAGAGCCGCACGTAGCGCATTAATTAATTATTAAATTAGTAAGTAGTAAAGATTTATGGATATTGAAGTAGCAAAAACATTGGGCATGGCGATTGTAGTGGGGCTCGGCGTTATCGGCCCGGGCATCGGTCTTGGCATCTTGGTGTCGAAGGCGCTCGAGGCTATCGGTCGCAACCCCGAGGCCGCACCGTTGATACAGACCACCATGTACATCGGTATCGCGGTCACCGACGTGCTCGCCATCTTCGCGGTCGTTATCGGATTCATAATTAAGTTCACCTAGCTCATGTCGGCGGTTCTCTCTACATTTGGCATAGACTGGCGGTTGCTGCTTATTAATGCGGTCAACTTTGGAGTGCTTATGCTCGCGCTGTGGTACTTTCTCTACGGGCCTATCACCACAATGCTCGAGGAGCGCCGCCAAAAGGTAGTCAAGGGAGTTGAGGACGCACAAGCCGCCGCCGTTAAGCTTGCCGAAATAGAGGGTTCGCGCAAAGAGGTGTTGGCCCACGCCGGCAAAGAGGCCGACGCTATTGTGGCCGAGGCTCGTGCCGCTGCGTTGCAAAAAGAGCACGACATACTTGCCGCCGGCGAAGCGAGAGCCGGGCAGGCGCTTAAAGAGGCTGCCGCACAAGCGCTTGAGCTTAAAACACAAGCTATAGAGGAGAGCAAACAAGAAGTCGCCAAACTCATCGTCTTGGGGATGCAAAAGGCGATGAACAAATAACTATGCTTGCTACCGACTACGCCAAAGCGCTATACCAGTTGGGCGAAAAGCAAAATTATTTGCCCGGCCTGCGCGAGGCGCTTAAGCGTCGCGGGCACGAAAAGTTATTGCCGCAGATTTTTGCAGAGTACAAAAAGTTGGTCTTGGGCGCCGAGCGGTTAGCCGAGCATAAAAAAGTAACTCCCGAAAAAGAACAAACGCGCATATTGCTAGAGTTGTACAAAAAATTGATACATGGCTAACTTCATCGAACAATTTAAAAAAGAGATAGAGGGCTTTACGCCGACGACGCGCCCCGCTAACAGCGGCGTGGTGTTGCGTGTGGGCGACGGTGTCGCCGAGATAGAGGGCCTGCGCGGCGCGGTAATGTCAGAGATGGTGCGTTTTGACACGGCACACGGCAAAAAGCTTGAGGGCGCCATAGGCACGAGCGAGATTTACGGCGTGGTCCTTAACCTCGAAGAGGAGTCGGTACGCGCGATTATTTTGGGCGACACCAGCGCGGTTGCCGAGGGTATGGAGGTGATCCCGACCGGGCAGGTGCTGAGCATCCCGGTGGGGGATGCGCTCTTGGGTCGCGTGGTAAGCCCGCTCGGCGAGCCGCTGGATGCGCTTGGGCCGATTGCATCAGTAAAACGAAACCCCATCGAGCGCGAGGCCTACGGCGTGATGAGCCGCCAGTCGGTTAACCAGCCGCTGCACACCGGCATCAAGGCTATCGACTCGATGATCCCGATAGGCCGCGGCCAGCGCGAGCTTATCATTGGCGACCGCTACACCGGCAAGACCACCGTCGCTATCGACACCATCCTTAACCAAAAAGCCGAACCTAAAGAGTCGCGCCCGATTTGTATCTACGTATCGATCGGCCAAAAAGAAAGTAAGACCGCACGCCTGGTCGCGCAGCTTAAAGAGGCGGGTGCGATGGAGTACACCATTGTGGTTGATGCCGGTTCGTCGGCGCCGGCCGCGATGCAGTACCTGGCGCCGTTTGCCGGTGCGGCTATCGGCGAGTACTTTATGGACTCTGGTCGCGACGCGCTCATTATTTATGACGACCTGTCCAAACACGCGGTCGCGTACCGCCAGTTGTCATTGTTGCTCCGCCGTCCGCCGGGCCGCGAGGCATACCCGGGCGACGTCTTTTACTTGCACTCGCGTTTGCTCGAGCGTGCGGCCAAACTCAACAAAGAGTACGGCGGCGGCTCGTTGACCGCACTGCCGATTATCGAGACCCAAGAGGGCGACGTGTCGGGCTATATCCCGACCAACGTTATTTCGATTACCGACGGGCAAATCTTCCTCGAGACCGACCTCTTTAACAAAGGTATGCGCCCCGCGATTAACGCCGGCATTTCGGTATCGCGCGTCGGTTCGTCGGCACAAACCAAGGCGATGAAAAAGGTGTCCGGTCGCATCAAGCTCGAGTTGGCCCAGTTTAGAGAGCTCGAGGCGTTTATGCAGTTTGCCCAAGACCTCGATCCCGAGACTAAAAAGCGCATCGACAGCGGCCAGCGCATGATGGCGATTTTGCGCCAAAAAAACGGCCAGCCGATGGCGTTTGAGCGCCAAGCGGTGATTATCTATGCGGCAGTCAACGGCTACTTGTCGAAGGTATCCGTCGATCGCGTCCCCGAGTACGAAGAAAAGTTGATGACCTATCTCGATACGCACGCACCAGAGGTGCTTGCGAGCATTGAAAAGGCGCGCGAGATGGCAACCCAAACCGAAGAAGAGTTAAAGGTGCAGTTGGCTAAGTTTGCCGAGACACACCCCGACCTCGTGGCAAACAACTAATATGGCTGGACTTAAAGCGATTAAAAGCAAAATAGGCGCGATGAAAAAGTCACAGACCGTGACCAAAGCCATGGAGGCTGTGTCGGCCGCCAAAATGCGCAAGGCACAAAATGTTGCCCTGCGCGGCCGCGCCTATGCACGCGCCTCGGCCGCTGTACTCGCGCGCGTCGCGGGCAGCCGCGACCTGGCGGCTCATCCGCTCGCCGCTCTGCGCCCAGTGCACAGCGCACTCTATATAGTCATCACCAGCGACAAAGGCTTGGCGGGGGCGCTCAACTCGGGCGTGTTGCGCGCCACGGTTGCCGATATTGCGCGTGCCGGACTCGACAACACCACGGTGCACATTATTGCCGTCGGGCGCAAGGCGCAGGACTTTTTTGCGGCGCGCGGGTACCCTGTGGTGCGTTACTACCCAAACACGGCCGGACTCACCTCCGAGCAAATGCACGAGGTTATAGACGAGGCGGCGCTGCTGTTTACCAACAAAGATGCCGATGTCGTCAAAATCGCGTACCAAAACTTTGTGTCGACCTTTGAGCAGCGTCCGACGTTGCGCACCATCTTCCCGCTGTCTCTCTCTGAATTAGAAAAAGTGGTCGAAGACATCGTCCCGAAAAAAGGAACATTTGCCGAAACCAAAACTAGGACATCGGATGTCCTAGTTTCGACCTATACGCTCGAGCCCGGCGAGACGACCGTGCTCAATGCTATTTTGCCCAAACTCGCCGGTGTGTACCTGTATCATGCGCTGCTCGAGTCGCAGGCATCCGAACATTCGGCGCGCATGGTCGCGATGAAGTCGGCCAGCGACAAAGCGGGCGAGATGCAGCACAGCTTGACGCTGCAGTTTAACAAGGCGCGGCAAGCGGCTATCACGCGCGAAGTGAGCGAGATTACCGGCGGTATGGAGGCCATGGCAAGTTAATAAAAAAATTTATGAATAAAGAAAAGGGAACCATAGTGCAGATCATCGGGCCGGTCGTCGACATATACTTTGCGGGTACACTGCCGGCGCTGCGCAACGCGCTCATCACCAAGGTGGGTGACCGCGAGATTACGCTCGAGGTCGCGCAACACGTTGGCCTCGGTCGCGCACGCGCCATTGCCTTGCAAGACACGGCGGGGCTCGCACGCGGCGTCGAGGTTGTCGACACCGGCGCACCGGTAAGTGTACCGGTCGGCGACAAAGTGCTTGGCCGCCTCTTTAACGTGGTTGGCCAGCCTATCGACAACAAGCCGCAAGTGGTGGGCGCGCCGACGCTGCCTATCCACCGCGAAGCGCCTCCTTTTTCGCAACAAGCAACCAAGGCCGAGGTGTTTGAGACCGGCATTAAGTCGATCGACCTGTTGGCGCCGTTTATCCGCGGCGGCAAGGTGGGGCTCTTTGGCGGCGCGGGCGTGGGCAAGACGGTGCTCATGCAGGAGTTGATCCACAACGTCGCCAAGGCGCACGGCGGCTACTCGGTGTTTGCCGGCGTCGGCGAGCGCGTGCGCGAGGGCAACGACCTGTACCACGAAATGTCCGACTCGGGTGTTATCGACAAAATGGCGATGGTCTTTGGTCAGATGAACGAGGTCCCCGGCGCCCGCGCCCGCGTCGGCCTCTCGGGTCTTACGATGGCCGAGTACTTCCGCGACGAGATGGGCAAAGACGTACTCTTTTTTATGGACAACGTATTTCGCTTCGTGCAGGCGGGTGCCGAAGTGTCGTCGCTCCTCGGGCGCGTGCCGTCGGCGGTGGGATACCAGCCGACCCTGGCCGAAGAGATGGGTCAGCTCCAAGAGCGCATCACCTCGACTAAAAAGGGGAGCATCACATCGGTGCAGGCGATTTACGTCCCGGCCGACGACCTGACCGACCCGGCGCCGGCCACGACCTTTGCTCACCTCGACTCGACTATTGTGCTTAGCCGCGCGCTCACCGGCATCGGTATTTATCCGGCCGTCGACCCGCTCGAGAGTAACTCAACCGCGCTCGACCCGGCCATTGTCGGCGAGGAGCACTATCGCGTCGCTCTTGAGGTTAAGCGCGTGCTGCAACGCTATAAAGACCTGCAGGACATCATCGCCATCTTGGGTATCGAAGAGTTGTCAGACGAGGACAAGCAGTTGGTATACCGCGCGCGCAAAATGCAGCGCTTCCTCTCGCAGCCCGTGCACGTGGCAGAAGTCTTTTCGGGCATCCCGGGGCAGTACGTGAGCGTCGAGGAGACCGTGCGCAGCTTTAAAGAAATTTTGGAGGGCAAGCACGACGACAAAAACGAGAGCGCCTTTTATATGAAGGGCGGCATCGATACGGTAAAGAGCGAATAACTATGCACATAGTGATTGCACAAGTAGACGAAGTGCTCTTTGAGGGCGAGGCACACAGTATGACCGTGCCCGGCGCGGAGGGCGAGATGACGCTGCTCGGCGAGCACATGCCGCTTATCTCGACGCTTAAAGAGGGCGACATCCGCGTGCACGTGTCCAAAGATACCGAGCCAAAAATATTCCACGTCCAAGGCGGCATCCTAGAGGTCCGCGCCGATGGTGCAACGGTTATTCTCTAAATTTAGGTTTTGTTGTACTATCGTTATTGAGTAAGGGCCCGTAGCTCACTTGGTAGAGCGCTTCCATGGCATGGAAGAGGTAACCGGTTCGATCCCGGTCGGGTCCACAAAATCAGCGCCCGTGCTTTTTCTTTACATTCGGTGCGTTTTTTGCGATAGTGCGCTTAGACGCTCACCATAGTTCGAATCAAGGAGGAGGCCGCATGAACGGCATTTTGCACGTTGCTATCAAACAGGCACTCTCGGCACAAAAGCCGCGGGGTCATGTCGATATCGACTATCGCTGGTCGGTCATCAAAGCTGCACTTCGCTCCAACCCTGTGGCGCAAGCCGTGTCCGACTCGATCGATCTTAAGACGATCGAAAAGATGCTGCCGGTCTTGTTTGAATTTACGCCTCATATCAAGACTGTCGGCGTGTGCACGGTCGAGTTTGAGTCTCAAACGATCAGGAGCAGCGTAAACGAGGCTTGGCTGCTCGACCTTGACCCGTCGACCGATCGTCTGACGTTGCGGGTATGTCTGCATCCCAACGTTATCGCTGTCGTGCGGTTGCAACTCGGGCCGCGTAACTCGCTTGCACGCTCGAGCCAAGAGCTATGCTCGGCTATGGCGACTATTCGCGGCGCCTTCCCGCCTACGGCGGTGGCCGACTCGCACACCGAGGTACAAAAGACGCGGCTAGAGGAGAAGGTCCGCCTAGTTGAGGGGCTTTTCGAGCGTTGTCCTAAGGCGACGCTCGAAGAAAAGATGCTCATGGTCACGTATGTCATGCGCAAGACCGCTCTTCGAAAAAAGACCAAGTTTATGGTCCCGATGAGCTCGTACGTAGATGTGTTTAGGCTCATCTGCGTCAAAGACCGCCCTTCGCTTAAGGATCTGGATAAGACCCTCGAGATCCTCGAGAGAAACCAAGAGGCCGAGCCCAGGCACCAGTTTGGCGGCCGAGAGAATAATATCTCGGTACACGTTCTCGAGAAGGGATGGCGCCGCCTCGGCAAACTTTTGTCCGAGAATATTAAGTACGAGTAACCCGCACCGACAAGGTGCGGTTTTTTTTCTGTTATTATTAGCGCATGGTCGAGGTCTTTGCGCTGGTTATCTATAGTGTGCAGTGGCTTGGCGTCGTACTCGGCGTCGGGGCCGAGGTCGTGCTCTTGGTGGCACATCTTATAGCGCTGCACCATCGCCAGCCGCAGTGGATAGAGAGCGTGCCCGCGGTGCGCGCGGCGCAGTTTATAGGCTTGTTGCTTATTGTCGCCTCGGGCGTGGCGGCGGTCGTGTATCAATTTTTAATAGGGGACACGGCGCCTTTGTTTATGGCCGTGTTTGGGTTTAAGTGGGCGCTTATTATCGCGCTTAGCGTGGCCTATATGCTCGAAAAGAATTTGCTTCGCGGCCACGCGGTGCTCGAGGGCTTTACCGGCGCCACCTGGCTCGCACTCTTTTTGGTGCATAGCGTTGCGCCCATATCGCCGTGGCTCGACCTTATACTTTTTTATACGGCGTGGATAATTGCCTTCGGCGTTGTGTGGGGCTCGTTTGTACTGTTGATGAAATATACGGGAAAAGGTTCGATCACAGCTCCGGCGGCGAAACTTCCTGATCAAAAGGTCCCTGGGTTTACTCGTCCTGCGGAAAAGCCGCAGGCGAGGCCAGACCATTTTGCTCAGAAAGTTTCGCCGCCTCCGCCCCCACCTGTTCCTAAACCTGTGCCCCCACCACCACCGCCTACTCCAATAGTCGTTTCTGCGCCGCCACCGCCTCCTCCTGCACCTAAACCTACACCTCCACCCGTGCCCTCCATAGCTTTAGCGAAGGAGGGACCGGCACCAGTGCTGGCATCTAAGCCTATTAACTTGCCTGTTATAGAGCCGCTCGAGCTTGCCGCGCCGCGTGTTACCCAGGCTGCCAAACCTGCGGTTGCGCGCTACGCGCCCGACTATGACCACATGCCTGGGCTTAGGGTGATGCCGCAGCGCGTCGAGGACCTGCATCTGCAAAATCGCGGCCCTGTGGTGCAGGCCGCATAATATACACTATGCAATTCTTTGCTGATCACAAAAAGAAAAAGATAGTCATACTGCTCGGCCACCCCGACACCGCCCCCACGCATACCAGCAACTTGGCGATGCTTTACGAGTCGGCCGCCCGTAAAGCAGGGCATGAGGTGCGGCGCTTTAATATAGGTGAGATGAAGTTTGACCCGATACTCCATCACGGCTACCGCCAAATCCAAACGTGCGAGCCCGACCTGGTGGCGTTTCAAGAGGCGATTAAATGGTGCGACCATTTTGTGTTGCTGTACCCCAACTGGTGGTGCACCATGCCTGCGTTGCTTAAGGGTTTGTTTGACCGCGCGTGGATACCGGGGGTCGCCTTTAGGATGCGCAAAGATTGGGTGGGGCAGCACATTGGTGGCTGGTACCGGCTGCAAAAGGGCAAGACCGCGCGGGTTATTGTATTGTCGGGCACGCATCCGTTTTTAATCTGGATGCTGTTTGGCGACTACACCAACGAGATCAAGCGGGGGATACTGTGGTTTGCCGGATTTAAAGTCAGGTTGTCGCTCTTTGGCCCGTCCGAAAAAGCCCCGGAGTGGAAGCAAAACGAGTGGCGCAAAAAAGTTATTAGGTTGGGAACGTTGGGGGAATAAAAAAACACCACTCAAACGAGTGGTGGTCTTGACCATTAGTGCTTGAAGAGCAGCACAACGACAACGATAAAAAGTGCAACCCAGCCCCACGTGTGCCAGTCGAGCGAGAAGGTGCGAGCAGGCGCTTGCCTTGAAGCTGACTCAATTTCATAGGGCATTACGCAAGGTTCATCACTCCGACGGAACGGCCTTCTGTTGTAGCCGAGCATTTTTTCCTCCCGTTGCGAAAACCAGTCTGAACTGATATTGTAATTTTTATATGAGTTTGTCAATCGGGATAGTCGGGCTGCCCAACGTGGGCAAGTCAACGCTTTTTAACGCGCTCACTAAAAAGAGCGTGCTGGTGGCCAACTACCCGTTTGCCACCATCGATCCGTCGGTGGGCGTCGTGGCCGTGCCCGACGAGCGGCGCGAGCAATTGGCGAAGTTTAGCCAATCTGAAAAGGATGTACCGGCGGCGGTCGAGTTTGTCGACATCGCAGGGTTGGTTAAGGGCGCGGCCGACGGCGAGGGCTTGGGCAACCAATTTTTGTCGCATATCCGCGAGGTGGACGCTATTGCCCACGTGGTGCGGATTTTTGAAAATCCCAACATCACCAACACCCAAGAGCACCTCGACCCCGTGTCGGACATCGAGCTTATCAACACCGAGCTCGAGCTCTTTGACGTCGAGTCCAAAGACAAAACGCGCCTGCTCGGCAAAAAGCCGGTGCTCTATGTGCTCAACAAAGAGGCGGGCGGCCACAACCTCGATGAGACGCCGAGCGACCCGCGCTGGGTGCACCTGATGGATTATTTTCAGAAGACCGGCGCGCAATATGTGATAGTAGACGCGGGTGTTGAGTCTGAATTAAAAGATTTGCACACCGACGACAAGCAGCAGTTTAGGCAAGAGTACGGCGTGTTTGACGACGGTATCAACGGGCTTATCCGCGGCGGGTACGAGCTGCTTGGGCTTATCTCATTTTTTACCACCGGCAAAGACGAGACCCGTGCGTGGACTATTAAACGCGGCTCAACAGCCCCGGTTGCGGGGGCGGCGATCCATACCGACTTTAAAGACAAATTTATCCGCGCTGAAGTAATAAACTGGCAAACTCTAATAGAAGCCGGCAGCCGTGCAAAAGCTCGCGACTTGGGACAACTCCGCACCGAGGGCAAAGAGTATGTGGTCAAAGATGGCGACGTCATAGAATTTTTGCACGGGTAGAGACAGGTGTCGTATAGTAGTATTGCTCGCTCTTTCGAGGTCATCCGGTAATGGGCACGGCTCGCAAGGCCTCCTTAGGATGCAGGCGACTGATTCCTAATTTAGGGACGGCAGGTTGCGCCACGGAGAGTGGGCACTTATTTCTCTCAGTCTTTAATGGCTGAGAGTTTTTTATAAAAACCACTCCTGTGGTATAGTCCTCGCCAGATAGAACAGAAAGGACCTTTGCATGTTCAAGCATCCTCTGGAGAATCCGTCTCTGGCGCCATACGGGCTCACTACGCCGTTGTCCTACCAACGCTTGCAGTACAAGCCAACAACAAACCCGTACTGGGTTAATCAAGAAAAACTGCTGGCCGAAATGTGGGACAAGTGCAACCGCGCCGACGCACCGCGCCCGTTGCCAGTGCAGACTATCATCCACGAAATCCTGCCGGGACAAAAGCGGCGCAACCATCTTGCCCAAGGAAACTTCGTTTTTGAAGGCAAGCCGTATCTGACCCGCGACCTCATGATGCTCTCGAGTATTGTACAGTGGCTTGGCAGCAACGTCGGCAACTGTTTTCTTATACGCGACATATCACAGAAACTTGGCTACAGTCTTGAGCGAGAGTTCTTGACGAAGTATGCCGAGGACTCCAAGATTCACGACATGGTGACGTTTTGGTGCCACATCTGCACTCCAAAGTGCAAAGAGCCCACATACTTCAGCCTTATCGGCGAAAGTAATCATCGCTACAACCCGCGGACTGTGACCGATCGGGATGTGGCAGTGGTGGATGGGCTATTGCGCTGGTTGGGTCGCCCTGCCGGGCGTGGGTTCCTCTCTCGCTACGAGGCCCGCAGAAAACGTGCCTGGAATATGGTTGATGCTCAAAGGCAAAAAGCGCGGCACACCAACGCTGCGTAACCAAAAAATAAGACCTGCCCAATTTGGCAGGTCTTTTTCTATAAATGATATACTAGGGGACATGGACACACCTAAGACAACCCCTAAGGACTTCTTTCTTTGGGCAGGGGCGATGGTCTCTTTATACGCGGGCGTGATCGCGTTTTTGGCGCTTATATTCGATTATTTAAACTACGTCTTCCCCGATACGGCGCTTACCTACTATGTCGACCCCTACCAGGGGAGTGTGGCGTATGAGATGGCGACGCTTATTGTGCTGGCACCTGTCTTCCTTATACTCATGCGGGTTATCCGCCGCGCCATTGCCGCCGACCCCACCCGCAACGAGGTGTGGGTGCGCCGTTGGGGACTCTTTTTGACCGTTTTCTTTGCGGGGGCGGTTATCGTTGTCGACCTTATCGTGCTTATCTACAGCTTCCTTTCGGGCGAGGAGATAGGCATCCGCTTTTTGCTCAAAGTTGCGGTCGTGCTGCTGGTGGCATCGGCGGGCTTTATGCACTTTATGGCCGACCTGTGGGGCTATTGGCAAAAAAATCCCAGTTATGCCCGCTATGTTAATTGGGCCACTGCGTTGCTGGTGGTGCTTACCATCGGCTCGGGCTTTGTAATCATCGGCACGCCGCAAAGTCAGCGTGCGCTGCGCCTCGACCAGCAGCGCGTCAGCGACCTGCAGTCGATACAGTCACAAATAGTCTACTACTGGCAGCAAAAAGCATCTTTGCCGGCACAGTTGAGTGACCTAAACGATTCGTTGTCTTACTTTACGATACCGGTCGACCCCGAGACCAAAGCGGCTTATGTCTACAAGCGCCAAAGTCCGCTCGACTTTAGCATCTGCGCGACCTTTGGCGCCGCGGGCACCGACCAATATGGCAGCCCCGTCGCCCGCCCAGTCGCCTACGGCGCCCCTGCCGACAAATGGGGGCACGCGGCCGGAGAAGTATGCTTTGACCGCTCAATAGACCCCAAGCTCTACCCGCCGGCTCCTACAAAAGGGCTCTAGTGTGGTATGGTATTTCTGAATGGCTTCAGAATACGACTACAAAAAAATAGAGAAAAAGTGGCAGGACACATGGGCTGCTTCTAGCGCCTTTAAAGCCAGCGACGACTCGTCTAAACCTAAAACGTACGTGCTCGACATGTTCCCGTACCCGTCGGGCGAGGGGCTGCACGTGGGGCACCCCAAGGGCTATATAGCGACCGATATTTACAGCCGCCACATGCGCATGCGCGGCCACAACGTGCTGCACCCCATGGGCTGGGACGCCTTTGGCCTGCCGGCCGAAAACTTTGCGCTTAAGAACAAAATCCATCCCCGCGCCGCGGTCGAGCAAAACATCGCCAACTTTAAAGAGCAGCTGGCGCACATAGGCTTTGACTACGACTGGTCGCGCGAAGTAAATACCACCGACCCTGCGTTTTACAAATGGACGCAGTGGATATTTTTGCAAATGTTTAAAAAGGGTTTGGCGTACCAAAGCAACGAGCCCATCAACTGGTGTCCGTCGTGCATGACTGGCCTTGCCAACGAAGATTTAGACGGCGATGTGTGCGAGCGCTGCGGCACCAAGGTCGAGAAAAAGAGTTTGCCGCAGTGGGTGCTCAAAATCACCAACTATGCCGACCGCATGCTCCAAGATTTGGACGCGCTGCAGTGGCCCGAGTATATAAAGGAAGCCCAGCGCAACTGGATAGGAAAATCTGAGGGGGCAGAACTAGAATTTTCAATTTCCAATTCTCAATTTTCAATTAAGGTGTTTACGACGCGGCCGGATACGCTGTTTGGTGCGACGTACATGGTGTTGGCGCCCGAGCACCCACTTGTCGCTCAGTTACAAATAGAAAATCGCGCCGAAGTTGATTCGTACGTCGTCGCCTCAAAAGCCAAGACCGAGATAGAGCGCGGCGCGGCTAAAGACAAGACAGGTGTTGAGTTAAAGGGGATTAAGGCAATAAATCCGGCCAACAAAGAAGAGATTCCCGTCTTTGTCGCCGACTACGTGCTGTGGGGTTATGGCACCGGCGCGATTATGGCCGTTCCCGCGCACGACGAGCGCGACTTTGAGTTTGCCAAAAAGTTTAACTTGCCCGTGCGCGAGATAGAGCTCGAAGATTCTAAAAAGATTGTCGAAAAAGTTGGCGGTACCTGGACAGTTAACTACAAACTCAAAGACTGGGTGTTTAGCCGGCAGCGCTATTGGGGCGAGCCTATCCCTATTATTCATTGCCCCAAAGACGGCGCTGTAGCCGTGCCCGAGGATCAGTTGCCTGTACTTTTGCCCGAAGTCGCTTCGTACGAACCGTCAGGTACCGGCGAGTCGCCCTTGGCTACCATTACCGAGTGGGTCAATACCACGTGCCCGACCTGCGGCGGCCCCGCCAAACGCGAGACCAACACCATGCCGCAATGGGCCGGCAGCAGCTGGTATTACCTGCGCTTTATGGATCCGCACAATACCGAGGCTTTGGTTGATACAAAAAAAGAAAAGTATTGGGCACCCGTGGATGTATATGTCGGCGGCGACCATGCGGTGCGGCATCTTATTTATGCGCGGTTTTGGCACAAGTTTTTGTATGACATTGGCGCCGTGAGCACCATCGAGCCTTTTGCGCGGCTCGAGTTTTTGGGCTTTATTTTGGCCGAGGACGGCCGCAAGATGAGCAAACGCTACGGCAACGTCATCGACCCGACCGATGTTGTCGTGGAGCACGGAGCGGATGTCTTTAGACTCTATGAGATGTTTATGGGTCCGTTCGAAAACACAACCGCGTGGAACCCGGCCTCGATAAGCGGCGTCGGGCGCTTTGTCGAGCGCGTGTGGAGGGTGGGGACATCCGATGTCCTTAGGACATCGGATGTCCTAGCTTTGGACACCTTACTCGAGCAGACAGTCAAAAAAGTCGGCGATGACATCGAGTCGTTTAAGTTCAACACGGCAGTGAGCCAGATGATGATACTGCTTAATGCGATCGAAAAAGAAAAGATGATAGGCAAGGGACAGTGGCAAAAGTTCCTGAGCATCCTGTTGCCTTTTGCGCCGCACATTGCGTCCGAGTTGGCACAAGTAGCCGGCATTGATATATCAGCGTGGCCGGCAGTCGACACCGGCAAGTTGGTGGCCGACACGGTGGTTATGGGTGTGCAGGTTAACGGCAAACTCAGGGGCTCGATAGAACTCGCCCCGACTGCCTCTGAAAAAGAGGCAGTCGCAGCCGCCAAAAACGACCCCAAAATCGCCAAATGGCTGACGGGGGAGCCGACCAAGGTCGTATATGTCGCCGGCAAGATTCTTAACCTGGTCGTATAGTCGGTCAGTTTGACATTAAAAGTAGGGCGTGATATACAATACCACACATGGTAACCCAAACAGCGGACAAAACAGGCTTTAAACCCAAGGCAATTGTTAAGCGTCTTATGGTCGCTCTCCCCGAGCGCTCGCGCGCCGTGCTCGAGGCGCGTTTTGGCCTTGGTACTAATACCGAAAAGGTCACTTTAGAGGCTATCGGCAAGCGCTACGGCATCACCCGCGAGCGTGTCCGCCAGATAGAGAACCACGCTTTGGCGAGCCTCAAAAAGTCGCCTGCTTTCGAGTCGGCCGACGCGGCCTTTCACGAGCTTGAGCGTATTATCGACAGCCTTGGCGGCATTGTCTGCGAGGACGACCTGCTCAACTTTATGACCAAGGACAAGTCGATGCAAAACCACATCTACTTCCTCCTGGTGCTTGGCGACCCGTTTAAATACCGCAAAGAGGATGACGAGGTCAACCGCTGCTGGTATGTCGACCCCGAGTTGGCCGGCAAGGTTGAGGATGCGCTTAAGCGCCTCTACGGTGGCCTGAGCGACGAGGATTTGATCCCCGAGGGCGAGATGATAGACCGTTTTCTTAAAGAGCTCCAGACCATCAACGACAAGCACCGCAACGACGAGGTGCTCAAGCGCTGGCTCTCGATCTCTAAAAACATCGGCAAAAACCCGCTCGGCGAGTGGGGTCAGGCCAGCTCGCAAAACGTTAAGACCAAGGGCGTGCGCGACTATGCCTACTTGGCGGTTAAAAAGCACGGCTCTCCGCTGCACTTCCGCGAGGTGGCCAACATGATTGAAAAGACCTTTGACCGCAAGGCGCACGTCGCCACCACCCACAACGAGCTTATTAAAGACCCGCGCTTTGTGTTGGTGGGCCGCGGCATGTACGCGCTGCGCGAGTGGGGGTACACCCAAGGTGTCGTGCGCGACGTCATCCGCGAGGTCCTGCGCCAGAGCGGCCCGTTGACCAAAGACCAAATAATCGAAAAAGTGCTCAAAGAGCGCCACGTCAAGCCGGGCACGATAGTGGTCAACCTCCAAAATCAAAAATACTTTAAGCGCGGCAAAGACAGCAAATTTACCCTCGTCAAGTAACAAAAAACTCCCGAAAGGGAGTTTTTTAATGCCCGCCGCCTCCACTTTTGCCGGAGGCTAGGCCCCTCAGCCACGGTATCCACAGGGGAGTAAGTAAAAAGAGTGAGAGCCACAGGTAGGTGAGCGGTACTTGGCCCAAGATGACGCGCAGCACCTCCCACAGGCCAAGCACAACCATGCACACCAAGAGGCCCCAGACCGCGCGGCCGCGCGCATGGGCCATGTGGTGGTCGTCCTCGCCATAGGTAAACACGTGCCTAAAGCCGCTGCCAAAGCCCGCCATAAACAACAGCACCCCAAGCGCGCCTAAAAAGGCAAACAGATACTCGAGGTAGCGCAGCGGGTCGTGGTACAACGCCGTGAGGAAGTCCATAAAATATATTGTACAATAGAAATTAATGTTCTTGCATCACGAAGCCGAAGGGATAGACAAGTGGCTTGGCGGATGGGGTATCGAAACCATCATTGTCGCGCCGGTTGCCATGCTCATATTCGCCTTTGTGGCGATGGGGTACGACCCGGATGCCGTGTCGGCGACCTTTGCCGCGTTTGTGGCCACCTCGCCGGTGTGGTTGCCGCTCGTGCTCTTTATTATGTTTTGGAGGCGCTGGATGCACTACATCCGTTTTGCGTTTTGGTTTACCCAGCCGATGGTGTTGCTGCACATCGAGCTGCCCGCCGAGGTACAAAAGACCCCGCTCGCTATCGAGCTGGTGCTGACAGCACTTTTTAATAGCGGCGGCGAGACCACGTTTATCGCCCGTATTTGGGAGGGCAAGTTTCGCGCGGTGACCACGCTCGAGATAGCCTCGACCGGCGGCCGCATTGGTTACTATGTGCACCTGCGCCGCGCTTGGAAGGATGTTTTTGAGGCGCGGCTCTACGGCCAGTTCCCCGAGGCGCAGATTACCGAGGTCGACGACTATGTGACCGCGCTTGGGTATCACCCGAGCACCCACGAGCTGTGGGGGACCGAGTACAAAAAAAGCTCGCCCGACGCAGTACCTATCCGAAACTATATAGACTGGGGGCTCGACAAAGACCCGGACAAACCCGAAAAGCAGATAGACCCGCTCACGAGCATACTCGAACTCTTTTCGGTGTTAGGGCCCGACGAGCACATGTGGTTTCAGATAGTGATGAAGGCTCGCAAAAAGGACGAGTGGTACGGCTTTTATAAAAAAACCGACAGCTACGTCGAGGGCGGCAAGAAAGCGATTGAGGATATATTTAAAGAGGCGGTCGCGCGCGCTCAGTCGCGGGTTAAAGACGAACAACAAAAAGAGGCTGCTGCCGGCCGCGGTGTGCAGCTGCTGTCCCAGCCCGAAAAGGATCGCGTCGAGGCTATCGAGCGCAACTTTAGTAAACTCATTTTCGAATGCGGTTTTCGCGTTATGTATATAGCCAAAAAAGACAAGTTTGACGGCGCTAAAATAGGCACGATTATCAACTTTTTTGTACCGTTTCGGTATCCTAACTACAACGCGCTCGGTGTCACGCGCGGCATGCAGATATTTGACTATCCGTGGCAGGACTACAAAGGCATCCGCCGGCGGATGATACAGCGGCGTATGTTCTTTTGGCACAAGCATCGCGCCTACTTTTATGTCCCGTACGACCAGGTGCCCGTTATGATGACTACCGAGGAGCTGGCCACGCTGTGGCACTTCCCAAGCTCGGTAGTTAAGACCCCGGGGTTGGTGCGCGTGGCAAGCCGCGTAGGCGAGGCGCCTCCCAACTTGCCCACCTCGCGCGATGCTTTGCAAGGCAAATGAACATCCCAAAATTAAAGCCAGGGTCGCATGTATTCCGCAGCACGGCCGTGTGTGACGAAAACTGCTGGGAGTGCCGCGCCTATGACCGCTTGCTGCCGCTGGCCTTTTTAGGCGGCGTTTTGCTGTATCTTATTTACTTTTTGACGCTCGGTGCGCCGATAGACTTCCCCATAGGGGCGTACGTGCGTGTTAAAGACGGCCAAACGCTGGGGCAGGTGGGCGAGCAGCTCAAAGCCAAACATCTTATCCGGTCGGTCGCTATTTTTGAGGGGTTGGTGCGGCTCATTGGCAATGACAAAAAGATATATGCGGGTGAGTACTTTTTTTCGGGCAAAGAGAGCGGTTGGCGCGTGGCCGAGCGGCTCGCGTTTGGCGACTTTGAGTTGACGCCTATACGCATGGTCTTTTATGAGGGGCTGACCGCTAAAGACATGGCCTCCTTGTTAGCTAAAAAAATACCCGACTTTGACGCCAACGCATTTTTTGCTGCCGGGCAACCCAAAGAGGGGTACCTGTTCCCCGACACCTACTTTGTCGTACCGGGCGAGGACCCGCTGCTGTTGCTGCGCTCGATGCAAAATAATTTTAGTACGCACGTATTTACCGCGTCGAGCACGATAGCCAAGTTTGGCAAGCCGCTGCCCGACATTTTGGTGATGGCGTCGCTCCTCGAGCGCGAGGCTGCCGACAGCCAGAGCCGCCGCATGATAGCGGGCATTTTGTGGCACCGTATTGCTATCGGCATGCCGCTGCAGGTCGACGCCGTCTTCCCCTACATTATTGGCAAAAACTCCTTTCAACTGACCAAAGCCGACCTCAAGGTCGACTCGCCGTACAACACCTACACGCATAAAGGCCTCCCGCCCGGCCCCATAGCCAACCCCGGGATGAGCTCAATCGTGGCGGCCGTGACACCGATAAAGTCAAACTATCTATTTTACTTGTCTGACAAACAGGGCAACTTCCATTATAGTGCCACGTATGCGGGCCAGCTCGCCAACCAGCGCAAATATCTTGGATACTAAAGGCAAAAAAGTGTTTGCCGGCCTCTCCGGCGGGGTAGACTCGGCCGTGTCGGCGGCTTTGCTGCAGCAGCAGGGCTACGACGTGCACGGCGTGTTTATCCGCATCGCGCTGCCGGGCTACCCGTGCTCGGCCGGTGTCGACAAAATAGACGCCATGCGCGTGGCAGCGCATCTTAAGATTTCTTTTGTCGAGATAGACATGTCCGAGGAGTATGAAAGGGAGGTGTTTAAAACCAGCATGCGCGAGTTTGCAAAGGGTCGCACCCCTAACCCCGACGCGCTATGCAATCGCGAGATAAAGTTTGGCCTTTTTTATGAGTGGGCCATGAGTGAGGGCGCCGACTTTGTTGCGACCGGCCACTACGCCCAGGTTGATAGTCGGACATCCGATGTCCGACTATTGGCCGGGGCAGATGAGAACAAAGATCAAAGCTACTTTTTGTGGATGGTACCCGAAACAAAGCTGGCCAAGACACTCTTCCCCGTTGGGGGGATAAAAAAGCCCGAGGTCCGCGCGCTGGCTAAAAAGTTTAAGCTGCCCAACGCCGAGCGCAAAGACAGCCAAGGGTTGTGCTTTTTGGGCGAGGTCTCGATAGACGACATGTTGCATCGAGAGATCGAGCTGGTGCCGGGCGACGTACTCAACGAGGCGGGCGAGGTAGTGGGCGCCCATGAGGGCGCACAGGCCTACACGCTCGGGCAGCGGCACGGCTTTACTCTTTTTAGCCAAACGCCGGACTCGGTGCCGTACTATGTGATAGAGAAAGATGTTGAGTTTAATACTATTACCGTGTCGCCCAACAAATTTCCTACCAATGCCGCCAAGACAGAGGTCTTGCTTACTGAAACTAATTGGATAGGTGAGATAAAAAATGGTAATTATTTTGCACGCTATCGGTATCGGCAAGAACTAATACCGGCAATCAAAGAGACTGACAACAAAATTACTTTGCTCAAGCCGCATTACGTGCCGCTTGGGCAGTCGCTGGTGCTTTATGAGGGGGAGAGATGCTTGGGCGGTGGTATTATTGACCGCGCTATAATAAAGTAAGTCATGTCTATCCTCATAGCGAAAGCCGACGGCACCCTAGAGCCTTTTGACGAACGCAAACTGGTCTCGAGTCTTTCGCGCGCCGGTGCCGAGGCCGCCGTTGCTGCACAAATAGCGCACGACGTGAGTGTTACGCTGCAGCCGGGCACTACCACCGGCGAGATATACCGGCGCGCCTTTGCCCACTTGCGCGAGCACAAGCGCGGCATGGCGGCGCGCTACAGCCTTAAGCGCGCATTGCTCGACTTTGGTCCGTCCGGATTCCCCTTTGAGTCATATTTGGCTAAGTTGTTCGAGGTCGAGGGGTGGCACACCAAGGTCGACCAGATAGTGCAGGGGCACTGCGTCGAGCACGAGGTAGACGTCGTCATGACTAAAAAAGACGCCGATAAAGAAAAAACAACCTACGTCGAGGCAAAATTTCATAACACGGCCGGCTTTAAAACCGATCTTAAAACCGTCTTGTATGTGCAGGCGCGCATAGAGGACATTGCCGCCAACTATCCCAAAGACCCTACGCGTACCCGGGGCATGGTCGTCACCAACACCAAATTTACCGCGCCGGCGGTGCAGTATGCCGAGTGTCGCGGGCTCGAGTTGTTGAGTTGGGAGTATCCGCGCACCAATAACCTGCACGACCGTATCGAGGCGGCCAAGCTCTACCCGGTGACGGCGCTTACCAGTTTGAGTAAACGCGACAAGACCAATTTGCTTTCGCAGCGGTTGGTGTTGTGTAATACTCTTCCGCAAGAGACGCGGGCTCTGGCGACGGCCGGCATAACCGGTAAAAAAGCCGACGCCGTGCTCGAGGAGGTGGGGTCATTGTGTATACCCGGCACCGCCGTATAATAGGGGCATTATGAATACAAACAACGATAATAATAAGCAGACAGGACTTAGTTGGTCGGCACCACAAAACACACCCAAACCTTTTATGCCGCCGGTAAAACCTGCCGTTGTGCCAGTGACGGTTAAAAGCAACACTAATAATAACGCTGCAAAAATAGTCGGTTGGCTCGCTGTCGGTGTAGTCGCAGGTGTAGTTATTGCGTGGGGTGCAACATTGCTCTTTAAGCACGGTAACCAAACTCCGGTTAATAGTGCGGTACAAAATGCCACGTCCACAGCAGCAACCAACACTACATCCAACACCACTTCGACATTAATTGTCCCGACGCCGCAAAAGGCAGGACTCTCGGTCACGATAGAAAATGCGTCGGTGTCCGCGCCGACCTGGGTCGTAGTGTATGAGAGTCTTGATGGCAAACCGGGCAATGTGCTTGGTGCGGCTATCTTTAGTGCCGATCATAGCTCGGGCACGGTAGACCTTTTGCGCGGTACTATGGCAGGACAGACCTACTTTGTTACCGAGCAGAGCGACAACGGCGATCGCAGGTTTTCGCTTAAGGACGACACGCTCGTTACGGTAGATAGTCAGCCGGTATGGGTCAGCTTTACTGCTAATTAATTAAAAAATATGCATCCAATACTCCAGTCAGAGGTAGTGCTTGAGCTTATTGTCGCAACCGTGCTCGGCGCTGTGCTCGGGTTTGAGCGCTCGCTTGCAGGCAAACACGCCGGCATGCGCACCTATGCGCTGGTGTCGATGGGGTCGTGCCTGTTTACCGTCGCGGGGACATTGGCTGCGTTTGAGTTGTCGATATTTTCGGCCATCAATCCGCTGCTCATCGCCTCATCGGTGGTGGTCGGCATCGGCTTTATCGGTGCAGGGCTCTCGGCTACGCACGGCGAGGGCAACAACCATGCCGAGCTTACTACCGCCTCGGGTATCTGGGTCGCAGCGGGCATTGGTATGGCGGTTGCGTTTGGTTTTTACAGCATCGCAATCGCAGCCACCCTGCTTGGGCTGCTTACCTTTTCTCTCTTGGCAAACGTCGAACGTCGTTTGCGGCTCCGTTTTGGCGCAAAATATACCGAGAACAATAATTAAGGTAGAATGGCTCTATGAGCCCCGTTGGAGGAGCTCTCCAACAAAATGAGTAAGTTCTACAAGCCCAACCGTAACCCCGACTACAGCTACGGGGGGCCTCGCTGGACGCTGTCTCGCTCTAAAATTGACCTCTTTATGGAGTGTCAACGGTGCTTTTACCTCGACAACAAGCTTGGGGTGGCGCGGCCGCCCGGCTATCCGTTTAACCTCAACTCGGCGGTCGACGCGCTGCTAAAAAAAGAGCTCGACACCCACCGTGCGCAGGGCACACAGCACCCGCTTGCTAAGCAGTATGGGCTCGACGCTATCCCGCTTAACCATGAGCGCATGGATGAGTGGCGCGATGCGCTTAAGCGGGGAGTCAAGACGGTGCACCAAGCAACCGGGCTTACGGTGCGCGGCGGTGTCGACGACATTTGGATCAACAAAGACGGCGAGCTTATCGTCATCGACTACAAAGCCACCAGCAAAGACGCCAAAATAGAGTCACTTGACGAAGAGTGGCACCGCGGCTACAAGCGTCAGCTCGAGGTGTATCAGTGGTTGTTGCGCCAAAACGGGTTTAAAGTGTCCGACACGGGGTATTGGTTTTATGCCAATGCCACCAAAGACCGCGAGGCGTTTGACGGCAGGCTCGATTTTGAGTTAACGTTGGTGCCCTACACCGGCTCGACCGACTGGGTCGATGGCGCCCTGATGCAATTAAAGGCTTGTTTAGACAGCGACACATTGCCCGCCTCCGGCACCGACTGCGACTATTGCCGCTATCGCGAGGCCGCCGGCAAGGCACTGCTGCCGTTTGGCTCGCGCTCGACACCTGCTGCAGAGTCTGCACCCGGCATCTTGCCCGGCAAAAAAATTGCGCATGAAAAAGAAAAGGCAACCGACAACCCGACCGCGCACCTCTTTTAAATCGTTTAGCGAGCGAGTGTGTTTGGTCGTGGCTAAAATCCCCAAGGGCAAAACATTGTCATACAAACAGGTGGCGGCCAAAGCCGGCAACGCCAAAGCGGCGCGCGCCGTCGGTACGATCATGGCACACAACTACAACCCTAAGATCCCGTGCCACCGCGTCGTGCGCTCAGACGGCGGGGTAGGCGACTACAACCGCGGCGGCCCCATGCGTAAAATGGAACTGCTGATGGAGGAGGCTTACAGTTTGCGGTAATATACGCACATGGACAACACTTTTTTGCACGAGGTTGCTATTACCGCCATTATTATCAAAGATGGCAAATATTTAATTACCCGCCGCTCGCCGAACAAAAAGCGCTTCCCGGGCATGTGGACGGTCCCCGGCGGTCGGCTCGAGGCCAAAGACTATTTAGCTCTGCCAAAAGATACCGAATTTTATTGGTACAACGTACTTGAACGCGTTTTAGAGCGCGAGGTCAAAGAAGAGGTAGGTCTTACCATCAAAAACGTGCAGTACCTCACAAGTCTTGCGACCGTACATAAAGACGGCAGCCCCTCTATCGTGATCTCGTGCGTGGCAGACTATGACAGTGGCGAGGTGACGCTGCAAAAAGAAGAGACGGATGATTTTGCTTGGGTCACTACTGAAGAGTCAAAGCAATACCAACTCTTAGACGGTATCTTTGAGGAATTTGTGCAGATAGACAAGTTGAAGAAAACTGGTATTAAACCTCTATGGGAACGGGC
Organism: Candidatus Adlerbacteria bacterium; assembly: GCA_903915735.1. GTDB lineage: Bacteria > Patescibacteriota > Minisyncoccia > Phycocordibacterales > SBAW01 > GWA1-54-10. Next base: position 30,498 of record CAIWUA010000047.1, read on the forward strand.
GAAATAAAACTCGAAGCTTCGTGGAAGGCGGCTTTGGCGGAGGAGTTTGGCAAAGAGTATTTTAAAAATCTTTCTGACTTTGTCCGTGGCGAATACACACACGGAGTAGTCTACCCGCCGCCCAAAAATATTTTTAGGGCTTTTGATTTGTGTCCGTTCGATAAAGTAAAAGTTGTGATACTCGGCCAAGATCCGTACCACGGCCCGGGCCAAGCCAACGGCCTCTGCTTTGCGGTGGGTGAGGGAGTTGCCCTGCCGCCGTCACTACAAAACATATACAAAGAACTCGCAGCAGAAACGGGCGCGCCCTTCGAAGCCTTGGCGAAGAAGGGGGACTTGGAACGCTGGGCTAAGCAGGGAGTGTTGCTTTTAAATGCAACGCTTACCGTGTCGGCCAAGAGCCCCGGCTCGCATCAAAAAAAGGGGTGGGAGGAGTTTACCGACGCGGCTATTAAAGCGCTGTCAGAGCAAAAAGAGCATCTGGTGTTTATTTTGTGGGGCAACTATGCGCGGCAAAAAGGCGCACACATAGACCGCGCCAAACATTGTGTTATCGAGTCGCCGCATCCGTCGCCCTTTTCGGCCTACTCGGGCTTCTTCGGCTCAAAACCCTTTAGCAAAACCAACGCGTATTTAAAAAAGACGGGCCAAAAACCAATCGATTGGCTTTAGTTACCAAATTTCGGCGCGGGTTTTGGGGTCGCGATAGAGCTTGTCGCCTTTTTTAAGATTGAAGGCTTTATAAAACGGCTCAAAGTTAGAGAGCGGGCCGTTGATGCGCCACACGGGGTTTGCGTGTGGGTCGGTAAGTGCGAGCAACTTTTTAATCTCAGGACGAGATGTTTCTTGTTCTGCCTGTGCAAAGCCGAAGAAAAACCGCTGTTCGGGCGAAAGGCCGGCAATAGTTTTTCGCTCATGCTTGGCAAGATAGCGTTGGTAAGCCTCGTAGCCGATTACCAGCCCGCCCATGTCGGCGATATTTTCGCCCAAGGTCAACTGGCCGTTGAGCTTGACGCCCGGCTCGACCTCAAACGTGTTGGCTTGCGCGACAAAGCGTTTGGCCTTGAGCATGAACCGTTTGCGGTCCGCGGCAGTCCACCAACTTTTCATGTTGCCTTTGCCGTCAAACTTTGAGCCCTGGTCGTCAAAGCCGTGGGTTATTTCGTGACCAATCACCGCGCCAATGGCTGCATAGTTAACGGCCGCATCGGCCTTAGGGTCAAAAAAGGGCCATTGCAGTATTGCCGCGGGGAAGACAATTTCGTTCATGTTAAAGCTGCAGTAGGCGTTGACGGTTTGCGGCGTCATGAGCCACTCGTTGCGGTCGATAGGCTTGCGCAGTTTGGCCATCTGCTTGCGGTGGTGCCACTCCTCGGCGCGCAGCATGTTGCCAAAGTGGTCGTCGGGATTCAGCACAAGCCCGCGGTACTGCTCCCACTTGTCGGGGTAGGCTATTTTGCGATTCATGGCGTGCAGCTTGAGTATCGCCTTGCGCTTGGTTGCTGCCGACATCCAGTCGAGCTGCTTGATGCGCGCTTCGTACGCGTCAAAAAGATCGGTGACCAGCGCGCCCATGGCGCGCTTAGACTCGGCGGGGAAGTAGCGCTCGACATACAGCTTACCGAGCGCCTCGCCCACAGCGCCGGTTGCCCCAAGCGCGCGGCGCCACAGCGGGCGCATCTTTTTTTGGCCGGTCAGCACCTGGTTGTACGAAAAGTTTTCTTTAATAAACCGCTCCGACAGTAAACCCGACAGGTCGCTTATCACATGCCACTCCATATACAACTTCCAATCCTCGAGCGGGATGGTTTTGATCATCGCGCTCACCGCTTTAAAAAAGTCTGGTTGCCCGACCACCAGCTCTTTAATACCGGCGGCGTGGGTGTGTGCCGCATACTGTGCCCACTTAATCTCGGGCGCGAGCTTTTGGAGTTGGGCGAGCGTGTATTTGTGATAGACCTTTTCGGCGTCGCGGGTGTCCTCTTTGCGCATAGCGGCTTTGGCCAGCTTGGTCTCTATGCGCATCACGGCAGTTTGCATGGCTGACACTTCTGCGGCGCCAAGCCCTGCAAGCTTAAGCAGCCGGCCCATGTGCGCCACATAGGCGTCGCGCACGCGCTTTTGCTCGGGCGTATCAAGCAGGTAGTAGTCGCGCTCCGGCATGCCTATCCCGCCTTGCCACAGGTGCAATAAATAGCGCTCGGAGTTTTTAGCGTCTTGGTCAATAATCGTGCCCCAGCACACCGAGACACCAAGCACATGCAGCTTGGCGATGGTTTTAAGCAACTCGTCTTTGGTGCTGATGTCGCGCACCATCAAACGCCAGGGCGCCATCGGGCCGATGCCGAGCTTGTTGCGCGCCGGCAAATCGGCGGCGGCAACATACGCGTCGTGCACCAGCTGCGCGGGCGAGCCGGGCTTAAACTTTTTTTGCTTCAGCAATTCTTGCACCAACGTGCGCAGCTGGGTGTCTGTTTTATACCGAAGCACGATAAATGCACCCCAGCGCGACTCCTCGGCCGGTATTTTGACTTTTTTGAGCCAGCCGCCGTTAGCATAATTAAAAAAATCATCCTGCGGCCGCAATTTTTTATCTATATTTTTTATATCGAAGCCCCAATACATGTGTG
>CAIWUA010000048.1 GCA_903915735.1 Candidatus Adlerbacteria bacterium
GGACTGAGACTGGATAACACCGGCAGCTGCCGTGCTGTCGGTCGGGATGTCCGAGAGGTTGACCACGCCCGCGTTGGTGTCAAAGCTCAGGTTGCCTATGCTGAGGTTGGCAATCGTGGTGGTGCCGGTCGATGAGTCGACGGTAAAGAGGTTGGAGTAATTGTCTCCGACCGAAAGGATGCCGCCGTTAAAGGTTGAGTTGCCGGTCGTCGTCGCCCCGCCGTTGATAGTCAAGCCGCCCGCTTGAGTGCCATTGCCTATGGTCGAGGATCCAAAGATTTGCGCGTTAATGCCAAAGAGATTGGATACCGTGAGCACCGTGGTCGATGCGTATGTGGTTGTAAACTTGGTGCCGTCAAAACTAAAGTTTGCATTATTGGAGGTAAAGTAAGAGCCGTTAAAGTACGGGATCGAGTTGGTTGTCCACGTGGTCGTGCCCAAGCCGCCGTTTGAAATTGAGAGTGCGTTGCCAAGCGTGAGTGTGCCAAAGCTTGCGTTGGTGGCAAAAAGATTTGTTGATGATGCTGTGGTTGCAAAAAAGTTGGTGGTGGTAGCCGACGTACCCGTAGCGTTGCGGAAGGTAAAGTTTTGCAGCGTGGTCGAGGCATTGGCGAGCAGCTGCTGGAAGCTCGACACCGCCGTGGTCGAGGTCGCGACAAAGTTTTGACCGACTACCTGCCCTGCGACGCTGAGCATCGCGTACGGCGTTGTCGTCCCGATGCCCACATTGCCGCCCATAAAGCTCGCGACCACCGGGTTAAGTTGCGTACTGCTTGCTATGTACGCGGCGATGGTGCCGCGGCTAAAGATCCCGCTGATGCCAACATTGAGTCCGCCGCCCGCCGTGATGTCGCCGCCCACGGTGAGTGCATCGCTGATGTTGGCCTGGCTTGCCTCGAGCGAGCCTATGGTAGCCGCCGGCGTGTGGAGGCCGTTGATGTCTATTACTTTGATACCGCCGTCGTAGTCGGACACCAAGGCATATTTGCCGGTAAGTGCGAGCGACATCGGCGAGCCGTTGGTCACGCTGTAGCTACCAACCAGGCTCGGCGATGCCGGGTTAGATATGTCGACCACCAGCGTCTTGGCGTTGCCGTGGTCGGCGATGTAGGCATAGTTGCCCGCGACGCTCAGCCCGTAGTAGGCGTCGGTGGTGTCGGGCTTGTAGCTGCCCACCAAGGTCGGCGCGGCCGGATTGCTGACATTAAGGGTATAAAAGCCTTTAATAGCGTCGGCCACATAGAGGAACTTGCCCGATACGTAGACCCCAAACGGGTTGATGCCGCTCGCGCTGTAGCTGCCCACCTTGGCCGGCGCTACCGGGTTGGATATGTCTATTATATGTATCTTGCTGACGCCCGGCTCGGTGAGGTAGGCATACTTGCCCGCCACCGCCACGCCGTAGGGCGCGCCGCTGGCAACGGTGTAGGTGCTCACGAGCGCCGGTGCGGCCGGGTTAGAGATGTCGATGATTTGCAGCGCGTCGTTGTTGTAGTCGGTGACAAACGCGTAGCGCCCCGAGACCGCTATCCCGTATGGGAAGAAGGAGTTAAGCTCGTAGCTAAAAGAGTAGCTGCCCACCTTGGTCGGCGCAGCCGGGTTACTGATGTCGATGATGTTAAAGCCCGAGGTGACATCGCCGACATAGGCGTAGTGTCCGGCGACGGCGACCGACAACGCGGTGCCAAGGCTGTAGCTGCCGACCGTGGCGGGAGACTTGGGGTTGGTGATGTCCATAATGCGCAAGCCGCCGGCGCCCTCGGCGATGTAGGCATAGTTGCCCGCGATGACGGTCTGGTAGGTGAGGTCGGTCGAGGCGCTGCTGGCCGCAAGCAACGGGCTCGAGGTGGCGTACTGCTCGATCGAGCCCGCGACCTCGAGCGCGGCAAGCGTGGTGGTGGCGCCGGCGCCGATGAGCACTTGGTTAGAGCTGGTACCGAGCTTAAGACCCGAGCCGTTGTAGTAGAGCCAGTTGTTTTCGTTGGCGGCCGAGGCCATGGTGCCGCAGATAAAGCTGCCGCCCGACCACAAGAGCTTGGCGGTGTCGGTCGAGCAGTTTATAAGCCCCGCACCTGTGATTGAGGCAAAGTTTGCGTTGGTGGCAAAGAGGTTGGTCGAGCTGGCGGTATCGGCAAACAAGTTGGTCGTGGTGGCGTTGGTGGTGGTGCCAAACCCGATAACAAGGTTTTGCGCGGTGGTGAGCCCCGTCAACTGAGTGCCCTCGAGTACCGACGAGGTGGCAAACACCAGCGCGCCGCTGCCGCTGTGGTCGCGGATGTTAAGCGCCAAGCCGGTCGAGTCGATGACGGTAGTAAACGGCGAGGTCCCATTGCCAATAAGGATGCCGGTCAACGAGCCAACGCCCGAGCCGCCCGAGGTGACCGGCAGCGGCGTACTAAGCGACAAAGTGCCAAAATGTGCCGCTGCGGCAAACAGGTTGGTGCTCGATGCGGTGTCGGCAAACAGCGTGGTGGTCGTGGCGTTGGTGCCTAGTGCGTTGATAAAGCTAAAGCTTTGCAGCGTGGTCGAGCCAAAGTAGGCGCTGGTGGCGCTGAGCGCGGTGGTCGATGCGTAGGCTGCGCTAAAGGTGGTGCCGTCAAAGGTAAGCGCCGCGTTAGAGCTGAGGCGCGTGCCGTCAAAGTAGGCAACGCCATTGGTGGTGCCAAAGCTCGAGGCGTTAGTGCCGCCGTTGGCGATCGGCAAAATGCCGCTGATGTCGGCCGTAAGGTCGATAAGCGCCGTGCCGATGGTGCCGCCGCCGGTCGCCTTAAGAAAGCCCGACAACGTGTCTATTTGGAGCGAGCCAACGCGCGCGGTCGTGGCAAACAGGTTGGTGCTCGACGCGGTGTCGGCAAAGAAGTTGCTCGACGTAGCGTTGGTCGTGGTGCCAAACCCAAAGTTAAAGTTGTTGGCAAAAAGGTTGGTTGCATTAGCAGTTGTTGCAAAGAAATTAGTTGTGGTCGCATTGCCTGCAGTGAGCGAAGACGAATATATATTCGTCGAAGTCGAATTGGTGCCGGTTGCGTTAACAAAGCTAAAGTTTTGCAGCGTCGTCGAGCCGGTGGCAAAAATTTGATTAAGGAAGGAGGTCCCGCTTACGGTGATTGCGGTCGACGACGCGTATGGGAACGACGACGCAATAGTAGAGGTCGCGACAAAGTTGGCCGCATCGACAAGGCCGGTAAAGTGCCCAAGACCTGCGACATCGAGCTTGTAGGTAGGGGCGACCACACCAAGGCCAACCATGTCGGTGGTGGTCGACAACACTATGGTGCCCACGTTGTCGGTGGTCCAGCCGCCGGCGGTGGTGATACCCGCAAACGAGATGTGCCCGCAAGCCACGTCGCCATTGCTGTTGGTTTGGAGTGCCTGCTGGCCGGTGCACAGCGGCGAGGCCGGGAGCGTGAGCGCGTTGAGCGTTGCCGCACCGCCGATAAAGCTGGTGGCAAAGAGGTTGGTGGTGCTGGCGGTCGTCGAGTAAAAGTTGGTCGAGGTGGCGTTGGTGGTGGTACCAAACCCAAGGTTAAAGTTGTTGGCAAAGAGGTTGGTCGTGCCGGTAGTGTCGGCAAAGAAGTTAGTCGTGGTGGCGTTGGTGCCCGTTGCGTTGATAAAGGTAAAGCTTTGCAGCGTGGTCGAGCCGGCCGCGAGGAAGTTGCCCGCAAAGAGGCTCGTGGCGGTAAACGCGGTCGAGCTTGCGTACGGCAGCGTCGAGGCAAGCCCGTCGCCGCGGATGGTCGTGGTACCGGTGTGCCCGACAAACAAAGTGTCGATGACACTGAGCTGTGTGGTCGAGGCCGCGCCGTTAAACTGCTGCAACGCCTGCCACTCGTTGGCGCTGCTCATGTTGAGTATCAGGTTGCCAACGTTGGTGCTCAGACCCGAGCCGATGTTAAGGCCGATGATGCCGGTCGCGTTGTCGTAGTTGATAGGGCTTTGACCCGACAATGCGGCGCGAGCGCGGGCGTCGGTGTAGTACAGGTTGGTGCCCTCGGCGACATTGGTAGTTATGAGCCCCAACGAGGATGTCGACATAAACGAGTAGCCGCTTGCGTTGTTGCCGACGAGCAGTTGGCCGTAACTTGGCGCCATAGCAAGACCGGTGCCGCCGTTGGTCGGCGAAAGCGCATTTTGCAGCGTGAGCGTGGTGGCATTGAGCGTCCCGTCGGGAGACACCGTCATGGCCAACGCGCCCGCCGCGTTATACAAGTCGAGGATGTGAGCGGTCTGACCCGACGCCGCCACCAGCGCGAGCGTCGTGGTTGCCGCAGCGCCCGAGGTGACGGTGAGCTTGGCATACGGGGTCGAGGTCGCGCCAACAACCACGAGGTCGGTGGTGGTGCTCAGCGCAACAGCGCCAACGTTGTTGGTGGTCCAGCCTCCGGCCGAGCTGATACCCGAGGTGTTGACCGCGCCGCAGGCAATGTTGCCCGAGCCGTCGGTCTGCAAGGCGTTGGCGCCTATACAAGACCCGAGCGCCGAGAGTGTCAGCGTCGAGGTAAAGCGCCCCGTACCCGAGACATCAAGCGTGCGCGCCGGCACGTTGGTGCCTATGCCAACCGGGTTGCCAAAGTACGCTATGCCGGTGGTGGTGGCGCCGCCGTTGATGGTGAGCCCGCCGCCCTGCGTGCCGTTGCCGATGGTCGAGGAAGCGTTGATGATAAATCCTATCGTTGTTGTAGGTGCAAGGTACCCATTAACCATTTGCCACTGGCCAAAGCCGGCCAAGCTGTAGTCGGTGCCCGGTATGGCAGGCACCAAGGTGCCACCTGCAGCGGTCTTAAGGATCACGCCCGAACCGAGGCTGGTAACGGCAAAGTTAGTCGTCGTAGCTGCGGTGCCAGTTGCGGTGAGGAAGGTAAAGTTTTGCAGCGTCGAGCTGCCGGTAGTAAAGACCGTGTTGCCCAAGTAGGTAGTGCCGGTGACCGTCAGCGAGGTGGTGGTGGCATACGGCATGACCAGTGTCGTCCCGTTGAAGGTAAACCCGGTTGCCGTGACCAAGCGCGCGCCGTCGTAGTACACAACGCCGTTGTTTTGGCTGTAGCTGGTGGCGTTGGTGCCGCCCGAGGTGATAGGCAGCGCGGTGTTGAGCGTGAGCGAGCCCGAGATAAGCGTGTTAAACGAGCCTGCGCCCGCGCTCAAGGTCTGGGCAAAGAGGTTGGTCGAGCTGGCCGTCGTTGCAAAAAAGCTGGTGGTCGTGGCCGCCGTGCCGGTTGCATGGAGGAAGCTAAAGTTTTGCAGCGTGGTCGAGCCGGTGGCAAGCAAGGTGGTGACGGTCGGCGATACAAGCGACGGCGAGGTGTTAAAGACCAGCGAGCCGTTGCCGGTTTCGTCGCTGATGACGTTGGCAAGACCAAGGCTGTCGGTCACCGACGAAAACGGCGCCGTCCCGTTGCCGACCACAATGCCGTTAATAGAGTTAACGCCGGTACCGCCAAAGGTGACCGCCAAGGTACCGGTGGCGATACTGCTTGCCGAGATAGCGAGCGACGAGGTCGAGACAAAGTTGTAGCCGCCCGTGCCGTTGCCGATGATAAGTTGGCCGTACAACGGCGCGGTCGAGGTGCCGAGCCCGCCGCTCGTTACCGCAAGCGGCGTACCAAGCGTAAGCGCGCCGCTGATGTAGGCGCTGCCTGCAACCGACAACGGCTGCGACGGCGACGTGGTACCAATGCCAAAGTTGCCGGTGGTCACGTAGGTGCCGCCCGACCCGGCCGGCGTAAGCGAGATGCCGCCGTTGAGGTTGGTGGCGGTAATGGCGTTGCCCGCGACCGTGAGGTTGCCCGCCGCAACGCCAAACGGCACCGACAGCGCGGAGTTGTTGGTGGTGTTGATAGACTTGCCGCCGGTGACGTTGATGTTGTTTTTAAATAAAATTTGCCCCGTGCCGGACGGGTTAAGTTCGATGTTGGCGCTGCCGCTGGTTTGCAACACGAGGTTTTGGTTGACATCGGACGAGACCACGACGTCGTTGCCGGGCGTCGTGTGGATGACCTCTTGGTTGTTGACATAGAGCGACCCGGGGCCGAGGAAGAGGTCTTTATACCGGTAGGCCATCGAGCCGAGCGAGTATACGTTGTCGGCCGACGGGATAATGCTCGAGCTTGTTGCGTTGACGGCCAAGACTACATTGCCGGTAAAGGTGTTGGTGCCGGTAAAGGTGTTGGTGCTGTAGGTCTTGGGGATAGTGGTCGACGCGTCGGCAAAGTAGATAGCCGAGGTGGTGCTAAAACCGGTCAGGTTGTTGATTGAGCTCCAGTAGTTGGCCGACGTGGTCGAGAAGAAGTACCCCTTGCCGAGCGTATCGAGGTAGGTTTGGACGCGCGGGTTGGTGTAGTACAGGTTGGTGCCCTCGGCAAGCGCGCTGGTCGAGGTGCCGGCAAGGTCGGCGGCAAAGAGCTGCGTCGAGTAATACTTGTTGGTGGCGCCTTGCGCAAGGCTGTCGGTGGTCTGCTGGGTAAGCCAGTAGGCGCTCGACGTGGTGGAAAAGAAGTTGTTTTGAGACTTCCAATAATTGGCCGACGTGGTCGAAAACGACGATGACGTAATGCCGGATGCGGCCGCCCAGTAGCCGGCCGACGTGGTCGAGAAGAAGTATCCCTTGTCGAGCGTGTTGAGGTAGGTTTGGACGCGGCCGTTGGTGTAGTACAGGTTGCTGCCCTCGGCGAGCGCGGTGGTGTTTTGCTGGGTAAGCCAGTAGTCGGTCGAGGTAGTGGCAAAAAAGTTGTTGACTGACTTGTAGTAGTCGGCCGAGGTGGTGCTAAAGCCGGTGAGGTTGTTGACCGAGCTCCAGTAGGCGGCCGACGTGGTCGAAAAGGCATTGCCTTGATTTTGTGCCAAAAAGTTCGAAGCCGATGTGGTTGAGAAGAAGTTGTTAACCAGCTTGTAGTAGTCGGCCGAGGTGGTGCTAAAACCGGTCAAGTTGCTAACCGAGCTCCAGTAATTGGCCGACGTAGTGCTAAAGCCGGTGAGGTTGTTGACCGAGCTCCAATAGTCGGCCGAGGTGGTCGAGAAGCCGGTATTGCTGCCAACTGTAACGCACACGCCGTTAACACTAAAGCAGCCGCTGGTAAGATCGATGCCACCCGAGAGTGTGCCGCCGGTCGTCGGGAGATAGCCGTCGATAGACGCGCCCGTGATGGTCGCGCCCGCTATCGTGACATTGTGCAGCTGGTCGATGCGCTGCGAGGGTGCGTACTGCACGGTCGCATTGCCGCTTGTTTGCGAGGCGACCTGGTATATCTTGGCGGTGAGCGCGTTTGAGAGCTCGTTGAGCTTTTGCGCCAACACATCCTCAGAGACCCCTTGGCTTGCAACCACACGCTCGACCGTGCGCTCGATAACCGGATAGTTTTGTACGACCGTTGCGGCCGGGCGCGTAGTCGAGGCTTGCGCAAGCGTCTGTGTTGCCGCCGATGGGAAGCTCGATGCTTGCGGCGCAACGGGGCTCGGCTGAGTTTGTGCAATAGGCTTCGGTGCAAAGAGCGAGGCGAGCCATGCACCAAAAACATTTTGCGAATTTGCTTGCGGCACCTGCGCACCAAAAAATGGCGAGTTAACTTGCGCGATGACGGCCGCTACCGAGTCATGGTTTTGCGGTGCTGCAATGTTTTGTGTCAGCGCAACCGAGCCGGCGACCACCAACCCAATAGCCACCGATGCCGCGGCCGCTTTTGCTACGGTCATCCACGCAGCCGAGATAGCCAACAACAGGGCCGGCTTTTTAGGTACAAAGCCGTTGCTCGTAAGCTCTTGCTTGCGCAGGGTCGAGAGCTCCTCCGAGCGGGTCGTGCGCGCAAAAGCGCGTGCCGCCTCAAACGCCGCCACCGAGTCGACATCAACAAACCACGCTTGGTCGACACGCGTACCCTTGAGTTTGCCCTCGCGGCAAAGCTTGCCAACATAGTCCGGAGCGCAGTGCAAACGAGCCGCAACTTTGCGCGCGCTAAGCAATGGTTTGCCTTCCGAGTTTTTTATGTTTTGTGGGGATGCCATTTGGACGAAAAGTCTTTTCTTTGCAAAGTTAGTTCGGGCTGTTTGTTAAGCTAATTGTACAAGCAAGGCGCTCTATATATGCCGAAAATAAATTTTGTACCTGTGGATATGGTGAAATATTTTTGTCTAAAGTAGCTTGTGTTTAAATAGGATTTTGAGATCTCTTAAACCTCTTGCGCGACAAAATAATCACGCAAAAAAATATTTTTATTTATTATTTTTCAGCACATTTATCGCACAACCGAGATGTTGTTGTTAAACAATGGGATATCGGTATAGCTTATCCGATATCTCGGCTAAAAGAGGCTTAAAATAAGGTTTTTGTAAAATAAAATCTCCGGCTGTATGGCCGGAGATTTTTAACTTTTATTCCTCTACATTGGCGCTAAAAGCCGTTATTTGACTTTTTTAACAAATGATCCCGACTACCAACTAAGACCGTATCCAACGCTCGCCGAATTACCCGCCTCAATATTGAGCTTTTGAAACACCGCGCTTGACACGACTGCGCTAAAAATAAAAACAAGCATCGCCACCACACCAAGCGCGACAATAAGTCTTTTGCTATTTGGCCGGCGCTCAAATACTGCCGCCTCTTTTTTAGTTTCAATCGGCGCAGCACGTGCGCTTATGGTCGGCATTACGTGCGTAATACTCTCTTTAGTCGAAATCTCGGGGAGCAGAGGCTCATCGTCAGCAACAAAACGCAAACCGCCCGAGGCAACCGGCACATAGCGTGCCTGTGCAACAACAGGCTCTGCAACTTTTTTAATCTCTATCTTTTGTTCTTCTTTCTTCTCTTCTACTTTTACCTCTTCCTTTTTTATTTCAACAACAGGAGTGTGTGCGATAACTGTAGGTGCAACAACTGGCGCAGGGGGTTTGGCGAGCGACGGCGAGACAACTTCAGGCGATTCCGTAGCAACGGAATCGCTGTACCCTGCGACGGTTGGTTGCACCGGAAGAGATGCTTCACCACTCAAATACACATCAAAGGTTATTGCGTCTACGTACCAGGTACGACCAACCTTTTGACCCTTAATTTTGCCGCCGCGTATCAGCTGGCCTATATAGTCGGTGTGGTAGCCGTTGTCTCGAGCAATGCGTCGAGACGAGATAAATCGCCTACCCGATATCTGGAGCTCATCCATAGCCTAGAGTATACCCTAGGCGAGAATCTTTTGTATGGCCTCCTTGAGTGCCTGTGGATTAGCCGAGCCTTTGCTCAGGCGCATCCCCTGTCCTACCAAAAACTGCATGGCGGCCTCTTTGCCGGCCTTGTACTCTGCAACCACTTTTGGGTTAGCCTCTATCACCTGCTGCGCAATTGCGGGGAGTGCGCTGTCGTCAACAACCTGTGTCAAAACACCGCTCGCGATAGAGCTCTTGGCCTGCGGCGAGGGCAACCCCAACGCTTTGATAAATACGGCAAAGTCCGGGAGCCAGTTTGGTTTGCTCTTTCGTACCCCGGCAACGTCATTAAGGATATAGTTTGCAGCGCTTTTTTTAAGCTCCGGGGTTGTGAGCTGCGCTAGTACCTTGTTAAAAAACTCGGCAAGCGGTACGTCGGTGAGCAGCTGCTCGATGTCCTGCGCCTGCAAAAACCCGAGCTTGCCCAAACGCTCGCGTGTGTGCCGCGGCAACTCGGGCAACTCGGCACGCAGAGTGTCTGCACTAAACTGCGGTATCTCGGATATCAAAAGCTTCGGCAGGTCCGGGTCGGGGAAATAGCGGTAGTCGTGACTACTTTCTTTTTTGCGCTGGCTAAAAGTCTTTTGACCGGCCTCGTCCCAGCCGCGAGTCTCTTGCACGACCGCGCCGCCGCTTTCGATAAGCTCGACTTGGCGTTTGTATTCATACGCAATAGCTCGCTCAACCGAGCGAAACGAGTTGAGATTTTTAACCTCTACTTTTGTACCGAGTTTCTCAACCGAGTCTTTTTTATTTAACATTTCTGTTGATGCTAACGCGACAGAAATGTTGGCCTCGACCCGCATCTCGCCCTTCTCCATGTTGGCCTCCCCCGCCCCAAGCGTGCGCAACAACAGCTGCAGCTCTTTGGCAAACATACCTGCTTGCTCGGCCGAGGTGATAACCGGCTCAGTCACGAGCTCCATCAGCGGCACACCGGCGCGGTTATAATCAACTAAACTCTTTTCGCCTTCGCCTGTGCCCCTACCAAGGGTATGTTGCGAGCGCGCAGTATCCTCCTCTAAATGTATGCGCGTCAATTGCACCCCTGCGAGCGTGCCGCCGCTCACCAACGGATGTTGATACTGGCTTATCTGGTAGCCTTTGGGAATATCGGGGTAAAAATAATTTTTGCGATCAAACTCGGTGTAGTCGGCAAGAGTACCTCCCACGGCGGTACCCATTAACAGCACTTTATGTATCGCC
>CAIWUA010000049.1 GCA_903915735.1 Candidatus Adlerbacteria bacterium
TGGCCGCGCAGCTGCGCCACGCGCGCGTCGATGTCCTTTTTGGCGCCTTTGCCGCCAACGACCACCGTCTTGTCTTTGGTGGCAATCACTTTGCCCGCGCGACCAAGCATCGCCAATGTCGCGTCCTCAAACTTGAGCCCCTTCTCTTCAGAAATAACTTCGCCGCCGGTCACCGCCGCAATGTCCGCCAGCATCTCCTTTTTGCGATCGCCATAGCCCGGCGCTTTGATCGCGAGTACGTTAAAGGTGCCCTTAAGCCGGTTAAGCACAAAGGTGGTCAAAGCCTCGCCATCAACATCCTCGGCGATAATCACCAAGTCTTTTTTGCCCGACTCGGCGACCTTTTGCAGCAGGGGCAAAATCTCCTGCACACTGCTAACTTTTTTGTCGGTGATAAGTATAAGAGGATCTTTGTAGGTGGCCTCCATGCGCGTGGTGTCGGTGACCATGTAGGCCGACACATACCCGCGGTCAAACTCCATACCTTCGACGACCTCCTTCTCTATACCCAAACTCTGCGATTCCTCGACCGTCACGACGCCGTCTTTGCCCACCTCTTTAATCGTGTCGGCAATAATAGCGCCTATTTCGTCTGACTCGGCCGAAATGGTCGCCACCTGGCGTATCTCGTCGTCGTTTTGGATTTTTTTAGCAAGCGATTTGAGCGCGACAACCGCCTCGGCTGCGGCCTTTTCTATCCCGTGGCGCACGCCCATGGCGCTGAGGCCCATTTCGGTGTGCTTCATCCCCTCCTCGACGATGGCCTGCAACAATACAACCGAGGTGGTGGTGCCGTCGCCTGCGATGTCGTTGGTTTTGCTCGCGACCTCTTTAACAATCTCGGCACCCATGTTCTCAAACTTGTCTTTAAACGAAATTTCTTTAGCTATAGAGACGCCGTCGTTGGTAATAGTCGGGCTGCCGTAGCCTTTGTCCAAAGCAACGTTGCGGCCACGGGGGCCCAAAGTCACTTTGACCGTGTTGGCCGCCTTGTCGATGCCGCTTTTAAGCGCCCGGCGCGCGCGTTCATTAAAAAGAATTTGTTTTGCCATATTTAATTCAATACTGCGAGAATATTCGCTTCGCTAACCAAATAATATTCGACGCCGCCCACCTTAACTTCGTCAAAACCGTATTTGCTAAACATCACACGCTCGCCAACCTTAACCGACACCGGCACGAGCTTGCCGTCGTCGGTGCGCTTGCCGGGGCCAACCGCGACCACGGTGCCCTGTTCGGGCTTTTCTTTGGCGGCGTCGGGGATAATAATCCCAAAACTGGTCGTCGTCTCTGCCGCAACCGGCTTAAGCAAAACCCGGTCGCCAAGCGGCGAAATAGCGGCCTTTTTAATGACGATCTTTTTGCTAACTTGCCGCTTAGCTTTTTTATTAGATTTCTTCTTCATAGGGCCTAAATCTTAGTTAGAATCGCCCATTGCGTCAAGATTTAGCCTGTGGTAGCCTACGGGTAATGGCCAGCGGGGTACTCCCTTACATACAGGTCGTGTTGTCGGTGCTACTCATAGCGTGCATCTTGCTCCAGCAGACTGGGGCTGCTCTTGGTGGCGCTTTTGGAGGCGACAATTTCTCGGCCGGATACCACACCCGCCGCGGCTCGGAGAAGGTTCTGTTCTACGCAAGCATCCTGCTCGGGGTGTTGCTCGCCGGTTCGGCGTTTGTCGCTCTCATTCTCAAATAATCTACCATCTACATGTCTACGTTTTGGCACAAGGCCACGCAGCGCGTGTACCTGCCCGTCGTTGTTAAGGCAGAGGATACCCTGCGTTCGCTCTCATATACCGGCCGCGCTCTGTTTATATTTTTTGGCGCAGTGGCGGTCGTCTCGTCTGTTGGACTCCTTTATATACTCAACAGTAACCTAGTCGTGGCCACGCCGGCCTACGGCGGTTCGCTCACCGAGGGCATCATTGGCTCGCCGCGCTTTATCAACCCTATCCTCGCCGTCTCCGACGCCGACCGCGACCTCACGGCGCTCGTGTACTCGGGGTTGTTGCACGCCACGCCCGAGGGTACCTACGTGCCCGACTTGGCCCAAAGCTACACCGTCTCGTCCGACGGCAAAACCTACACCTTTGTCATCCGCCCCAACGCAACCTTTCAAGACGGGTCGTTGGTGACTGCCGACGATGTGGCCTACACGGTACAAAAGATCCAGGACCCGGCGCTCAAGAGCCCGTTGTTGGCCAACTGGCAGGGCGTCACCGTGCAGGTGCTCGATAGCCACACCGTCGCGTTTGTATTGCGCAGCGCCTACGCCCCTTTTATCGAAAACTTGACGCTCGGCATTGTGCCCAAGACACTTTGGCAGGGCGTCTCTGACGACGAGTTTCCGTTTAGCGATCTCAACACCTCGCCTATCGGCTCGGGGCCGTACAAAGTGACGTCTATATCGCGCACGGCCTCGGGTATCCCCTCGTCATATAGCCTCACGGCCTTTAACCGCTACGCGCTTGGCGAAGCCTACCTTACCCACCTGACGATGCGGTTTTATCAAAGCGAGACAGCGCTCGAAAGTGCTTTACAGGGCGGCGACATCGACTCGGCAAGCGGTATCTCGCCGGCCAACCTTTCCTCGCTCGGCGTGAGCGTGCGCACCGCGCCGCTCAACCGCGTGTTCGGCGTCTTCTTTAATCAAAACCAGTCCGAGGTGCTGCGTTTGCCCGAGGTTCGCCAGGCTCTCAACAACTCGATCGACCGTCAAGATCTGGTCAAGCAGGTACTCGGCGGGTACGGCGAGCCTCTTATGGGCCCGGTGCCGCCGGCACTCTCAAGCGTTGTGCCGATAAACTCCGCAGCCTCGAGCAGCACCCTTGCGGCACGAGCGCAGCAACTATTACTGGACAACGGGTGGAAGTTGCAAGACGGCGTCCTCACCAAGACCACCGGCACCGGCAAAAAGGCTCAAACCATGACACTGCACTTTACGCTCGCGACCGCCAACGTACCCGAGCTGCGCGCCGCCGCCGAGTATCTTAAAAAGCAGTGGACCGCCGTGGGCGCCCAAGTCGACGTGCAGGTCTACGACCAGGGCGACCTATCGCAAAACGTAATACGCCCGCGCAAGTACGACGCACTTTTGTTTGGCGAGGTGGTAGGCCGCGAGCTCGACTTGTTTGCGTTTTGGCACAGCTCGCAACGCAACGACCCGGGGCTTAACATCGCGCTTTATGCCAATGCCTCGGTAGACAAGACGCTCGAGACGCTCCGTACCACCAACGACCGCACCGTGCGCCAAACCCTGCTCGCCTCGTTTGCGGCACAAGTCGCCAAGGATGTACCGGCTGTATTTCTCTATGTGCCGGATTTCGTGTATAGTGTCCCTAACGATATAGCGGGGGTTGATCTTGGTTTTATCGAGACCCCGAGCGACCGCTTTTTAAGCGTTGCGCAGTGGCACCGCGAGACCGACTACGTATGGCCTGTCTTTGTTAGTAACAAGTAACTATTAATTAATACCTATTGTTCATGGAGCCTATTAAAAAAACTCACTCTTCTAAACCGGGTGCTCCGCGCCCCGCAGGCCACAGCGGCCACGGCCGTCCGCAACACCGTCCCGGCAGCTCTGGCCGCAGTGGCGGTAAACCGTTTGGCCGCGGCCGTCTGCGCCGTGAGGGCCCGCGCCCGCATCAGCCGCACCCGGTGCGCGAGATACCCGACCACACCCCAATGCTCAACGGCGACGACAAGCCTATACCACCGGTAGAGGCAGGGGTTATACGTATTATCCCGCTTGGCGGCGTCGAGGAAATAGGCAAAAATATGACCGCGTTTGAGTACGGCAACGACATTATCGTGGTTGACTGCGGATTCCAGTTTCGCGAGGACGAGACGCCGGGTGTCGACTACATTTTGCCCAACACCAAATATCTTGAAGAGAGGCGCGAAAAGATCCGCGGGCTCTTTATCACCCACGGCCACCTCGACCACATCGGCGGCATCCCCTACGTGATCGACCGCATCGGCTACCCGCCGGTCTACACTCGCACACTCACCTCGGTCATGATCCGCAAGCGCCAAGAGGAGTTCCCCAACCTCAAACCGCTCGACATCCACGAGGTAGAAAAGGAGGATGTCATCAAGGTAGGAGACCTACGCGTGCGCTTTTTTAGCGTCACGCACACCATCCCCGACGCCATGGGTATCATTATCGAAACGCCGTACGGCCTTGTCGTCTTTACCGGCGACCTCAAACTCGACCACGTAGCCGGCGTCCCCACCGAGCAGGAAGAAAAAGAGTTTGCCTTTTTTGCCGACAAAAAAGTGCTCTTCCTTGGTGCCGACTCGACCAACGTCGAGCGGCCGGGCTTCTCTATCCCCGAGTCGACCGTCACCAAGACGATGAACGACATCATCGCCAACACGCCGGGCAGGCTTATTATCGGCACCTTTTCCTCGCAACTCGAGCGCCTGATGCGCATCATCGAGCAGGCCGAGCGCGTGGGCCGCAAAATATTGGTCGAGGGCCGCAGCATGAAGGTCAACATCGAGATCGTCAAACAATTGGGGCTGCTTAAAGTAAACGAAAAGACCTTTATCGATGCTGCCCAACTTGAGCAGCTGCCCGACAACAAAGTGATGGTGCTTGCAACCGGCGCGCAGGGCGACGAGTTTGCCGCGCTCATGCGCATCGCCATGAAGACGCACAAATACGTCAAGATAAAGAAAAACGACACCATCGTGCTGTCCTCCTCCGTAGTGCCGGGCAACGAGCGTTCGGTGCAAAAACTTAAGGACAACCTCAGCCGCCAAGGCGCGCGCATCATCCACCGCGAGCAAATGGACGTCCACGCCTCGGGCCACGCCAACCGCGACGAGACCTTTTGGATCCACCAAA
>CAIWUA010000050.1 GCA_903915735.1 Candidatus Adlerbacteria bacterium
TAAAAAAACAAAAACCGCCCGACATACTGCACTAGTATGACGGGCGGTTTTTGTATCCCGGCTTGGCCGACGACATATACAACAGGCCGCCTATGAGCGCCAGGTTGAGCACAAACAAGTTAAGCTCGGGGTCGCTGCCAAAGTTGGTCAAAAAGGTCGACTGCAGCAGCAAAAATACAGCCAGCCCAAGCGCGGCCCACTTGGTTTGGTAGCCCATGACAAGTGCGATGCCCCCGACAACCTCGACGGCTATCATAGCCGCGGCCCAGTACATGCCGTGCTGCACGCCGTGGATGGTAAAAAGTTGTATAGCAGCGGGGAAGTTGAGCGCCGCCTGTATCCCGTTCCACAAAAAGAATCCGCCCACAAATATCCGCCCGACAATAGGCGCGTAGCAATCAATCCAAACATTCATAGGTTGATTATACGGCAAAAAAGAGGGGAGCCGGTCCCCCGTTGTCAGTGTAAAAAGGATATGGTATTGTACTCGCAGTTGCTATTTTAGACTTAACGGGAGAAAGACCATGGCTGACTCAACTCTAAAGGCCTCGGCTATCAACGGTTGGGTTTTCACCGTTGCGGGGATTACCTTCATTGCGTGTGCACCCATCGTGGCGTTTATGGTCGACGCACCGCCGAAAGTGTCGGCTGTCGTCTTTGTGGGTGCCGTCGCACTCGTGGCGATGCTTAATATGGTGGTCACTGAATTCCAAACCCAGATTGCCCACCACAACGCTGTCATTCTGGACAGGCTACCGCCAAAGCAATAAGTCCGCCCTCACCGGCGGCTTTTTTCTTGCCCAAACAGGGGAGCGCCTACCCTCTTTTCAATCAAAAAACGGTGTGGTATTGTGCCGCTAGTTGGATTTTGATGAAAAGGAGCCTCACGTGGAAGAGCTAAAGGCGTTATTGCTTAAGCACGGGATAAATCTCTCGGATTTCGGCAAGGGCAAAGCCAAGACCCTCGAGCACTTACTTACTGAAGTTCAGGATGGCGAGGCTCAGCTTATCGAGCGAGACGGTGAATTGATTAGGCACCTCGAAGTCTTGAACATTGACGTCATCTCGGAAGTGGGCGGCATCCGCTGGCTTGTCGAAGATCGGCAAGAATTCGCCGATGGCCGGCGCCGCAAACGCGATTTGCCCGCGTCTGTCTCTGAGAAGCTCCACGCAGGCGAAGAGCCTTTGAACGCAGTGACCCGGGCCCTTAAGGAAGAGCTCGGGATCTCGAAGTTCAAAATAAGTTCTCCGTTTAGTCGCAAGGTCGAGAGTCTTGAATCGCCGAGCTTCCCGGGCTTAATGTCCGAGTATGTTCTGCACAAGGTCGACGTCTTAATTGACCCGACCGAGCACAAGCCGACCTACGAGGAGCGTCAGGCCGACAAGACCACCTTCTTTGTCTGGCGTTAACCTATGAGGCCCGGAACCAATCCGGGCTTTTTTCTTGCCCAAAACGGGGGACTGGCTCCCCTTCGGCTAGGCGAGAATCTTGTGGAAAACAAAGTAGCTTAAGCGACACATGGGGTATAATTTGACCATGGAACTTCGGGTTCAAAAAATGGGTAACCAAGCTCCTTGGTCTTTGCCTCAACTGGAAGCCGGTCTTAAACACTTTTTTGACGAGCACGGACATTATCCTACTGCGACCGAAGTTGATGCTTATAGATATTTACCGTCGGCGCGATCTATTGAGCGTAGTTTTGGAGGTTTAGTTGGATTGCGCAAAAAATTAGGCCTTGGTGACAACCACGACTTTAGGACCGGCGAGCACAGCTCGGAGCGGGCCCGAAGCATCAATAAACGAGCGCATGCAACCGAGCGGCTCGTGTACGACTACCTTATTGATAAGTTTGGCAAAGAATTTGTTCATCGGGAGTATTTCTTTACCGACGATCACCGCACTCGGGCCGATTTTTTTGTATACGACGCCGGTAAAGGCTTTTGCGTAGATGTTTTTTATCCGGCATCGCCGCGCAACTTAAGCGGATGCTTGAATATAAAACTGACTAAATATAGTGGGCTTGGTGCATACCTTGAGTACCCGGTCATATTTTTACAGATGAATGAGTCTATATCTCAAAATAGACTCGACGCGCTACTTAAGGCAAAGAAAAGACCCTTGGCCGCAGGGCAATATTTAATGGAGTGGAATACCTTTAAAGAGTTCTGCTCGCTGCGAGATCCGTTAAAGGTGCTGCAGGGCAGGGCGACCATGGAGAAGTTGGGTTTAAAGGCTAAACGGTAATATATTACCTCTATGTGTCGCATAAGCTACCTGCGTAAAAGATATATTGTGCGACGTTGTTATACTCGGGCGGCAGATACAAACACCTATGGCTTTAACTAAGTACCAACACCAACTCCGCGCCCTTCTCTCCCCCGACGAGCGGCGGGTGTTTGATAAGTTGGATACACCACAAAAAATACAAGACCTTTTAGACCACTTCCCCGCAAATTTGTTGTCGAGTAGGGAACACACGATGAAATCGCCGCGCCAAACGCTGCGCGATAGGCGGGCGCACTGTGTTGAGGGGGCTATGTTGGCTGCCGCTGCCCTTGCCTATCACGGCCGGCCGCCGTTACTGTTGGACCTTGAGTCGGTTGACGAAGATTACGACCACGTTGTTGCTTTGTTTAAAGAGGGTGGGCGTTGGGGCGCGATAAGCAAGACCAACTATCCCGTGTTGCGCTGGCGCGACGCGGTGTACACCAGCGAGCGCGAGTTGGCAATGTCATACTTTCACGAATACTTTTTGGACAACGGGGCAAAGACTTTGCTCCGCTACTCTAAAGCATTTAATTTGCAAAAATTTGACCCGGCCAAATGGGTGGTGGCCGAAGGGGACGTCGACTGGGTGCCCGAGGCCTTGGGCAAGGCACCCCACTACCCTATTGCACCTGCCGCGTCCCTAAAAAAATTACGTAAAGCATCAAAAATAGAAATAGCCGCCACGGCAATGCGCGAGTGGACAAAGAGCGGCAAAAAGAATTCGCTATAAATTTATTGTCTAAAGCCGACACCTCTTTTAAAGAGGTAGCCCAAGACACCCAAGAAAATGATCATAAGCCCGAGCAGTACCGCAAAGCACTGCCATAGCGGGACATCACTTATACCCAAGAAGCCGAAGCGAAAAGCATTGACCATGTAGAGAATGGGGTTAAACAAAGACACATGCTGCCAAAACGGCGGCAGGCGCGACACCGAGTAAAACACGCCGCCTAGGTAGGTGAGAGGCGTCAGCACAAACACCGGCACGATGGAGATACCATCAAAGCCTTTAGCAAAAACGCCGTTGATGAGCCCTGCGAGAGAAAAGAGCACCGCGGTCACAACAATGGCCGCAACGAGTATAAACGCATTAAATATCACCAAGTGGGTAAAGAACAGCGACGTAGCCAAGACCAAGGCGCCTACTATAAGCCCGCGCAATACTCCCCCGCTCATAAACCCTGCGATGATAACCCACTCGGGCATCGGCGAGACCAGCATCTCATCAAGAGTTTTTGTCCACTTGGCAAAGTAAAAGGTCGAGACCGTGTTGGAGTAGGCGCTGGTAATGACCTGCATCATGATGAGTCCGGGGACGATAAACTGTATGTAACTAAATCCGTTGATAGGCGGCAGCTGCGAGCCGATAAACGTGCCAAAAACGATAAAGTAGAGCCCCGAGGTGATAACCGGCGGCAAAAGTGTCTGCGACCAAATACGAACAATGCGCGCCACCTCGTGGTAGATGATCGTATAGTAGGCTGTCCAGAGGTGCGAGGGTGTCATGTTATTTTTCTTCCTGCTTGATGAGGTCGAGGTATATTTGCTCGAGGCTCGCGTGGCCGCGGCTCGCCAACAGACTCTCCATTGGCTCGTTGATGATGATAGTGCCCTTGTTGATGATGGCAATATTGCGGCACAGGGCCTCGGCCTCTTCGAGATAGTGAGTGGTCAAGATGATAGTGGTGCCGCTGCTGTTGAGCTTGCGCAAAAACGACCACATCTCGTGACGCATCTCGACGTCGACCCCGGCGGTTGGCTCGTCTAAGATGAGCAGCTTGGGGTTGTGGACCAGTCCGCGCGCTATCATCAAACGGCGCTTCATCCCGCCAGAGAGTTGCTGGCTAGGCGTGTTGCGCTTGTCCCAAAGCCCCAAGTCTTTGAGCAACTGTTCGGCACGCGGCAAGGCCACAGCGCGCGGCATACCATAGTAGCCTGCTTGAGTTACCACAATATCGATGACTTTTTCGAAAATATTAAAGTTCATCTCCTGCGGCACCAACCCTATAAAGGTCTTGGCTAGGCTGCGGTCTTGTTCGATATTGGCACCAAACACGCTTGCCTCGCCGCTCGTTTTGTTGACCAAGCTTGTGAGTATGCCTATGAGGGTTGTCTTCCCTGCCCCGTTAGGGCCAAGCAGGGCAAAAAAGTCCCCTTCGGCTATGGTGAGGTTAATACCCCGCAGCGCCTCTACGGTAGGTGCCCCCTTTTTGCCGTCGTACGTCTTGCGGAGGTTGGATACGGAAACTGCGGAGGTCATAATAACCTCCGCAGTATAGCACAATGGCTATTTTTGTTTATTAGGCAGCGCACTCTTTGCAGTGCTTGCGATGCGTGACCAAGAGCCACAGCGCCGAGATGCCGACGAGCACATAGATAACGCCCTCGACCGGTGCACCGCCAATGTAGCCGGCTATCCAGGTGACGACGTTCCAACCTACGGTGCCGTTGATAACAATACTAAGGCCAACAAGGCCCCAGTTGAGACCACCGACCCAGAGCAGGATGCACGCTATCATGTGTAATGCTTTCATAGTTTTTATAGTGAAATGAATTTAGGAAGATTATGCGGTTCGACCTCTGCCCGCCTGACGGCGGGCGCCGCCCCTTAAGTATATCCTTACTTTTTAATGCGCCGGCAAGTAGTTAAGCGGGTTGAGGTAGGCGTTGAGCGGCACGATCGGGATCATGACCACCTTGCCCGTGATGGTGCACGTGTATTGTTTAAAAGAGACAGCCTCGGCTGCATATACCGTAAGGTGCAGGTGCGGTCCGGTAGCATAGCCGGTGTCCCCCGAGAGCCCAATAATTTGGCCGGTAGAGACTGCCTGCCCTTTTGTTACATTGATGCTCGAGAGGTGCGCATACAGCGTGGCAAGCCCATTGGCATGCCTAACGAGCACCCATTTGCCGTACTGACAGTTTTTGACCGCACCTTGGTTGGTCTCCATCACCGTACCAAGCAGCGCTGCGCGCACCGGTGTGCCGATAGAGGCGGCAAAGTCGACACCATTGTGCCCGCTGCCGTTGTAGGCGCCGGATTTTGCAAATGCCGTGTTGCCAAAAAATTGTGTGATACGGATAGTATCGAGCGGCCAGCGCAAAATGCCGCTGCCCACCGGAGGAATATGCGACGGGTCAAATGTATAATTTAACCCGGTCGAAAGTTTGATAAGGGCTTGCTCAAAGGCATTTTCTTCGGCTTGTTTTTGGGCAATAAGTGCCTGGTACGCGCTCTCTTTATTTTTTGTCTCAGTCAAAAGGTCGTTTTGTGACTGTCGACTTACGGCAAGGCTCTGCTTTTGCTGGCTCAGTTGTGCCTGCAGTGCGGCCAGCTGTGCGCGCGATTGTTGCGCGGTGCTTTTGTTGGTTTGGAGCGTTGCTTTAAGATGCGAGAGGTCCTCTATCTTGTTTTCTAGCTCGTCGCGCAGCGAGCCAAGAGTTATGGCGGCGTTAAAGTAGTCCGACAGCGTGCCGCTCGCGAGCAGCGACGCCATAAGAGGCTCGGCGTCATGCTCAGAGAGGTTGCGCAGTGACGAGGCAACCTGGCTGCGGGTCGTGCCAATAGTGTCGGTGGTGGTAGCTATACTCCCGCTTAGCCGCACTATCTCTTTGTCTTTTTGTACTATCTGCGCGTTGGTGAGTATTATCGATTTGGTGAGTTTTTGTATGTTGAGATCAAGCGTCTGGACCGCCGACTGCAGGGTTTGTTTTTGGGTCGAGACGTTGTTGAGCTGGATCTGCAGTTGCTGGATCTCGTTTTGCAGCGAGGCTATCTGTTGGGTGGTCTGGTCGGCCTGCGCTTGGAGCGCATCGGCTGCCGCTTGAGCGGCCGTGGTCGAAGCTGCCGACAAAGTGTCAGCATGCGCTATAGGTGTAAACAGCAAAAAGAGCGCTACTAGGAGGGACATCCCCTTTATTTTAAAGGTTTTTTATGGCGCGGGCAATGCGCGCAAGGCTCTCGGCCTTGCCGAGTAGCGCCGCCACAATAAAGGGGTCAGGAGACTTTTCTCTCCCCGAGAGTGCCACGCGTAAGGGCCACAAGACCGCTCCCCTGCCCTGGTCGGTGGCATAGGGCCAGACAATGTCTTTTAGTTGCTCGGCGGTGAACCCCTCATCAGGGACGTTGTGCAAAAGCTCGGCGACCGCTTGTAAGTGATTTGCCGAAACTTCGGCGTTTAGTTTGCCTCCCTGCAGCAACAGTGACGGGTCATACGATATCTCGCCCAAAAATCCAAACTCGTCGGTGAGTGCAGTCGCCGCCTCAGCCAGTGTTTGAGCGCGCATTTTAAGCAGCGGCACCAAGCGCGGGTCGATGTCTTTGCCGGAAAATTCTTTAAGTCTTGAGGCGTAGTCCTCGTCAGACAATCTTTTTATATGCTCGTGGTTAAACCACAGTAGTTTGTGGATATCAAACACCGCGCCGCCTTTGTGGACGCGGTCGAGGGTAAAAAGTTTTACCAGTTCGTCGAGCGTAAACAGCTCTTGGTCGCCGCCCGGGTTCCATCCCAAGAGCGCCAAGTAGTTGAGCATCGCCTCGGGGATAAAGCCTTGGGTACGATACTCATTGGCCGACACGGCACCGTGGCGCTTAGAGAGTTTGCTTTTGTCGGGCGCCAAGATAAGCGGTATGTGTGCGTACTCGGGGCGTGTAAACCCAAGCGTCTCGAGGATTAAAATTTGTCGCGGCGTGTTTGATATATGCTCCTCGCCGCGGATGACGTGCGTGACTCCCGTGTCGTGGTCGTCTATCACCACAGCCAAGTGGTAGAGCGGCTCGTCGATGCTGCGGGCGATAACAAAGTCGCCAAGGTCGGTGGTGTCAAAGGTGACCTCGCCGCGTATTGCGTCGTGGAAGGTTATCGATATGTTTGGGTTTTTAAACCGGATAACTTTTTTGCTCGGGTCATTTTCGGCCGCCTCGGCTTCGTAGGCGACGCCGCGCTCCATTAGCGACATGAGATGTTTTTTATATACGTCCAGCTTTTCTGACTGGCGCATGATCGGCTGAGTCTCATACGGGATCCCGATCCACCGAATAGCGTTTAAAATATCTTCTTCAAATTCTTTTTTGCTGCGCTCTTTGTCGGTGTCCTCAAACCGCAGGTACATCACCCCGTTGTTATGCGCCGCAAAGAGATAGTTAAAAAGGGCCGTGCGCACGCCCCCGATGTGCAAAAAACCCGTCGGGCTCGGGGGAAATCGGGTAATAACCTTGGCCATACAAAAACTATAGCAAATAAAGCCTTATTTTGCCTCTTTTACTTCTCATGGGAGAGGGCGATTTGGAGGAGCTCTTCGGCTATGGTTTTGGCGGCGTCGGCGCGGGCAAAGGCTCGGGCGGCGTTGCCCATCGAGTGGCGGATTTGCTCGCTGCCTAAAATGCGATTGATCTCGGAGAGCAAGAGCCCTGGCGTGAGGTTTTGCTGCTCGATCACGGCACAGGCGCCCGCGCGGGCGTATGCAAAGGCGTTTTTGCTTTGGTGATCTTGGGCGGCGCTGGGGAGCGGGACAATAATAGACGGCACGCCCCATGACGCTATCTCAAATATCGTCGAGCCACCGCGCGATATAACCAAGTTGGCGGCGCCGGCGGCCATGCGCATCTCGAGGTCACCCAGATAGCCGACAGGTTTGTAGCGATCGGTGTGGATACTGTCCCCCATCGCGACGCGGGCGCGGCCCTGCACATCCTCAAGATTGGCGACGCCGGTTTGGTGGATGATTTGATACTTCTCTATTAGTTGCGGGAGCGCCGCGAGGATACCGTCGTTGAGTGCCTGTGCGCCCTGCGAGCCGCCCGTGACAAATATCACCGGCAACTCGGGGGTTAGTTTAAAAAACTCAAGTGCGCCGTCGCGTGTGGGCACCAAGGCCGCTTTGCGCACCGGGTTGCCGGTAAACGCTACCTTGCCTGCGGGAAAATATTTTGCCGCCTCGGGGTACGAGACAGCCACCTTTTGGGCAAAGGTGCCGGCCCAGCGGTTGGCCCGGCCCGGCTCGGAGTCGCTCTCGTGTATCACAACCGGTATACGGAAGAGTCTTGCCGCCAGTAGGGTCGGGACCGAGCCGTACCCACCTTTGCCAAACACGACATCGGGGTATAAAAAGAAGATACGCAACACCGAGCGCACAATACCCCACGCGGTTTTAAAGTAATCAAAAAAGTTAAGGATCGAGAAGTAGCGCCGCATTTTGCCGGCCGCGGTGGGGACAAAGCGGATATTGTTGGCATAAAGCAGTTCGCGGTCGTAGGGCTCGGGCGCGGCGTAGATAAGCTCGGGCTCGACCAACTTGCGCTCGCGCACCGCATCGTTGATGGCCTCGGCCACCGCGATAATCGGGTAAAAGTGCCCGCCCGAGCCTGATCCGGTAAAAAGGATTTTCATACGTGTGCGTGTTTAGGACTTCATCCTGCGCGATATGCTTAATATTACCCCGACTTCGGCCAAGCTGAGCGCAAGCGCCGTGCCGCCGTGGGATACAAAAATAAGCGGCACACCGATAAGTGGCACCAGCCCCAACGCCGAGGCTATGTTAAAGAACGATTGCCCGACAATAATCGCCACCAGCCCCACAACCACCAACCCGCCAAACGGGTCGGGTGCGCGTGCCGCTATACGCAAACCAAGAATACAAAAAATTAAGTACAAAAGGACCAGCACAGTCGAGCCGATAAAGCCAAACTCCTCGGCCTGCACCGCAAAGATAGAGTCGCCTATAGGCTCGGGCAGGTATGAAAACTTTTCGATACTTTGGCCAAAGCCGCGGCCGCTAAAGCCCCCCGAGCCCACCGCAATGAGCGACTGCTGTATCTGGTAGCCCGCGCCCTGCGGGTCGGCCGAGTGGTCTATGTAGGTAACGATGCGGTCGCGCACGTGCGGGTATACCAGCGCCGCAATGCCCACCAACCCTACCCCAAGGAGTGCCAGCGCCACCAGGTGCCACAGGCGGCCTCCGGCAGCAAAGAGCATCAATGCGCACGCCGCGCACAAAATGAGCGCGCCGGCGGTGTTGGGTTGCGCAAGCAATATGAGTGCCGCGCTGCCGCCCACCGCGAGCATAGGCAGCACGCCGTGGCGTATGGTGGGCACCTCTTTAAACTTGGCTGCGTACAGCGCCGCTAAAAAAAGTACGGTCGCAAGTTTAAGCACCTCTTCGGGTTGAAAGGACACCGGCCCCAGCGCTATCCAGCGCGACGCACCCTTAAGAGACAAGCCAATGTGCGGCACAAACGTAAGCAGGGTGAGCCCAAGCGCAAAAAAGAAAAAGTACGGCGTATACGGCTTGAGTTTTCGGTAATCTACTTTTGACAGCACGGCGAGCGCGACCCCGCCGCATACAAACCCAAGCAGTAGTTGCGACACCGCCACCGAGGTAAACGACGCGCCGTTGTGCGCAAGCAAGCTGAGCGCCGCCGAGGTAAAGATAAGCAGCCCAAACACGACCAGCGCGCACAACACCAACAAAAAGGGCACGTCGACCGACGAACGCTTCATAACAAAGCGAGAGAGATGCCGATAATCGCGACGACGACGCCGACTATCCAGTAGCGCATCACCACCTTGTAGGGCGGCCACCCGAGCGCCTCGAAATGATGATGGATAGGCGCGATGCGCAACAGTTTGCGGCCTAACAGTTTTTTACCAAAGAGTTGCAGCAGGTTAGAGGCTACCGTCGCAACCAACGGGAGCGCGATAATAGGCAACACGGTAATGCCTTTGCCTTTGCCGAGAGTGTCGGTCAAAAAGGCGACCACGGTCAACAAAAGCGTGAGCCCCATCGTGCCTGTCTCGGACAAGTAAAAGCGCGCCGGCGGGATATTAAACCACAAAAAGGCCAGGAGCCCACCGGCAACCGCGGCACACAGCGCCGCAATATCGAGCTGGTCTTGAAAGTATGCTATCGCCGCATAGGCGCTAAAGATCGTGGCAAAGAGCCCACCCGCAAGCCCGTCGATGCCGTCGATAACGCCGCCGGCATAAATAAACAATGCCACCAAAACAAAAAATGGTATAAAAAGCCACCCCAGCTCTACCGGGCCCGCAGAAAATGGGAACGATATCGATGAGACCCCGAGCTTGTCATAAAACCACCAAGCGCATAGCAGCGCCACCAGCGCCACAACACCAAGCCGCAAATACAAACGCAGACCTTTGCGGCCCTGCACCTCGTACAGGTCGTCGAG
This sequence comes from Candidatus Adlerbacteria bacterium, assembly GCA_903915735.1. GTDB lineage: Bacteria > Patescibacteriota > Minisyncoccia > Phycocordibacterales > SBAW01 > GWA1-54-10. Next base: position 10,458 of record CAIWUA010000050.1, read on the forward strand.
CAGGCCCACTAACGCCCCGGCCAACAGTGCCGCCAGGGGTACCCAGGTTTGCCCGCGGCTAATAAACGCAAAACTCTCGAACGAGTTGGGGAAGAGTACCCACAGTACTTGCATGAGTGCGGCGGTGAGGACCACACTCCCCCACACCACTACCCCGCCAAAGCGCGGGGTGCCTGTCTCGCGGGTCTCGTGCAGGCGGTTAAACTCGGTTGCGGGTGTGCCGTCGAGCGCCACTTTGCCGGCGGTTGGCTTCCACATTTTGCGGGCGTACAAAAAGTGCGTTAAAAACGGGGTCATCCCCACCCCAATAAGAAAGGCGACCGTCGCAGGCAAAAATATTTCCATCACTCCGGTGTTCATATGGTTATTGGGTTTGTGCGGCCCGCGCAGCCGTAAGCAAGGTGCGGATATCGGCAAAGCGACCCGCCTCGGTCGAGTGCATCACGACCACAATTATAGGATGACCTATCTCGAGATCAAAGACTGCGGCCAGGTTGCCCCCCGCCAAGTCAGTATAGCCGGTCTTGCCGCCCGCAAAGCCGGGGATATCCTGCAGCGGCGCGGCGGTGGCTTTGGCGGTTAAGATACGGCCCGCAATGGTGATGCTGGTGGTGGGTTTGGTGGTGTAGTTTAACAGTGTCGGATATTTTTTATAAAACCCGGCCAAGAGCCGCGCGACATCAAAAGCCGACCCGTACGCGCCGGCGGTATCGCTGTTAAGGTCGAGCCCGGTCGGGTTTAAAAAGTATGTTTTAGTGAGGTTTAACTCTTGTGCAATGTTGTTCATTGCATCAAGGTAGCCGCTCCCCAAGCTTGATGCGGCCGCCGCCAGGGCGTCGTTGCTTGACGCTACCAGGCCAAAACGCAGTAGGTTGCCTATAGAGACCGTGTCGCCGGGCTTAAAGCCCCAATCCCCCTCGGGTTTGAGGTCGTCGGCGGTAATACGGACCAATGTCGACGGGTCTCGGCTCTCGAGCACTGCCTGGGCGGTCATTAGTTTAGTAAGCGAGGCGAGCGGCAGCGCGGTGTTGGCATTTTTTTCGAACAAGATCTCGCCGGTTTGCGGGTCGTAGAGTATCGCAGCCTGCGCTTGCAGGGTAGCGGGGTCGAGCGCAATAGGTTGTGCGAGCGAACCAGCTACTGCGGCTGTTTGGGGCCGCGGCACAATAGCCATCACGCCTGCGCCAAAAGCCGCGCCAATAAGCGCTACTGATACTATGCCGGCAAGGACGGGATTTTTCATACAGGTTCTTTTTGCTGCTCGGTCATGCGGTAGGCCTCCTCAAGGTGGGCCAGTTTGGTGCGCACCGCGGCGTACTCGGGCAACTCCTCTACGCGTGCTACGCCAAGCTGCGACAACAGTTCGGTGGTCGGCTCGTAGAGGAACGAGCCCCGCCTGCCGTCGGGCAGGGCTCGATCTTTGGGGTTGGGCACGCGGCGTACGAGCCCGCGCATCGTGAGCGTGCGCAGAGTCTGCGACGAGTTGACCCCGCGGATAAAGTCTATCTCGGCGCGGCTGAGCGGCCCGCGGTAAAGTATAGCGCTCAGCGCCTCGAGCCCGGCTTTGCCGATGTCGCGGCTGTACTCCTCTTTGCGGATACGATCGATAGTGTCGTGTGCGACGGGAGCGGTGCGCAGCTCGACCTCGCGGCCGTCATCAACGACCACAATACCTCCTTGTTGTTGTGACAGTTCGGCCAATGCCACCTGCAGCGCCGCGTCGTCTAGGCCGATATTCTTTTTTAGTTCGTCATGACTAAGCGGCCGCCCCAGGGCGAACAAAAGAGCCTCTATTTTTTGTGCTGTGTCACTCATAGGTTGGGGTTGAAACTTCGTTTGATTCGAGCGAAATATCGCCAAAATGCTCGCCTTGCGTTGCTTTTAGTATACCCTGCTTGACCAGCTCGAGCAGCGCCAAAAAGCCGACAATAATTTCGCCGCGCTCTTTTGATCCTTTGGCAAACTCTTTAAACGACATGCGTATAGCCGACTGCACGCGCGCCGCCATCTTGTCTATCATCTCTTCGAGCGACATGATTTTTTTGACCGCAACTTTAGGGAGCGTGAGCGTGGTTGGAAATCCGGCTATCAGTGCTTGTGCCGCGGCGCGCAGTGAGCTTGGCGTAGCCGATGCATCGGGCAAAAAGAGCGGCAGGGGTGTCGGCGGCGTCCCCCCGTACAACATCGGGAGATTTAGTCTTCCGATAGTGTTGGCTGCCTCTTTAAGCAGCTGATACACCGCCAGGCGATACTCGAGCTCTTTAATATCGCGCGACTCCTCGTCGCTTAGCATGAGGCTCGGCAACAGCGAACGCGATTTAATCAACAACAGTGTCGCCGCCAAGCTTACAAAGTCGGCTGTCTCGCCCACCGGCAAACTGTCCATACTGTTGACGCGGGCGATGTACTCGTCGGTTACCTGGGCAAGCGAAATATCGTTGATGAGCAGCTTGCGCTTCTCTATCAACTCTAAAAGGAGCTCGAGCGGGCCCTCATAGACGGCTGTTTTAACGTGCAGGGTGGTTGGCATAATGGTCGACGATCGCAAGCAGCAAGCGCACCGGAGCGCCGGCCGCGCCTTTGGCCAAAAACTCGTTAGGGGCGGCGGTCATTTTGGGCGCCATGTCGATGTGTACCCACGGGCAACCCAACTCTTTGGCAAACACCTCGAGGAATTTGCCCCCGGCTATCACGCCGCCGTAGCGGCTGTTGCCCGCGGTTGATATGTTGGGTACGTCGCCAAATTTGCCTTTGACCATGTCGTCGTACTCCTCCCACAGCGGCATGGGCCACACATAGTCGCCCGACTGTTCGGCCAAGTCGAGCATCTCCATAACATTTTTAGGCTCGGCGGGGCGCATCATCACAGCCGAGGCCTGCTCGCCCAAGGCAACCAGTGCCGCGCCGGTCAGTGTCGCGACGTCGACCACTATCGCCGGGTTGTAGCGCTTGGCATAGTGAATAGCGTCGGCCAAAATAACGCGACCCTCGGCGTCGGTGTGGAGTATCTCGATCGTTTTGCCCGAGAGCGATTTTAAAATGTCGCCCGGTCGCACCGCGCTGCCGCTGGCGGCATTTTCGACCGCGGGCACGAGCGCCACCACGTTGGCTTTGAGTTTAAGTTTGGCTGCGAGCGCAATAGTGTTAATAACCGCCGCACCGCCCGACATGTCCATGTGCATCTCGTACATATGGTCGCCGGGTTTAATTTGCAGGCCGCCGGTGTCAAAGGTAACGCCCTTACCCACCAACACCACCGGTTTTGTAGACACTCCATGTCTACCAGCTCCCCAATATTCCATGACGATAAACTGTGGCTCTTCGATCGAGCCTTTGGCGATGCCCAAGACCGCGCCCATGCCGAGCTTCTGCATCTCTTTGCGACCGAGTACTTTGACGGTGAGTTTGGCGCCTGCCCCGCTAGCTTTTGCTGCGGCCTTAGCCGCGGCAGCAAGCTTTTGCGGGGTCATGTCGCCGCCCGGAGTATTAGAAAGCTCGCGTGCGGCATTAACACCAACGGCTATTTGTTCGCCTATCCAAAAACCCTCACGTTTAGCTGGCTCAGGCGTGTTGAGCACCGCTACCACCTCGACACCGGCATAGGCGTCTTTGGCACGGGTTTTGTACGTGGTGTGCTCGTAGCCCGCCATGACAAACGCAATGGCGGTAATTTTGCCCACCTCGTTGTCGGTAAACTCTTTGGGCGCAAGCGCCTTGATGTCTTTAAAATCAACCGCAATAGATTTGATTTTGTTTTGCTTGGCGAGCGCAATAACCTTGCGCATCTGCAGCACAAACTTGCGCCGCGAAAGAGGTTTGGTTTCGCCAAACGGGACCGACAGTGTTGTGCCGTCAAATCGGCTGAGTGTGCCCTTAATAAACTCGATGGCGACAGCCCCCCGCTCCGCCTTTGGCTGGAATTTCATATGGCAATTATAGTCTTATTTGGCAACATATCCAAACAAAATAAAAAACCGCCTGTGGGGCGGCTTAGGCTGGGGCAGTCTGCTTAAACTGCCCGATATAGTTGCCCACCACAGGATCTTGGCAGGCTGCTTCGAAGAGCTCGACGACCTGAGGGTCGCGACCCCCTCGCTTGTAGAGCGCCGCCGCAAGAAAGTATCGCGTTCGGATATTTTCATCCTGTTTTCTCATCCACGTGGTGACCGTGGTTCGAGGATTATAACTGAGCGGAATGTCCGACATGGCGATATGTATCGCCGCAAGAAAGCGCACGTCGGGGTCGGTGTCGTAGCGATCTTCGGTGATGGCTCGCGTAATATCGTCGAGTGTAATCTCCTGGTGGAGAAGCCTGGCGATGACCGATGACCACTTGTCGTCTTTGATGAGCCGAATAAGGTCTTCGCGGGGTACTGCAGCGCCCATGATGAGGGGTGTCCTCCGTTAGAGCTGAATCTAAAAGTATTTAATCGTACAAAAAACCAAAAGTCAAGAAAAAAGCCGCCCCTGTTGGGGCGGCTGAGGGTTAGTCGGCAAAGGTTTTGGTGTCACGGAGGTGGTGCTCGTACGAGCCCACGACCGTACCCTCTTGGTTGACCTCTTCGATACGCACGTCGACCGAAAACCTAAACCGGTTGTGGCGGTTGCGCCGGGTTCGCTTGGGAGGCGAATACCGGAGCGTATCGCTAAGCAACTCGATGGCCTGACGCACCACTTTGTCTAAGTTGTGGCGCAGTTTAATAACTCGAGCGCTGCTCACGGCATATCTCCTCAAAGATCTGAGCTTTGTCATAATTGAAAAGCCCCTCCGCGTGGAGGGGGTTATTTTCATCTTGATCTTGTTTGCTTAGCGCCAATCAAAACAACCCTCTCCCGCGGAAGGGGTTGTAAGAAGTATGTTAAACGCAACTGCCATATATTCTGTATATCCTACTCTTTCTTATCTGTCGAGAGGGTGCCGTCGATGCGGTTCATGTCGCGGGGGAACATTGACGCTTCGCGGACGTTTTTGAGCCCCAAAATTTGCATCGTCATGCGCTCGGCGCCAAAGGCAAACCCGCCTTCGGGCGGTGCGCCGTAGCGAAACGCTTCGAGAAACATCTCTATCTTTTTGGGGTCCATCCCCCACTCGTCTACGTGCTCCATCAGTTGCTTGTAGTCGTTGATGCGTCGCCCGCCCGAGAGCCACTCGACACCACGGCACAGCAGGTCGACTCCTTCGTTGACGTCGGGGTTCTCTTTGCTCGGGTAGACATAAAACGGCTTTTGCTTGGTCGGGTAGCCGTAGACAAAGACAAAGTCGCTGCCCGTTTCGGCCTTAATTACCTCGCACAGCTTGCGCTCTTGCTCGGGGTTAAGGTCTTTGTCTGCAGGCAGGCCAAGTTTGGCAAAGGCTTCGGCGAGCGACATAGTCGGCGTCTTTTCAATCATGGTCGGCACTTCGGCTCCAAGGAGCGTAAGCTCGGCAACGCATTTTGTCTTAACCGAGTCGAGGATAAACCGCACCGTGTTTTCGGCCATGTCGCGCACGTCCGTCCACGAGTCGATAAAGGCCATCTCGGCGTCGAGCGACACTACCTCGGTCAAGTGGCGGGTGGTTTGGCTTGGCTCGGCGCGGAAAATTTTGTTGACGCTAAAGACGCGCTCGAACGCGGTCATAACTATTTGTTTATACAGTTGCGGCGATTGACTGAGATAGGCTTTGTGCTCAAAGTATTTGATAGGGAAAACTTCTGCCCCGCCCTCGGCGGTGGCGGGCACCATGGCCGGCGCCTGAAACTCAAAAAAGTCTTGCGACTTCATAAACTCTCTAAACGAGTCGATGATGATCGCTTGAACTTTAAAGATCGCCTGGTTTTTGGGATGGCGCAACGTGAGTGCGCGGTGGTCGAGCTCGGTCGGCAGGTCGAGGTTGTAGCCGGTCAAAGACATGTCAAACGGTAGCGGCTCGGCGGCGGCAAGCACCTCGATAGCCTGCACTTGCAACTCGATGTTGCCGTTGAGGACGCCCTCGTTTACGTTTTTTGGCGGGCGGGCGTTGACTGTGCCACCCACGCGCACCACATACTCGGCGCGGATGTCTTTGGCAACCGCCATGGCCAGCTCCTCGCTTGGCAAGACCACACCCTGCACGGTGCCGGTGCGGTCGCGAAAGTCAAAAAAGACCATCTTGCCCTGGTCGCGGCGCACGCTCACCCACCCGGCAATGCTTACCGATTTACCAATATGTTCACCCAAATCTTTGATTAAAATTCGTTCCATAATCGTTACAGTTTTTTGCAAAATACTAGAATGCTATTAATACAACCCGA
>CAIWUA010000051.1 GCA_903915735.1 Candidatus Adlerbacteria bacterium
AAAATCCGGTCATCGTGTCGGTGCTGGCAGTGTCCTTTCTTTCCTTCGGCGGGATGATGGGGGCGATGTTTTTGCTACCGGTGTTTGCGCAAACCTTCCTTGGGTACGACGCCATACAGACGGGCTTTCTCTTTGTGCCGATGGGCCTTGCCCTGCCTATCTTTGCGCCGCTTGGGGCGCGACTGGCCATGACTTTTAACCCGCGCTACACGGTGTCGTTTGGGATGTTTGTTGCGGCACTCGCCTTTTTTATACTGCGCACCCTCGACCCGGCAATGACCTTTGTCGACTTTATTTTGCCGCTCGCTCTTTTTGGTGCGGGGCTCGGGCTTGGCATGGCGCCCTTAACCAACGCATCGACCACCGCTGTCCCACAAAACGAGATAGGCATGTCGTCGGGGTTGCTTAACCTTACGCGCAACGTCGGCGGCGCGTTTGGTATCGCGCTGTTTGGTACCATCCTCGCCAACCTGACCAACGCAAATGTGCTCATGGTGGCGCAGCACTCGATCATCCGCAGCACCAACCCGCAAATACTAGCCGAGGGTGCCAAGCTGATTATCCTCAAAGCCGACCTGCTGTCGTACGGCACCGTCTTTGAGTTTGCCGCCCTCGCGATGCTGCTCGGCGGCGTCCTAGCCCTGTTGTTGTTAAGAAAAAATACCGCGCCTCCCCCGCAGGGCCATCACGTCATGGCCGAAGTATAACTACGCGGCCAAGCGGATGGCGGCAAAGAGGACACCGGCGCCGAGAATCGTCATAAAAGTTGTCCAAAAGGTCGGGTGGGCGTGGTGGCTCTCGGGGATCAAGTCCGAGGCGCCAATGTACAAAAAGAATCCGGCAAACAGCGCGAGCATCAACCCTAGTACCGGTTGCGATACCGAAATAAAGAGCGTTGCCACTATACCCAGCACCGGCGCGACAGCATCTACCAGCAACCAGCGCAAAGCCTTTTTAAACGCGCCGCCGCCCGCCTTGCCGTCGGGCAGGTGGCGCATCACCACATTGACCGTGTTGATCCCGTCGCTAAAGTCGTGTGTCAGCACCGCCACGGCAACAACAACTCCCACCGCCGTACTCACGTGGAACGCGAGCCCTATCCCGACACCGTCTAAAAAGCTGTGCAGCGACAACGAGCCGGCACGCACGTGCCCGCGAGCACTTTCATCACCCTCTTCGTGGGCGTGGCTGTGCAGCACCAACAGTCGATCCATCAACAAGTACAGCAGGAAGCCAAGCGCCACAAAACTCATAACTGTGGCGGCACTGTGCACCCCGCCGGCAAGGTCGAGCGCCTCGGGCAGCAGGTCAAAAAAAGCTACCGCCACGACCGCCCCCGCGCTAAACCCGAGTATCAGGTGCAGGTTGTCGCGCAACCGCAACGCCAACGCGCCACCGAGCATGGTGGCGGCAAAGGCTCCGGCTGCAACAAAAAGCAAAGGCATTATCTGGTTACACCAAGTACCTTGAGCACGCTGTCGATAGCTTTGCGGGCGGCGACAAAGTCTTGCTTGGCAACGGCCATATCGGCGCGCGCCTTTTTAAGTTCGGCGGCGGCGTTGAGCTTAGTCGACGATGGGCCGGTAGCGCTAGCGATGTGTCCAAGCGCGGCGCTGGCCTGTACCTGTGCATCGGCCACTTTGGCCGAAAGGTCGGCAAGCGCCGTATTGGCGGCAGTTATGTCGCTCGAGGTGGCCGTCGAGCTGGCAACACGCAACTGGAGTTTGGCGGCAAGCGCGGCCACAAGATTGCCGGCGCTTTGCGCGGCTGCAGCCTGGGTCGCGACGGTTTGTGCGACCCGCGCAACTACCGTACTAGTAGCCACAATGGCGTTAAATTGTTGTATCTGCGCATCGGCGGCCGCAAGGTCCTGCAGTACTACCTGGTCAGAGGTAGCCGACACAGTCGATACCGGAGCGGTCACGACGGCGGCATTTTGGTCGCCTGCCGATGCACCACGATTAAAAAACCACCACGCCCCGCCCGCGAGGGCCACTACCACTACTGCTGCGATAATCCATTTAGTCATATTGATTGGGTCGAAACTACGGTATTGCTAATACCCCCAGTATATACGAAAACGCCCAGGGGCAAACCCGGGCGTTTTAGTGTCTAGGTCGTACGTTATGCGTTAAATATCGCATGGACGATCGACATAAGATCCTGGCGTGCTGTGTTAAGGAAGTCGCGAGCCGCCTTAAGGTTGTCTGCGGTAACCGAGGCCACGCTTACCTGGGCCTTAGCACTGACGATGCTGGTGTTGTAGTCGGCAAGATGCGCGTTGGCTGTGGCAGTCGAGGACGCCGACAATGTCGAGCTTGCAATACGAGCAGAGAGTATCGGGGACAGAGCACTCATAAAGCTGGCGGTAGCGTTAATGCGCGCCACTTTTTGAGCAACCGTTTTAACGGTCGTCGATGCCTGTTCATGTTTACCCTTACTGCCCTCGTTGTCATTGTCCTGATGGCCAACGGTAGTGCCGGCGTGGATATTAGCGCCTATTTTGAGCCCCGCACCTTCGTGAGCCGAGGCGGCAAACGGCAAGAGCATAATAGCTACGGCCGATGCTGTAAGTACTTTCTTGTTAATGAGATTCATATGATTGTATGTTAGAGGCTAGTAATCGCACCCAAAAGGGGTGCACATTAAGGCTGACGGCCCCACCCACACAATCTTTCAGCTATGGAATATACACCCTAAATCTGATATGGTGCAGACAGATCGCCCGGTGGTCCTCCATCGGGTTTGTTGTTTCAAATCAAAGGAGTCTGTCATGACCCAGATCGCTATCATGGAATTTGGATCGCAACACACGCTCGAGATCGACCGGCTATGTCGCGAAGGCGGCTATTGGGCCGAGATCATCAGCCCTCACGACTTTGACCGCCTACACGCGGAACGTAACTATCGCTGCGCCATCGGCTCGGGTAGCCACTACAGCGTCTATGCCGAAGGCGCTCCTAAGTTGCCGGCATCGATCCTGCCTCAAGGCAGCAATAATCCCATCCCTTACTTTGGGATCTGCTACGGCATGCAAGTCAGCATGCACCAACTGGGAGGACTTGTGGAGCCGGGCAAGGCGGAGTACGCGCGAGCTCAAGTTTTGCTCAAGCGTTCTCCTCTTTTCGACGGACTTTCCAATCTATCGCAAGAGGTTTGGATGAGTCATGGCGACAAAGTGGCTTCGCTCGCGCCGGAGTTTGACCTGCTCGGACTCTCTGACGGCATCGTTGCCGCAGTGGCACACCAACGCGTCCTGCACGTCGGTACACAGTTTCATCCGGAGGTGGCAAATACCCCTCAGGGCAAGGTGCTGCTGTATAACTTCCTGCGGATGGCAGGGTGTGTACCGGACTATTCGCCCGATTCCTTACCCGATGTGATCCGCAACAGCATCCGAGCCAAGGTCGGCAAGGGGCGTGCGCTCATCGGCTTTAGCGGCGGGGTCGACTCGTCCGTGTTGGCCAAAGTCGCGCACCTCGAGTTGGGTGACGACTTGCTGTGCATCTTGATCGACGGCGGGCACATGAGGCTCGGCGAGGTCGAGGAGGTCAGGGCGGCGGCGAAGGCATTGGGGCTCAACCTCAAGGTCGTCGACGCCAAAGAGCGCTTCTTTACGGCGATGGTTTCGACCACTGACGTACAGATCCGTGATATTTTTTCGCGGATCTACTCGGAGATCTTCCGAGAAGAGGCTTTTGCCTGGGACAACGGCCACGGTGTGGTCATCCTGCAGGGTACGATCGGTCCGGATAGGATCGAATCGGGCGAAACAGGTGGTGCCAAAATCAAAAAGCATCACAATGTCGGTCTCGACTTCGGCAACATCCCACAAATGGCGCCGTTGGGGAGCCTCTTCAAAGATGAGGTGCGTGCACTTGCGCGGCAGATCGACTTACCCGAGTCGACCGCCAAACGGATGCCCTTCCCCGGGCCGGGCAACTTCTTGCGCGGGGTCAACGACGCCGAATCGGCCGAGGTGGTATCTTGGGCAGAGAGGAGAGTTCGAGAGATCTGTGCCGAACATCTTGAAACTCAGGATCTCGACCAGATCGTTGTGGCCAACTTGGGGCGAGCGCCCGGGGTCAAAGGTGATGGGCCGGTCTACGGCTACATCATCGGCGTCCGTGGGATTCGCACCACGCGCTACATGACGGTCGAGGGGCATGCCTTCTCTCCCAAGATGCAAATGCGGATCGACAAGGCACTGACCGAGGGTCATCGGCTCATAACCTTTACCGCATACATCCCGACACCAAAACCGCCGGGTATGGTCGAACTAAAGTAGCCTCCCCCATCGGGAGGTTTTTTATTAATTTACTCCGGCTCTACCAAGCCAAGGCGTATGAGGCGCGCGTTGATGGCGCCGCGCTGGCGGCCAAACTCTTTGACTAACGTCGAGACGGTTGCGCTCGAGCGAAACAACTCGGTGAGCCGCGCGTCATCGTCGGCCGACCACGGCCGGTAGGCGTTGGGATGCTTTTGGCGCATCTTTTCTATCCGGCTTAGGCCGTCGGCAGCGCCGCTTTCTTTTCTTTCTTTGGCGACCTCGCTCGGCTCTTTGCCGCCGATAGCGGTGACAAACCGTGTATGCAGAGCGGTTAGCTCGCTCGTGTCCATCTTGGTAAAGGTATCGCGTGCCGCGTGCGAACTTTGTTTAAACTGGGTGTCGCGCTCTAAAATAGCCGGATGCACCTCGAGCGCCCGCCGGTTAAAGCCGGTCAAATACAAGCCGCTAAGCGTCCGCACCCGCGACAGCGCCACATAGCCTTGCCCATACTCAAACGCCTGACTCAAGTCCATCAAAGCTGCGTCAAGACTCATCCCCTGGCTTTTGTGTACGGTAATGGCCCACGCCAAACGCAGCGGCACTTGGGTGATTTTGGCGAGCGTGCGGCCGCGATCGTCGATGCGCCACTCCTCGGGCGAGGCCTCGATAGTGCCGCTGCGTGTTTTAACTAAAGGGAAAGCGTTCGGACTAAATCCCACCACGGTGCCAAGCGTGCCGTTAACATACCCATGCTCAAAATTGTTGCGGGTAAACATCACCGATGCTCCCTCTTTAATTGCCAAGCGCTCGGGCGACAAACAGCCGCGCTTAAGCGACTCGACCAAGGTTTTGTTGCCCTCGGCCTGCATGGCGTAGACGCGCTCGGGTTTGGCGATGGTGGCGAGTGCATCGTTGTTAATGCGGTCGACGTCGGCGTTGTGTGGGTAAAGTCGCGTCACCAGCGCATTTTTTGGCTCTTGTTTGCGGGCCTGCAGCATCTCGTAGTGCACCGGCTCGAGCTCGCCTTGGCGCAAAGCGCCAAGCAAGTTTAAAAAGTCGCCGTCCTCTTGGCGGTGCTGCTCGCTTAAATAGCAATATAGTGGGTTGGCGTCCTCCCAACTGTCGGACTCAAAAGCAAACTTGGACTCCTCTTGTTTGGATACAGGCGGTAGTTGAAAAAAGTCCCCCACAAAAATAACCTGCAGCCCACCAAACGGCAACTCGCTGCCGCGCAGGGTTTTGATCGCACGGTCGACCAAGGTGAGCAGGTGCGCATCGAGCATCGACACCTCGTCGATAACCAACACCTTGGCGGCGCGCACGCGGCGCACCAGCGGCTCACGCTCGAGCAGGGCCTCTAAATCCCACTCGCTTAAGTCGCGCTTGACCCCAACCCCGCTCCAGGCGTGGATGGTCATCCCGCCCACGTGTGTGGCCGCAATACCGGTCGAGGCGGTGATGGCCGGCTCGACCCCACGCTCGCGCAGCCAGGCAATATAGCGGTTGATGGTGTACGTTTTGCCGCTGCCCGGCTCGCCGGTCAAAAATACGTTAGCGCCACTTTTAAGTACGGCCAGGGCCTCGTCTTGGGTCATTACTTAGCCTCGAGATCGAGACAGACAGAATTAATGCAGTACCGTTTGCCGCTTGGGGTCGGACCGTCGTCAAACACGTGCCCTAAGTGCGAGCCGCACTTGGCACACACCACCTCGGTGCGGTGCATACCGTGGCCGGTATCCTCGACCAGTTTGGTCGAGCCGGGCAGTGCGTCGTCAAAGCTCGGCCACCCGGTGCCCGAGTCAAACTTGGTGCCTGATGCAAACAGCTGGTTGCCGCAGGCCGCGCAGGTGTACATGCCATCGCGCTTTTCGTGCAGCAGTGTGCCACTAAAGGCCGGCTCGGTCCCCTTTTGGCGCAGCACGGCATACTGCTCGGGGGTCAGCTTTTGTTTAAAAGTTTCTTCGTCCATAGGTTAGTCGTTGTAGCCGCTATCCTCGCCCTCGAGCCGCACTACCTCCTCTTGCTGCGCGCCAAGCTTGGGTATCACGCACAGCACTTTGCCCGCGATTTTAAAGTCTTCGTGCAGGATAATCGGCTTGTACTTGGGGTCTTTAGACTCGGGGTGCAGTATGGTGTAACCGTCTTTCCTCTCCAGCCGTTTGACCGTGACCATGTCGCCCACAATAGCCGCCACACGGTCGCCGTTGTCGGCATGCTCGGTAAAGCGTATCAGCACATAGTCGCCCGAGTGGATACCCGCATCGGCCATACTCTCGCCAACCGCGCGCACCGCCACAATACCGCCGTCCTCCTCGTCGACTATCTTTTTGTCTACCTGGAGAAACTCGTCGTGCTCCTCTTGTGCAAACTGCGACAGGTCGTCGCAGCCGACATTGGCCACTACCGGCACGTTGACCGTGCCCCATCCGCCGTCGACATTGCGCAGCTCGATGTTGCGCCACGAGAATTTGCGCCGCACGATGTAGCCCTTGTGCTCGAGACTCTCGATGTACTGGGCGACTGTGCGCACCGACTTAAAGCCCAGGTTTTTGCGCAGCTCTTCGAGCGTGGGCGGCTCGCCCTTGGCCTCGACATAGAGCCTAATATTGTCCAAAACCCGCTTTTGTTTGTATGTAAGGGGTGATTGCATACACACACTTTAGCACACTTGTTGTGCATGCAATACACTCAATACACTTAAACTGTGGATAAGTTAGTGATTGTGGTCGTGCCCGGCGTGTGAGTGCAGGCTAAACAACTCTCCCCATTTGAGCTTGGCAACAAAGAAGAGGTAGATGATCTCGAGGATCCCGGCCGTGTTGACCAGCGCCAGTATCACAAACCACCAATACTGCCCGCGGCGCGCAGCGTGCCACAAGGCGAGGCCCTTCCACACTAGCGACCACAGCACCAAGGCAATAATAAACGGCGCGGCAAGCGCCATAAGGCCAAATACCCACTCGTGTCCGCCCCACCCCGCGCTCATCATCCCATAGTGCCCATACCCTCCGGCCCAATTGTTGTACATCATGGTTTTATAATACACCTTTTAATCGCGGCGCTCGACCACAATGGTGCAGTTGGTTACCAGTGCGGCAATAGCCCCCACGGCCGCCAGTGCCGGCGCGATAATAGCCCCCACTGCCCCGATAGTAAGCGGGAACTCAATAAATGTCTGACCGTCCTCGCGTTTGATAATAATTTTGCGCGCGTTGCCCTCGGCGATTAAATCTTTGACCTTTTTAATAAGATCCTCGGCGTTTACTTTAAATTCTTCTGTATGCATACCCACAGTGTACCAAATCGGTGTTTTTAAAAAGAAAAATCCGCGCTCATGCGCGGATGCTAAAGATCTCTATCGAACGGCTCGCCATGAGCGTGTAGTCGTGCGCCCGCAAAAACCCCTCGAGCCGGTCGGTATTTTTGAGTGTTCGACCGGGGACCCTTGGCGCCATCGAGCGCTTAAAGTCCTCGACGTCGTCGAACTTAAACACCGTCTGGTCGCCCAGGCTAATGAGCGACCTCAGGCGCGGGTGGCTATGGAGCGCCCGCAGTGCGTCGTCTTTGGCTTTGCGCTCGTCGCCGTCGCAGGCGTCAAAGAGGATCTCTGCCTCAAAGAAGCTCCCCCTAGTCGCCGGCTCAAACGCCACGATGCGACCGGCCGGATGCGTGACCCGCACCGCCTCATCGAGCGCCTGCGGCATAAGACTCCGCTCGATATGATGAAAAGAGAGTGTCGCGACAGTGGCGTCGAAACGGCCCGAGGTAAAGCGGGTCGCGACCGCCGAACGGTCAAAAAACAAGGCGTTAGGAATGTCCAAACACCGAGCGATTGACAGCATAGAGCGGTCGGGATCGATGGCGGTGAGGCCTTTGCACTCGCGGGCAATTTGCTCCGAGTAATAGCCCGTGCCGCAGCCGACCTCGAGCACCATCTTGCCGGTAAGCGGGACAAACCGCGTAAGCGTCTTGATAAAGTCGTCTTTGATCCTCTGCATCGAGCGCCTCCTGTGTTGAAGATACGTCTGGCGGGACTATACCAAAAGAAACATGTTGGTACAAGAAAAATCCGCTGTCTTTAATGCACCGCGCCGACCAGGCTTTGTGCAAAGTGCAAAACGAGCGTAAGGATCGAGATAAAAAAGTTGATGATAAGGGTCAAAAACCCGAGCAAAAAGCCGAGTATGGTGTTGAGGATTTGAGTGATGGCGTCCATATAAAAATAAAATGATTAAGCACAGGCTTGGTCGGACGGGTTGCTGCGCAGGGCGCAAAGGCCTTACCCGCCCGATGTGCCTGTTGAGGTACTGTCCACTGTGGATGATGCGGTAGGACAAATGAACTCACAATGAGGCCCCGTGCGCCCAACCCAACTACCGTCGGGGCACTGCATCGCATCGGCGGTACACGCAACCGGGCCTTGGCTAGGCGTAGGCGGCAATGTAGCCACCCACACCCCTGCCCCGGCAAACGCCACCGCCAAAACCAGCACCGCGACCTTGGCTACCGTGGCGAGTTGAGAGTCGTTCATAACTATAGTATAGCGGGCCGTTAGAGCATCACCGTGGGCGGCTGCTCAACAACCACCGGGCGAGCGGCCACCTCGCTAATAACTTTGCGCGTGGTCGCCAGCTCGTCCTCGGCGGCCTGCTTTTGGCGCTTAAGCTCCGAGTAGCGGAGCTCGTCGCGGATAAGCCCCGGCAACAGCATGAGCAGGGTGATAAACACGCCGACCATGAGCGCCAAAAAGAGCACCACCGCCAACGACCCCTCGATCTGCCAGCTTAAAAAGGTGACCGTAATAGGGATAATATTTTGCAAAACAAAGACGACCGCCAAAGCGCCCAGCACCGCGCCCAATAAAATAAAAAGTATCATGCGCCCATTATCGGGCACCTGCATGAAGTTTAGATGTGGCGCTCAGGCAGCACTTACCAATTGAGTTTGGTGATGGTGAGTTGCAAAACTGTGGCAAAGAGTACCCACCCGAGGTACGGCAGGTTGATATAGCTAACCCACGGCGCGTGCGGCCAAATGGCCCACAGTGCCCACGCAAGCGTCGCGAGCACGAGCAGGATGTCGCCGGCGGCCAACAGATTATTTTTGAGCCCAAACTGTATCGGTGTAAAAGCGAGATTAAAAATAACGTTGAGTATAAAGGGCAACACCACAATAAAGGGTAGTCTGCCCTGCCAGTAGAGCCAGCCGACATAGCCGTAGCTGGCGATAATAACGGCGTAAAGTACGGTCCAAACCGGCCCAAAGAGCCAAGAGGGCGGAGCCCACAAAGGTTTAATGTATTGTACGTACTGAGTAGGTTCGTTCATGAGTGTATTGTACCGCGTCGCTCGCGACCCTGCGGCCGGCTATTGCTTGGGCTTTTTGATATTGCGCAAACCTGCCTTGCGCACCTCGGGCTGCAAGCGTGCAGCCTGCGGCCGCGTCGCCCCCGGCACCGTCGTGTGATGTTTTTGTTCCATGTGTCCATTCTCCCCCGCCAGAGATGAAGAGTGTCTGAATGGAGTTGGTGATTGAGTCAGTAGTTAACTACAGAGAAAGAGACAATATCTCCGTCAAATAATGGAGTATACATTTTGGGAGGTACCTCGTTTACCATAAACCCCAAGGTGCCCGGCGGATATTTATTTTCAATCTCGGAATACTCTTCAAAAACACTCATGAGCAGAAACGCAAAGGTTGCGCCCTCGCTCATAAAGACCGGGTGCCCGGTATTGCCGGTTAGTTTTTGTAACTCTGTATCAAACCGGATGGTAATCGTGATATGCGGCGGCATTGTATACAACAGTTATCGTTCCAGTTTTTTGCAAAATACTAGAATGGATTCGGCGAGCGGGGTGAGTTTGTGGCGGACATTGTTCCCCTCGTTACGTTTGAGCAGGAGCCCCGCGATAGCCATCTTGCGGATATGATCGGAGGTGTTGGTATAGCCTATCTTGAGCCGGTCGGATATCTCCTCGACCGACAGCTCCGGCTCGCGCCGCAGGAGCTCTAGTATTTGGAGCCGCCGATGGTTGGCAAACCCCTTGATAAGGCGCTCGAGGCGGCGATAATGCATCTGCTCGGCCATAGATACATTCTATTCCAGTATTTTGCAAAATACTGGCATAAAAACAACAGGGTGTGGATAAACAAAAATAGTTTTTATTACTTTTAGGAGTTGAGTCCCAAATGATATTCGAGCGTGTAAATCCAATCCACCTCGGCAGACGGATTCTCCCTCTTTGACTTAAGCAGCCACTCCAGGTAGCTGCGGTCGGTTTGCAGCACCTCGGCAATCTTTTTGCCCTTGTGCTTGCCAAAGCGGATGGTGGTAAACAGCAGCGGCCGGGATGAAATTGCGATCATCTCGCGCAATGCGGCATCCTCTCCCCCCAACTGTTTAATCATCTTTTGCAACAGCCGCTCAAACAGCGCCTCGAGCACCACCGTGTCGCCCCACGCGTCGTGCGCTACGGCCTCGACATCTAAATCCAAAAGATAGCGCAGATACTGCAGACGATAGTTTTCGATAAGGTCGTTGGGGTCAAGCTCGTTGGCCACTTTGTAGGTGCACACAACGGCGCGCGGCACCACACCCTCGCGCGCGAGCATCCCTAAGTCAAACGCGGCGTTGTGCGCCACCGCCAGCACGTCGCTGCTCTCAAACAGCGCTTTAATTTGTGCATACTCCGGCGCATCAACAAACGCGGGGCGGCCCTGCACCATTTTTTGGGTGATGTGGTGGATAGCCATCGACTCGATGCTGATAGGCACCGGCGGCTTGTAAGTCGCGTTTACAATCGGCTCCGCCACCCCGCGCTCTTTGATAGCAAGCTGGCAGAGCCGGTCATCATCCGTATTCCCCGTGGTCTCGGTGTCAAAAAATATAATTTTCATATTTTACTTCTACGGCTGTACCAATTTTTCAAATTCTTGCCAAATACGTACCATCGCATAAGTGTCAAGTTTGCAATATTCCAACATATCAGCAATCTTTGCGTCTTTTTCTGTGCCTGTAATTTCCCCCTGGCCTCTCTAACTGTTCCTGCCCCTCCCCCTGGCCTCCCCCTCACCCACCTGTG
>CAIWUA010000052.1 GCA_903915735.1 Candidatus Adlerbacteria bacterium
CAACGCATCATGTCTATCGCCACCGTAGAAAAGTTTCTTGATACGACCTCGCTCGACGAAGAGGTCGAGGTCGGCCCCTATCTTACCGGGCTGTGCGACAGCTTGGGCACGAGCATGATAGGCGGCAAGCCGCTCGTGCTCAAGGTTGAGTCCCACGGCGGCATGGCCACCTCGGCGGAGGGGATTAGCTTGGGGCTCATTACGGCCGAGCTCGTGATAAATTCGCTCAAGCACGCCTTCTCGGCCGGCAAACAAGGCACGATTATTGTGACATATGCGGTGCACGACAAAGGCTGGGTGCTCTCGGTCAAAGACGACGGGTTGGGGATTACGGTCGACCCGATGCGCAAAGAAGGGCTGGGCACGACTATCGTCCAGTCGCTCGCGCGCCAGCTGGGCGCAAGTATGCGTATAGAAACAAGCCCCAAAGGCACCACCGTGTATATAGAAAAGAATCCGCAGCACATCGTAACCGCAGCCCCGCTGGTGGTTAAGCAGATATAAAATCAAACTTAAAAAAAGAAAAAGGCCGCCCGGGGTGGGGCGGCCTTGAGTGAATCAAAGCCTAGCTTGCAAGGGGGTCCTTATCGACCCGCTGTCTGGTATTTGCTCCAACACGGCCGCGACGATTTCCAGGGCGCGGTGCCTTCCGTGTCGTAGAGATGCCGCGCGTACGCGACATTTCCTTGCGTTGTATCCAGGTCGAGGCCGAGCTTTTGTGCCATAGCACGATGAGCACTCTTGTTGATCTGGAACACGCCCGAATCCGGCGGGTGTTGGATCCCGCGCAGCACCGACCCGTCGCGGGCGTACTGGCGCAAGCCCGACTCGCACGCCGCCACCTTAATCATGATAGGGGCGTCCGAAAAGCTTGACTCAACGGTTTGTCGGACTTGAACGTCTACTCCAGCGGTTGTGTCCGTGTTGGGCACGGTCGAACATGCCGTACAGAAGGACAAGATAGTGAGGGGTAAGAAAGCCTGTAGCAGCTTCATTGGCAGCTCCTGTCAGATGATTCCCCCGAAGTTGTCTATATACGCACGCTTACTGAACTACTCTATTTATAGCATATTAAATAATAGCTGTCAAACATTGCTCCGCGGCCAGGACTCGAACCTGGAACCAACTCCTTACACGTTTCCCCACATTGCTGCGGGCGTGGACTATATCATCATCCCGGCTAAAAAATTAACCGTCGGACGCGAGGCGCTTCGTGCCGCATTGTGCGGAACTACTCCCTTGCGGGATAGTCTCTACACCTTCTCTGACCTTCAGAGCTTGGCTCGGTATTGCCCTAACTGTAGGGGTCCACCGAATTCACCTCGTTTGCAACCCACATTCCTGTGGGAGGCTGCCTTTTGACAGGGAGCTGCTCTACCATTGAGCTACCGCGGAATACACCTAACTCCGCGGCATTGAGTCCCGACGCTTTGGTCGGGAGGCCGACTGCAACGTCGGCCCTACCGCGGAATATAAACGAACAAAAAAACTATATCAGAAATTAGGCTCCGAGGGTAGGGCTCGAACTTGCCCGCGCATTCACCCTTGACTGCCGCAACAACAATGTTAAGGTAGCGGGGCGCACGTGGTCCGCGCGACGTACCTTCCACCCCAAGTTAGGAGTTAGTCATGTCAGTTGCGACTGCTTCTGCCCTAATAATCGAGTTATCCGGCGTCGTCAAATGGTTCGATCCGAAAAAGGGGTATGGCTTTGTCACCCCCAACAACGGTCTGCCGGACGTGTTGTTGCATACGTCATGTTTGCAACACAACGGATACCAGGCAGCCTGCGAGGGCACCAAAATCACCTGCGAGGCGGTGCAGAGTCCAAAAGGACTTAGATGCACTCGCGTCTTATCGATGGACGAGGCGACCGCGATCCGACCAACTCCGACCCGCTCCACCACACCAAAAAAGACAGTGGCACAGGTGTTTGGTCCGGAGCGCATGGTGGTCAAATTCTTCGATCAGCTCAAAGGGTTCGGCTTCTTTCAATGTCCGGACGAGCCCGATGTATTTGTCCATGTGTCAGTGCTCCAACGTTGTGGCATTGATACCTTGGTCGAGGGCCAAACCATGTTGGTCCTTTATGGCCCCAACGAGGGCGACAAACACCGGCGGCTTGTAGCCGTTAGTGTAGACTCTGGCCGAAGTTGAGTTTAAAAAGTAGTGGGGAGGCCGAGCGCACAACGCCCGGCCTTTTTCTTTAATAAACCCGTCTTAACCCTTTTATCATGTGGGGTTCATTAAGATGAAGGTATGGATAGGCTTTTTAAAAATAAGGACATTTTGGCAATTGCCGCTGTTGGAGTACTTATTTTATTTGGCGTGGCTTTTGGATTTGGAAAATACGTTAAGGACACACTCCCACCGGCGGCCACGATATTGGGAGGGGGTGAGCAAGAGGCCTCTACGGATTCGACAGGCTCACCGCAAGCTACCACGACCCCCGCTGTGCCTGCGCCGACGCTCTACTCATATATAGAGGTTGTCGGCAGCTGCGGGCCGTATTTTGACGGAGAGCCGTGCATCAACCTGCGCTCCGGCCCCGGCACCGACTACCCGGTGGTCATTAAGTTGCGCAACGGCATGGTGCTCAAGGTGGCGGACACGGTGGTGAGCGACGGGCACACCTGGTACAAAATCGGATTTGACGGAGAGGTGCACTACCCCGAGCGCGTGACGGGCGGCTGGTACGTTGCGGCCGACTACGTGCACCTCTTTTCCGACGCGGGGCCGAGCGACCCGGCAACACACCTCAACGCCTCAAGTACCAAGCGCATCATTATCAACCTTTCTCAAGAGGTGTTATACGCCTACGACGGCGACACACTGTTTATGCAGCAGCCTATCTCGACCGGTCTTGAGCTCACCCCCACCGACGTAGGGACCTTTTTTGTACGCCGCAAGACACCCGACAGCTATATGCAGGGGCCTATACCGGGCCTCAGCGACCAATACTACGACCTGCCCGGCGTACCGTGGGACCTGTACTTTACCGTCTCGGGGAGCGCCATCCACGGCGCTTACTGGCACGACCACTTTGGCCAGCCGTGGTCGCACGGCTGCGTTAATCTGCCGCCCGATCAGGCAAAGTTGTTGTACGAGTGGGCCGACGTGGGGACACCGGTCACGGTGAGGAACTAATGAATATTAATTGTTCATACGCAGCATCCGTGGGACGATTGTTTGATGCTTATACCCATGAGTGTTCCTATGATGGTGCCGGATGTGCCGTCGTACTCGCAGTTTAAAGACATACAGTCGCCACCGTGGCAAAAGGTTGGGTGCGGGATAACCAGCTTGGCGATGATCATCGACTACTACACGCCGGACGCGGTGTCGGTCGACGCGCTGCTTAAGCAGGGTATTGCGGCGGGCGCCTACGACTACAGTGCCGGTTGGATATACCAAGGCCTTATCAACTTGGGCAAAAAGTACGGGCTCGAGGGCGCGTACCACAACTTGTCGGCGCTTAGCGCACAGGACGCTTTTGCGCAGTTTAAAGAGTACCTTAAGGATGGTCCGGTGATACTGTCGGTGCACTACAAGTTTGACCCTAAAAGCACGATACCGCACCTGCTGGTGGTCGACGGGATTAAGGATGGGGTTGTGTACTACAACGACCCGGCCTCGAGCCGAGGGCAAAAGCATATCGCGGTTGCCGACTTTCTTAAGGGGTGGAAGCGCAAAGTAATAGTCTTAAGACAACCAAAAAGCCCCCTTGCGGGGGGCCTTTCTTCGCCTAGCTCTACAGCCTTAAACTAAGGGTTAGTTTGAGGTGACAAAGGTCGAGGGGACGGTAACGCTCACGTTGCCGGCCTGGTCGGTGGTGTACACGAGGTAGTAGTACGTCGTGTTGGCTTGGAGGTTCGAGAGCGACACGTTTTGCGAGGTGCGCAAAACATTGTCGTTGTTAGCTACCCAGCCGCTCACGGTGACGACGTTCATGCCGTCTTGCTGCGTAAGAGGGGTGGTGCTGTAGTAGACGATACCTTTTGCGTTTTCGTTGGTGTTCCAGCTTACGGTTGCGTTATTGCGGCTGGTTGATACGTTGACGTTAGAGATGACCGCTGAGGTTTGGTCGCCGGCGCTGCCTCCCGCCATTTGGGCGTTAAGCACGGGGAGCGTAGCCGGGCCTACACGGCCGACCGCCGGGAGTCCGTTGCGGCTTTGGAAGTTGGACACCGCCGACTTGGTCAAAAAGCCAAAGTAGCCGGTCACCAACCCCTGCGGATAGATAGTGGCATCCTGCGCAAAGAAGCTTTGCATAGCCGAGACATCCGAGCCCGACATACCCACCTGGAGCTGGCGGTTGATCGTGTCGGCAAAAGCAAACAGCGGCGCTGCGATAATAATGGTCGAAACTGCTGCGAGTGCGATTTTCTTGTTCATAAAGATAATCTAGTTAATAATCGAACGGGTTGGTAATTGCCCTACGGTAGAGCTTGCTACTTATGCTACAGGGCTTGTATGTGTTCTTCATGAGGGGCTAATTTGGCAAATCTAAAAAGGCCTTTTTGGTATGATGCACAGTACCAACTCCATGCGTAGAGCCTTAACCTTTTCTTTTTTCTTGCTCGTTACTACGGCTATTTTGTTGCTGGCCACGGCCGTGGTGGTTAGTGGGCTCGTGCTTGCGTTTGATATTGCGGGTGTGTTTTGGCCGTTGGGGCTGTGGGTCGGCGCCATTTTTCTCACGCTGAGTTTTATCGCGGCAACGGTACTCGGCAACTCGTACTACAACTTTTTTACCCGAGGATACTACTTGGTGTCGGCGCTATGGGCGGGGAGCTTGTTATATTTTTTTATCGCGGCCGTAGTATATGGCGCGCTCGTCGCGGTGTCACAAAGTTTGGTCGCCCTCGGCCCTATTTTATTTTTAGCCGCAGCGGCGGCAAATCTTTATGGCATCGTGCACGCGCGCACCATAGTTGTCACCAAAGTTGAGGTCGCGCTGCCCAACTTGCCGCCCGAGTGGCACGGCAAAACTGCCGTGTGGATAAGCGACCTGCATTTAGGGCAAGTGCACGGCCCGCATTTTGCGCAGCGGATAGTCACGCGGGTCGAGGCGCTCGCCCCCAGCATCATAGTTATCGGCGGAGACCTGTTTGACGGCACCGGTGCGCCCGACCTGCCCGAGCTGACCGCGCCGCTCTGCAAGTTGTCGGCGCCGCTTGGCGTGTACTTTATTACCGGCAATCACGAAGAGTATGGCCATCGCGAGCGCTTTCTTGCGGCGGTTAAGGCGGCGGGGATGCGCGCGCTTATCGACGAGCTGCTCGTTATCGACGGGCTGCAGCTCATTGGCGTCGACTACAAAAACGCCTCCGACCCCGCACGGTTTAAAACTATTTTAGACGGGCTCTCGATTAACCCAACCATGCCGTCTGTGTTGCTCAAGCACGAGCCTAACCACCTCGACATTGCGGCCGCCGCGGGCGTGTCGCTCCAAATATCGGGCCATACGCATAACGCACAGCAGTGGCCGCTTGGGTATATTGCGGGCAGTATTTACAAAGGCTTTGCGTACGGGCTTAAGCGGTTGGGGAGTATGCAGGTCTATACCTCGAGCGGCGTAGGCACCTGGGGGCCGCCTATGCGCGTCGGCACCCATGGCGAAATTGTTTTGTTTACTTTCGAGGTAAAATAAAGCATGCAATCGCGCGCGATGTTGTGGGTGTGGGTTGGTGTCGGCTCGACCATTGGCAGCTGGATACCCACGCTGTGGGGCGCAGGGCTCTTTTCGTTTTCATCAATGTTCTTCGGCGCGGTCGGCGCCTTCGCCGGCATTTGGCTCAACTACCGCTTGTCGCAGTAGGGGCATTTTGGTATGGTGCGGGGCAGATACTCGCTCATTGAATGGAGGAAGGAATGATGCGGAGTTGCATAGCAAGTTCACCGGCATCCAGCGTGTTTGCCGGCCCCAACGCTTTGCTCGACTATCTCGACCCCGGCAAACATCCACCGACCCCGTTGGTCGAGTTGCCGCCGGAGTTGAATCCGTACCACGGCCAAAAAGTTCGGGTGTTTTTGAAACTTCTCTTCATGACACCCATCTTCAACGCCAAACTACTCGCCTCGCGCAACCTGTTCGACGCCGCTTATGCGTCAGGTCGGCTCAAGGGAGTGCATACGCTGGTCGAAAATTCGTCGGGCAACAAAATCTTGGCCGACGCGTTCTTGGCACGGTGTTTTGGGATATCAAAAGTCATCGCTATCGTGCCGCACGATATCCCGCCCGACAAACAGCACCTGCTCGAGCTCTTTGGCGTCGAGTGCCGCAAGGACCTCAACGGCATCGCCAAAGCCCGCGAGTTGGGTGCGCAGGATGGTTGGTGGAACCCAGACCAATATCGCGATGAGAGCAATCCGGGTGGCTCTGTGCGCTGGCTCGCTCCGCAAATCTGGCAACAGACGCACGGCGAGGTCACGGTGTTTTGTGCCGGACTTGGCACAGGCGGCACCATGATAGGCGTATCAAAATGCCTCAAGGCCTTGTCGCCCCACGCAACGATGATCGGGGTAGTGCCCACGACCAACGATGTGCCAGGCACGCGCACCACAGAGCGTCTCGAGGAGGTAGACCAGCCATGGAGAGACGCTATCGACGTACTTCAGACGGTTGGTATCGTTGATGCTTACTACCAAAGCCTGCGGTTGTGCAGCCGCGGTCTGTTGGCAGGGCCGTCAAGTGGTATGGCGCTGCAAGGACTCTACGACCACCTTAGGCGGGTGACACAGACCAAACTCAACTCTATGCGCAACGCCAACGGCGAAGTGGTTGCCGTCGTCGCATGCCCCGACAGCTGCATGCTGTACCTCAGCAAATACTCTACTCGGCTGGGCGCCGAGCAGATGGTGCAGGCTATCGCCTAAACAAACACCGCAGAGCCTTTGGGCCCTGCGGTTTTTTCTTTAGGCTTTTTTGCGGATGATAAAAAATGGCGTCATCTCGGCCGATTGGCCGGCGGGGTTGTCTCTCAGCACTTGGCCGATGAACTTTTCGGTTATTGCCCGCGACGATTTACCGAGCGAAAAGGCGCCGCGGTAGTTGGCGTCGACAATAACCGTCTCGTGCCCCAAGCGCGCTTTTATTTGTTTACTCACGGCGTTGCAGTGGTGTGGCGCGAGCTTGGCCGCGTGCGCGTACTCGAGGATTAAAAATGACATCGGGCAGTCGACCGACTTGGCCGACTTGCCGCACAAAAAGTAAAAGGCGCCCTTAATGCCGAGCGGCCGCGTAATAGCTGACACCGCCGCGGCAAACAGTACGCGCGGAGTGCCGGCCTCTTTGATAAACAGCTGCATCGCAAGCGCGGTGCCGTGGCCAAAGCCTTTAAACTCGGCCGAGCCGTAGTTGTTGTTGACCTTGCCGGCCAAAAATTGCGCCAAAGGCGACGGCTTGATGCTGCTGATGTCGACCACGCGCCCCTGCGTAATGGTCAAAACCTTTTCGCTGATAAAAATAAGGTCGCCGGGCTGCAAAAACGGTTTGACGTACTCGTCTAAAAGCGGCGTCAAATCTTTGTCGGCCATGGTGATCAGTCGCGTGCGCACCGGCAGGCGCAGCCAGGTGGTGCCGTCGACCATCGTCTCGATAGTCTTGCCGGGGTTGGGGACAAACTCGCCCGAGGCAGGGCGCGGCGCGGGCACGCCGGCCTCAAAGGTCGCCTCGCCCCTAAAGACGGCAAACAACTTCTCGAGCACGGGGCAAATCTGCTCGGCCGCTTCGCCCGCCTTGGCGCGCGTTGCGACCAGCTCGGTGGCCTCCATGTACAAAATTTTGCCCTCGTCGACACGCTCGGCAGCAAACTTAGCTTCAGCAACAGGCGCAGTTGCAGAAGTAGCGCGTACCATCAGCGAGCCGTCTGTCTGTGGTTCGTAAGCAACCGTGATGCCCGCAACTGTGGTGCTAGCGGACGGTGCCATGGGGGAGTGCCTGATGCTTTTTAATCTCGGTGACTTTATTTTTGTCGTCGACAAACACAACGGTGGGGTTAAGTTCGCCCATCTGCGACGGCTCGAGCCACGCCTCGGCAAGGATGATGATCAAGTCCCCGGGTTGAAAGTGGTGCGCCGGTGGCCCATTAAGGCATACGCCCCCTTGGCCGCGCGGGCCGGCAATAATATAGGTTTGCCAATAGACGCCGTTGCGCAGGTTGGTGATGTTAACGTACTGAAAGGGCCGCATTCCGCTTGCATCGAGCAAGTCTTCGTCGATAGTGATAGATCCCACGTAGTTGAGGTTGGCCTCGGTGACCGTCGCGCGATGAATTTTGGCCATGCACGTGCGGATAAGCATGGAGGGATTATACAATATTAAACTTTTTTATGCAGCTGCGGCGCGCACTTGATGCACTTGCAGCCTTTGGGCTTGATGTACTCGTTAAAATACTC
>CAIWUA010000053.1 GCA_903915735.1 Candidatus Adlerbacteria bacterium
CCAAAACTAGGACATCCGATGTCCTAGTTTTGGACTGGGTGTGAAGAACTAAAGAAAAAGCGGGGGTACAATAAGGGTGTGAACTTCATACACGGCATTTTGGTCGGTATTGGGCTCTTTTTTGGCGCCCTCTGGTCCGGCACGCTCGGGCTTTTTCATGTGTCTGCTCCTACTTCGCAGTCTCAAAGTAGCTATACTAACGCTAGCACAACCATACAAACTGACGACAAAGATTTTACTTATACCAAAGATTCATATCATGTATATATGAATGGAAATATTCTCGCTGTAGATACGGGTGGTCCAGCCTACGGACAGGAACCCGATGCCAGAACCTTTGTGTATGCTGGAGGCAAGGATGGCAGCTATTATTTTAAAGACAAAAATTATGCGTATTTCACCAACTGGCAGGAGTTT
The DNA here is from genome assembly GCA_903915735.1 of Candidatus Adlerbacteria bacterium. GTDB lineage: Bacteria > Patescibacteriota > Minisyncoccia > Phycocordibacterales > SBAW01 > GWA1-54-10. The sequence continues at coordinate 418 of CAIWUA010000053.1, forward strand.
GCTGGTATGCCAAATGCAGACCCAGTCACATTTTCGACCAATTCTGATATTCTACCTTTCGCTAAAGACCAAACGCATGTTTTTCTTGGAAGGGAGGTTGTCACGAATGCTGACCCGTCCACATTTGTTGTCGTCGATTCTCAATATACACATGATGCAAAAAACGTTTACTGGTTTGGATACAATGGGGGCCCTTTGATTTCAAAATTAATTAATGGAGCCGATGTTGCGACTTTTTCGGTTGTTTCCGGTCAGTCGTCTTACGACGCTCAAGACAAAAATCATAAATACCTGCAGGGGCAAATTGTGCAGTAGGTCTCTTTACAAAATGGTATAATTACGGTCGATGGCGGAGGATCCTAATCAAATAACTTTCTTTGCCCAGACCAACTCCCGCGGGAGCTCGATGCCTTTTGGTATTAAGCGCAAGGACCGCGCGCGGCACATGTATGTCATCGGCAAGACTGGCATGGGCAAGAGTACCTTGCTCGAGAACATGGCTATACAGGACATCCGCAACGGCGAGGGGATAGCCTTTATCGACCCGCACGGCTCGACCGCCGACCGGATCATGGAGTACGTGCCGGCGCACCGCGTCAAAGACGTGGTGTACTTTGCGCCGTTCGACATGGACCATCCGGTAGCGTTTAACGTGATGGAGGACGTCGGCTATGACAAGCGGCACCTGGTGGTGTCGGGGCTCTTGTCGGCGTTTCGCAAAATTTGGGTCGACGCATGGAGCGCGCGCATGGAGTACATTTTGTCGAACACGCTTTTAGCACTGCTCGAGTATCCGGGCGCGACGCTGCTGGACGTCAATCGCATGCTCATCAACAAAGCCTTTCGCAAAAAGGTGGTCGACAACGTCAAAGACCCGTTGGTCAAGAGCTTTTGGGTCGACGAGTTTGCCAACTACACCGACCGCTATACTCAAGACGCGACGCCCGCTATCCAAAACAAAGTAGGGCAGTTTACCTCTAACCCACTGATCCGCAACATCGTCGGGCAGCCCAAATCATCTTTTGACATCCGCAAGCTGATGGATGAGAAAAAGATTTTGATCATGAACCTCAGTAAGGGCCGCGTGGGCGAGGTCAACGCGACGCTGCTCGGCTCGATGCTGGTCACTAAAATATATTTGGCCGCGATGTCGCGCGCCGATGTGCCTTTGGAAGTGATGAACAAGCTGCCCAACTTTTATTTTTACGTCGATGAGTTTCAAAACTTTGCCAACGAGAGCTTCTCTGACATCCTCTCCGAGGCGCGCAAATACAAACTCAACCTGCTTATTGCGCACCAATACGTCGAGCAGATGGAGGAGGAGGTGCGCGACGCGGTGTTTGGCAACGTGGGCACGACGGTCGCGTTTCGGGTCGGGCCGTTTGATGCCGAAGTGCTCGAAACTATTTTTAACCCGCAGTTTACCGCGACCGACTTGGTCAACCTTGGGTTTGCGCAGGTGTACCTGACGCTCATGATAGACGGCGTCGGATCGCCGCCCTTTAGTGCGACCACACTGCCGCCGTTTGACCCGCCGCCCGAGCGGTTTGTCCCGCAGGTGCTCGAGGCGTCGCGCGCCGCCTATGGCAAGCCACGCGCGCAGGTAGAGACGGCGATAGACGAGTGGAATAAGCTCGAGACGTTTGTGCCCGAGACAAAGCCTAAAAAAGATTATAGGCCGGCACCTAAAGCTGCTTCTGCACCTGTGTCTGCGCCCGCTCATCCCGTCCACCATCCAACCCCCGAGGTTAAAAAAGAGGTAGCGGTTTTACACAAAGCCGCGGCAGCCCCGGCAGCGCCTGTGACTCGGCAACCTGCGCCGGCAACATACTCGCAGCCGGTTAAACCCCCACTCGGCGGGGCTAAAAGCTTGCGCGAGGCCTTGCAGATGGCCACCGGTACCAAAACGCCGCCCCATGCCAAAGACTTAAAAGAGACGCTCGGTCGCCTCGCCCCCGAGGCAGCTAAGCCCAAGCCGGAGCATGCGCCGGCACTCAAACATCCTCAACCGCCAGAGCTCAGCCAAGAAAAGCTGCGCGAGATGCTGGCAGTCGAGCCGCTTGATGATGCTACGTAATTACTTTTTACTTTTCATTTTCTTGCTCGTAGTACCGGCGCCGCTGCTTGCCGCGGATTTGGTTAATATCAACACGGCCGATAAGGCTACCCTGATGACCCTGACCGGTCTTGGCGGCACGGGGGTAAAGGCTCAGGCGGTTATCGACTACCGGACCCAAAACGGGCCGTTTCAAAAAATAGAGGACATTATGAATGTGAGTGGCATAGGCCAGGCGACCTTTAACGGTTTTAAAGATCGCATTACGGTCGGTGACGCAGCGCAAACTCAAACACAAACCCAGCCACAGACGCAGGCGACCAGCACACCCACGCAGACACAGGTTGCTGTGTCGCTCGGCGGCGTGGGGCCGCCGCCGATAACCGCGCAAATAACCGCCGACACGGTGACAGCTGCGGGGGCGGGGACCTACTTTGCCGGCGAAGTGTTTGGCACCAAAGGCGAACCGCTGTCGGGCGCGCGCTATATTTGGAACTTTGGCGACGGCGCGACCGCCGAGGGGGTGCATCAAATGCACACCTATGTGTACCCCGGCAGTTATGATGTTGAGTTGTCGGTTGGCTACAACTACTCGAGCGCTACGGCACGGGTATTGGTTGTCGCTAAGGCGCCACAGGTCGCACTCGTGTTGCAGGCCGATAACTCACTCTTGGTCGTCAACAACTCTACACAAGATTTGTCGCTGGGAGAGTGGTCGCTCGAAAGTGGTCATAACACTTTTGTTATTCCGCCGGACACGCTCGTACATGCGCAAGGTGGTGTGCGCTTTGCGCCTTTAATTATGGGGTTTGCCGCGCAGCGCGGTGCACTCCTACGCTTCCCTAACAACACCACGGCAGCGACCTCGACACTCGCTAACGACTCGCCGCTCCATGGAGAGCAGGTTGCTTTATCTACGCCACCAACAGACAAGACTCCCGTGCCGATGGCCAAAGCTCCGGTAGCCAAGATAACCGCCGCTAAAACCATCGATCAAGCTGCGGCCGTTGTTGCAACCCCCGTATCGCGCGAGGTGGGGTGGAGCTATGTTGTCGGCCTCGCCGCTATCATTGCGCTCGGGGTCGTCGGGACCTACTATGCATATACCAAACCAAAGACGGTAACCGAGGCCGCCGTCGACGAGTTTGATATTGAATGACCAAAAGAATACTTATTTTTAGCCTGGCATACTACCCGCGGGTGGGCGGGGCCGAGGTGGCTATTAAAGAGATTACCGACCGCATTGCGCCGAGCGATATCGAATTTCATATGGTGACGCTGCGGTTTTCGCCAGCAGATGCGCCGGAGGAAAAAATCGGGAATGTATTGGTACATCGGGTCGGGTGGGGAGGCTCGTATCTGGATAAAATATTATTTGTACCGCGCGCGGCGTTGGCTGCCCGCCGTCTGCATAAAAAAGAAACGTTCGACGGCGCGTGGGCCATGATGAGTTATATGCTCTTTCCGCTTGTGCTTGCCAATCTTAAAATACCCTACGCGCTTACCTTGCAAGAAGGGGATACCGAAGAGCATATGTTTGCACGGGTGCGGGTGCTGCCTTTTTTGTTTTTGTTGCGGCGGGGGTTTCGTAATGCGACTGCGGTTTCGGCACTCTCTATTTTTTTGGCCGAGTGGGCCAAGCGCATGGGATACCGCGGCAAGGTTGAGATAGTGCCCAACGGCGCTGATACCCAAAAATTTTCAGGACCAAAAATAGCACACGAGGGCGTGGTGCTTGTTACCTCATCGCGGCTCGTTTATAAAAACGCGGTAGACGACGTGTTGCGCGCGGTGGCGTTGGTCCCGGGGGCCCGGTTTATAATTGCGGGCGAAGGGCCCGAGGAGGCAAAACTCAAAGCACTTGCGCACGAACTTGGAGTTGAAAGTCGCGTCGAATGGCTTGGGTATGTCGACCATACGCGGTTGGCCACGCTACTACACAGCGCGGATATCTATGTCCGGCCAAGTCGGAGCGAAGGTTTTGGTGCCTCATTTGTCGAGGCAATGGCGGCGGAGATCCCTATCATTACGACACAAGAAGGGGGGCTTAAAGACTACATTACGCCTGAGGTTGCCTGGCCGGTAGCCAAAGACAGCCCCGAGCAAATTGCCTTGCAGGTTAAGGCTATTTTGAGTAACCCCGAGGCCACTAAAGTAGTTGTAGAGAGGGCACGGCAGTTGGCCGTACAAAAATACGATTGGAGCTTGATTGCGCGCGACATGCGGGATAAAGTGTTTGCCCGCCTTTTTCATGGAGTATAAAAAAAAGATTTTAATAGCGACCGGGCTGTATCCGCCAGAGAGCGGCGGGCCGGCCACCTACACCAAACTTTTAGAGGAGCGTCTGCCGATGCTTGGGTTTGATGTTATGGTGCTGCCGTTTAGTGCGGTGCGGCACTTGCCTAAAGGAGTGCGGCACGTAGTCTATTTTTTTCTTTGTGTTGGGTATGCGATGATGTGCGACTTGGTGTATGCGCAAGACACCGTGAGCGTCGGCCTGCCGGCTGTCTTGGCGGCAAAGGTCGCGGGGAAAAAGTTTGTAGTGCGTGTGCCCGGCGACTATGCCTGGGAGCAGGGGCGGCAGCGCTTTGGGGTGAGCGACGAGCTCGACGAGTTTCAAACTAAAAAATATGGTCTCAAGGTCGAGCGCTTGCGCCGCCTGCAGCGCTTTGTGGTGCGCAGCGCCAAAGCCGTCGTGGTACCGAGTAAGTATATGCAAAGAGTAGTGTCGGGGTGGGGAGTAAAACCAGTTCTTCATTACAACGGGATAGATGTCCCGATTGCTTTTGAAGAACCGCACCGCCCCTCTGGTTTTTTGATTGTATCTTTTGGTCGTGATGTGCCATGGAAAGGTTTCGATGCATTGCGTCGTATCGCACAAAAAGAACCGTCTTGGCACCTCAAAATTTTTAGCGAGCTTCCACGGGTGCAGGCTATGGGCTGGCTTAAGGCGGCGGATGTTTTTGTGATAAATTCTTGGTACGAAGGCCTCTCGCATCAGCTGCTTGAGGCAATGGCGCTCGGCACACCAATTGTCGCAACCAACGTGGGCGGTAATCCAGAGTTGGTTGACGACGGGAGCGGTGTCCTTATTGCACCCGGAGATGATGCAGCACTTTATAACGCACTAAAAAAGATAGCGGCAGATCCTGTGGGCGCACGTTCGCGCGCGCAAAACGCTCGACATGTAGTAGAGGCTTTTTCAATCACCCATACGCTCCCCAAACTTGCCGAATTTTTGAAAACACTATGAAAGTCCTAATGATCACTGGCGACAAAAAGGTTGCGACAAGCGCGCGTTTTGCCCTGCAGGCCGCGCAGGTAGATAAGCTTGCCGTGGTGTATTGGGGGCGGGGAGCACTGTGGCCAGCCATGCCACAGGAGCATTTTGATGTGGTGACGGTCCAAGACCCCTTTTGGCGCGGGCTGTTTGCGTGGCGGGTGGCGCGTCGCATGGGCGCAAAATTTAATGTGCAGGTGCACACCAGTGTTTTGACTATGCTTGGCAAATTTATTTTGCGCCGGGCAGACTCAATACGTGTCGTGTCCGAAAAGATAAAAAAGCAGGTTGAGGCTATTGGTGTGCGCACGCCAATAACCGTGTTGCCTATCTATGTAGATATTTCTAAATTTCAGAATATAGTCCGGCAACCACACAGTAAAAAAATAATCCTGTGGATAGGCCGGTTTGAGTGGGAGAAGGACCCCATTTTTGCAATACATATTATAAAAAATGTAATTGATGCAGGAGTCGATGCCCGGTTGGTCATGCTCGGGTCGGGTACTCTGGAGCCCACCATACAAAAACTCGCGCAGGATTTGCCTGTAGAGTTTGCGGGTTGGCAAGACCCGGTGCCCTACTTGGAGCAGGCCGACATGGTGCTCTCAACCTCTCTGCATGAAGGGTACGGTGCCAGCATGGTCGAAGCGCTCGCAGCTGGGGTGCCGGTGGTCGCGCCCGATGTTGGCATTGCCCGCGAGGCCGGGGCCATAGTCGCGCCGCGCTTACAACTTGCGCAGGCTACAATAGATACGCTACGCTCAGGGGCTGTGGGTACTTTGCGGCTTGCGGTGCCCTCGAGACAAGAGTGGGCAGAAAAATGGAAACAATCACTTCAATAATATGGACAAACCTCTAATAGGATTTATAGGGCAAGGCTGGATAGGCAAAAACTATGCCGACGATTTTGAAAGGCGCGGGTTTGAGACCGTGCGTTACGCGCTCGAGCCACAGTATGTTGGCAACAAAGAAAAAATTAAAGAGTGCGACATGGTGTTTATTGCCGTGCCGACACCGACGACACCTGCAGGATTTGACCCGAGCATTGTCGAGGGTGCCCTAACGCTCGTTGGGGCGGGGAAGATAGCGGTGCTTAAGTCGACCATTTTGCCCGGCACGACCGCTCGCCTGCAGGAAAAATATCCGCACGCGGTCTTGTTGTACTCGCCGGAGTTTTTAAGCGAGGCAACCGCCGCACATGATGCGGCTAACCCGTTCTCTAACATTGTGGGGGTTTCTTGCAACGACGCAGCTCATCAAGAGGCCGCGCAAAAAGTGCTCGAGGTATTGCCGCCTGCGCCGTTTGTGCAGGTGTGTACCTCGACCGAGGCGGAGATTATAAAGTACTCGCACAACCTTAATGGGTACTTTCAAATTATGCTGGCCAACGTATTGTATGATGCCGCGCAGCAGTTGGGGGTCGACTGGGAGTCGGTGCGCACGGCACTCGACCACGACCCTTTGGTGGCCAACCGCTACGGCCGACCGGTGCACAAAAGCGGCCGCGGCGCGGGCGGTGGCTGCTTTATTAAAGACTTTGCCGCCTTTCGTGAGCTATATACAAAACTCATGCCCAACGACGCCAAAGGCTTGGCGATGCTTGCCGCATTAGAGCAAAAAAATATCGAGTTACTTACAGAGAGCGGCAAAGACCTCGACCTCTTGCGCGGCGTGTACGGCAAATAAGTATGCGGTTGTTAGTTATTACACAGGCGGTTGATACTACCGACCAAGCGCTTGGGTTTTTTCATCGATGGCTCGAAGTTATTTCAGAAAAGTTTGATGAGATAGAGGTAGTGTGTCTAAAAGAAGGAACACACGCTTTGCCTAAAAATGTTTCGGTATACGCGCTCGGCAAGCCTGCCTCAAAATTTAAATATATTTTTTATTTTTATAAATATATTTTTTCTCTCCGATACGACGCGGTGTTTGTACATATGAACGAGGAATATGTGTTGCTTGGCGGCTGGTGGTGGCGCTTGGTGGGTAAAAAAGTGGTGCTATGGCGCAATCACAAAATGGGTTCGTGGCGCACGCGCCTTGCCGCGCGTGTGGCCTCGGTGGTTTGCTACACGTCGCCTGACGCGTTTGTGGCTCGGTATAAAAAGTCGGTGCAGATGCCGGTGGGGATCGATACGGAGTTTTTTATGCCCCCACCCGTACCTGCAGCAGACACCATTTTATTTTTAGGTAGGATTGACCCGGTTAAAAAAGTCGAGGTCTTTGTAGAGGCACTCGGCAAAATTTCGTCGCCGTTTAAAGTTGATATATACGGCAGTCCGACCGACCCACACTCCGCCTACGCCAAAGCGCTTGCCGCTAAAGTTGCCATACGTCCCGGTGTCCCGCATGCACAAACCCGCGAGCTCTACCAGTCGCACGCCCTGTACGTTAACCTGACGCCGTCGGGCAGCTTTGATAAGACGATAGGCGAGGCGATGGCGAGCGGCTGCCTCGTCGTGTGTGCTAACGAGGCTTTGCGCGGTGTGCTGCCGGACGCCCTGCTGTGCCAAGACACCGCAGACTCGGCGGCCAAGGCCATTGAGCACGCGCTTGCCATGAGCGCCGCCGAACGGGAGTCGGTAGTAAAAGGCCTACGCACCTATGTAGAACAAGAGCATTCACTGCGATTGCTTGCCGACCGGTTGCCGGCCATACTGACACAATAATGAAAGCATTTATCAAACAACTTTTCTTTTTGTTGGCACCCAAGCCGCGGCTGCCCGAGAATAGGGCGGTGATACTTATGTACCACTCAGTCAGCGATTGGGATCACTTTGCAACAGTGTCTCCGGCTGATTTTGAAAAGCAGATGGCATATCTGGCGGCCAAAAAAATTCCTGTCGTATCTTTGAGCGAACTGGCTCGGCGCCATGCGCGAAGCGAGTCGCTTGGCGGCGCGGCGGTTATTACGTTTGATGACGGCTATCGCGACAACTACACCGCAGCGTACCCAGTATTGCGCCGGTTTGGATTCCCCGCGACTGTATTTGTAGAGTCGGGTCTTATCGGCAGGGACAACAACGGCATACCGCACATGAACGCTGATGAGATGAGGCAGATGTCCGATCTTGTTGAATTAGGAGCACATACCAAGTCACATCCTAAATTAGCCAACCTTTCTCCCGAGGAGGCACATGGTGAGATAGAGCACTCAAAACAGGCGGTCGAAGCGGCCCTCGGCAAACCTTGTACCTTGTTTGCCTATCCGTTTGGCAATTACAATCAGGGGACTATCTCTATTGTGCGCGGGCTGGGCTTCGACGCAGCGGTCACGGTTAAAGAGGGGACGGTCTGCCGCGAAAGTAAAATACTCGAACTCCCGCGTGTCTCTATCGACCGTTCGACCACCTTTGCCCAGTTTAAGGGCAAACTCTCGACCACGGTTGATTGGTATGAGCGGCTAAAACTATGGCACTAACTTTTGCCGGTCAAATTTTGCAGGGCAAAACCTTGGGCCGCGTGCTATTTAACGCGCAGGTGGCACGGTATGCTCCGCAACTTGCGGGTCGCGTGCTTGACTTGGCGGGAGGCGGCAGCTATGAGGCGTTGTTGCCGACCGGGTTTGAGGTAGTGCGCACCAACGTGGTACCGGACAAAGGAGTGCCCGTCGACTTTAATAAGCCGCTCCCATACGCAGACGACTCGTTTGATTTCGTATTGCTTTTTAACGCGCTCTATATTGCCGAAGACCCGCCCGCACTCATGCGCGAAATCCGGCGTGTCTTGCGGTCAGGAGGTCACGTGCTTATCGCCTCGCCCTTTCTTGCCAACGAAATGCGCGAGCCGCACGACTATGTGCGCTTTACCAGTGAGGGGCTTTTGCGCCTGCTGCACGGCGCACGGTTTACTCGTATTGAGTTGACCCCGTATGGTGAGCGTTTTAGCACCGCGGCTAACCTCTTACACGACGTGTGGCTCTTCCCGCTCTTGCGGTTGCCTATCTATGCGTTGGCCTGTGCACTTGATACCATCATCCCGCACAAGGTACATACCCTGCATCCGGCCCCACTCGGCTGGTTTTGCGTGGCAGAAAAATAATATGGACTCTAAAAAACCTATCCTGATATTTGCCGTCAACGACCTGTTGGTTGGGGGCGTGCAGAGGTTATATATAGACCTTTGTAAGCAAGGGTTCCCCGAGTACGAGGTGCACTTGGTGACACTGTTTAAATTTCCTAGCAAACACGAGTGGTTTGATGCGGTGCCAAGCCAGGTGGTCGTGCACCAGTTTAATTTTAAAAATTTTAGGGACATGAGTGAGTGGGTAAGACTTGCGCGCTTGTTGCGGCGGCTGGGGCCCGCAGTAATTGTGTCGAGTCTCTTTTTTAGTAATACCGTGACCCGTGTGCTTGGGTTTTGTATGCGTATTCCGGTTATTGCTATCGAGCACAATACCTACACCGGCAAGACGCCAAACCAGCAACGGGTCGATCGACTGTTGGCACACGCCACCTACCGCATAGTTGCGGTCTCTAAAACGGTGCTTGAGTTTACCGCACGGCAAGAACGCATACCTAAAGAAAAGTTTGTGCTTATACACAATGGGGTCGACCTGGCGGCGCTCGACACGGCTGCACGCGCCGCTGATCCGGCGGCTACCCGTGCGGCAATCGGACTTTCGTCGCAACAGCGGTTAGTAGTTGCGGTGGGGAGACTCACGGAGCAAAAAAATCCCGAAGCGCTTATTAAAGGATTTATAGACTTCCACACCGCCCACCCCGAGTATGTACTTGCGTTGGCGGGCCAAGGCAAGTTGCAGGAGTCGCTCAAAGAGCTCATTACCACACACGGTGCGGGCGGGTATATCAAGCTGCTCGGTGCGCGCAACGACGTGGCCGCGCTGTGCCGCGCGAGCGATTTTTTTGTTTCGACCTCGCACATCGAGGGGTTTGGATTGGCGCACGCCGAGGCCTTGCGGTGCGGTATCCCGGTGCTTACCACCAAGACCGCCGGTCCCGACGAGATGATTATCGAGGGGGAGAACGGGCTCTTTTTGCAGGATGGGACGCCAGAGGCCGTTGCTAGGGGCCTCGAGCGTATGACCACCACAACCTTTAGTGCTCCCGAGCATATTGCCGCCTCGGTCGAACGGTTTTCTATCATAAAGGCCGCGGCCGCCTACCGCGCGCTTATTGCACAAACGATCAATCGTCATGCCTAAAAAACCAACAATAGCGCTCATGAGTTATGCGATGGACGGTCGCCCCGGTATGGGTACAGCGCTGTATACGCGCAAACTTATCGAGCAACTGCTGCAAGACGATCGTTTTGAGTGGTGCCTAGTGCATTTTGATAAAGTTGATGACCCGCTCTACGCCAACGTGCGCGAAATTATCATGCCGCAGGTGCGGCTCCCGTTTGCAACCCGTTTTGTCCGGACGCTGCTCTTTTTTTGGCGGTACCACCACGAATCGTTTGATGTTATCCACTGGTTTCAGCCGCGGCTGTACCCGTTTTTTTGGTTGGCGCCTGCGCGACACATCGTGGTGACCGCCCACGGAGCGGGGGATATTACCGCGCTGGGAGAGTTTCCTTTATCGCGGAGGATGTTTAACGCGGTGATGAAGTATGGCAACCGTTTTATAGCGGCGGTTATCGCGGTGTCAGAGTTTGGCAAAGAGGAGATAGTCGAGCACTACCACGTGCCGGCCTCAAAAGTATTTGTAACTTACAACGGCGGGAGCGAAGGCTATACCCCTCTTGCTAAAGATGAGGCGCGGCGTCGCATGAGCGCGCAGTACGGCATATCGACGCCCTTTATCCTCGATGTGTCGCGGCTCGAGCCGCACAAAAATGTTGCTATGTTGGTCGAGGCCTACGAGTTGCTGCGGCACCAGCACCCGGTGTCGCACCAGCTGGTGGTGGCGGGCCGCAAAGGCTATGAGGCCGAGCGCACCCTCGAGCTCGCACAGCGCTCGGCCTACTCGGCTGATATCCGCTTTTTAAACTACGTTGCCCCCGAGGATTTAAACGCGCTCTATGCGGCGGCCGATCTGTTTGTCTTCCCGTCGCTTAACGAGGGGTTTGGCCTGCCGCTCGTAGAGGCTTTTGCCTCGGGGACGCCGGTTATCACCTCTACAGTAACTGCCTTGCCCGAGGTGTCCGGTGATGCGGCAGTGCTGGTTGACCCTACCAGCAAAGCGGCCCTTACCGAGGCCATGTATCGGGTCCTAAGCGACAAGTCCCTGTACGCCCAACTGGTAGAGCGCGGTCTTGCTCGGGCAAAAGAGTTTACCTGGCAAAAGACCGCGCGCGCGACCGCGGACATCTATCGTATACTGCTCACATGACAAGCTGGAACCCGCATTTTTTTGAGCAGTCGGTCAGGCGTATCTTTACGCCCGGGCGGAGTATCCTCGACATCGGCGGCGGCCTGCGGGTCGACCCCGCGCGCAACAATCGGTACGATGCCGGCATGGCGTGGCTCGTGCCGCTCCTTAGCCAAGTCGACTACAAGATAATCGACAAGGTGCCCGACTACAACCCCGACCTGGTGGGTGACATCCACCAGTTGCCGCTTGCCGACGGCTCGTTTGATGCGGTGGTATGCATATCGGTGCTCGAGCATGTCGAAGACCCTCAGCGCGCAGTGCGCGAGATACATCGCGTGCTCAAACCGGGCGGTCAGGCGCTCTTGTATGCACCGTTTTTGTACTACTATCATGCCGAGCACGGCTACTATGCCGACTACTGGCGCTTTACCAAAGATGCGTGGGCGCATCTGTGCCGGGAGTTTTCGTCAATCGAGCTCGTGCCTGTGCGCGGTGCGTTTGAAACGTGGATAAAAATAAGCCCGCTCGGCAGGAGCAAGCTCTTGTGCAAGGCCGCACACGAGGTCGATCTTTTGTTTGGCAAGATGAGCAGCAACCAAGTGAGCGGCTACAATGTCTTTTTAATCAAATGAAGCTGCTATACCTTACCCACAGCCGCATACCGACCCAAAAGGCTCACGGGCTGCAGGTCATGGTCATGTGCGAGGCGTTTGCCGCTGCGGGCGCCGAGGTTTCGTTAGTAGTGCCGGACAAGCGCAACTTTACGGGGGAGGATCCTTTTGCCTACTACGGCGTTACTAAAAACTTTTCTATCACGCGTTTGCCTATCAGCGACTTTGGGAGCCGGTGGCAAATGTTTAATGCGCTCTTTTTTTGGCTCGATGTGTGGTCGTTTGCTCGCGCGCTGCGCCGCTGTAGCGCCGTGCACCGAAGCGACGTGCTGTATACGCGCGATTACCCGCTGCTCTTTGCCCTGCCGCGCGCACGAGCGGTTGTACTCGAGCTCCACAGTATCCCTAAACGGGGGTGGCTTTTCAATCGGGCGCTTGCACGGACCACGCACGTGGTTGCTATTACGCAAGCGCTCAAAGATGACCTGGTCGCCTTGGGTGTCGACCCAAACAAAATAACCGTCGCGCCCGACGGCGTTAACGTGCGCCTGTTTGAGCACCAGATTATGCAACAAGAAGCCAGGCAGCGGTTAGGGTTGCCGCACGAAGGTGCGTTGGCTTTGTATGTAGGCGCGCTCGGTGGCTGGAAGGGCACCGAAACCTTGGTAGCCGCGGCCGAAGGGCTTGCCGAGCCGCAGGTGGCGCTGGTTGGTGCCGATGCGGCCGAGGTACCCGTGTTGTCAAAAAAATATCCGTACGCGCACTTTGTTGCGTACCTGCCGTATCGCGAGTTGCCGCGTGTCCTTGCGGCTGCCGATTTGTTAGTGCTCCCCAATACGGCGCGACAAGAGATCTCGGCGCGGTACACCTCGCCGCTTAAGCTGTTTGCCTATATGGCCTCGGGCAAGCCTATTATCTGTTCAGACGTGCCAAGTATACGCGAGGTGCTCGATGACTCCTCGGCACTATTTTTTAAAAGCGACGACCCGGCCGATCTCCGCGAAAAGTTGCGTTACGCGCTTGCGCATAAAGACGAGATGGCCGCACGCGCCAAGCGCGCGCTCGAGCTGGTGCAACACTACACGTGGGACAAACGCGCCGAACAGATACTTACTTTTTTGGGCTAAGCGCGGCGAGGTCATCCAGCAGCAGGCGAGCGCTGTTGCGGTACTCTAACTCATGCGCACGCACAGGCGCATGGGCCGCGAGCGCGGCACGGGTGGCGGGGTCTGTTAAGGTCTGCATTTTTTTAATCAAGTCGGCACCATCGCCGTTTTTAAAGGTCATTCCTGCAGATCCCGCCACAAAGGCAGCGCCGGTGCCTTCGGTGGCAAGCACCGGTGCGCCGCAGGCGAGCGCCTCGGCAATAGTGCGACCAAACGGCTCTACCCATCGGCACGGATGTATAAAAACATCTGCGTGTTGATAAAAAGCCGCTAACGCATCGCCGCTTTGCCATCCGTAGCAGTGCACCTGCTCGTTTGCGGCGGCGCGCGCGGCCGACTCCATCGGCCCCGTGCCGACGATATGCACTTTCACCTGGCGCGGCAGGAGCGACGCCGCCTGTAAAAGAAGGTCGGTCCCTTTGTCGGTACTCAGGCGCCCGGCGTATACAAAATGCGTTTCGTCCGGATGTTTTATAAACGGCGCCGGCTGTCGCGACAACGCCGCAAAAGCCTTGGTGTCGACAAACTCGGGTATCATCAGTGCCCGCGCGTGGTGGTAGCCGTACGACTCGTACACGGCTTGCGTAACAGGGGAGTCAAAGTACAACCTGTCGAGGTGCCGCATAAGTGCCGCACCAAAAGTCTTTTCCCACAAGCGGCGGCGGAGCACAAACAGTAGTGCTCGCGGTCGGTGCAGCCCCATCCCCGGCAGGTAATTGTTGAGATAGGCAACCGCTGCCCCGGTGCCACCGCCGCGTTTGTACAAGCCGCCGGCCCACAAAAGTGCGTGCCCGTAGAGCAGATGCACGTCTGCCTGCGACTCGCGCATAAGCGCGGCCACCTGCCGTTGTTGCGCAAAAAAGCCGCCGCTGCAAGGGCGCACCAACACCGGGCAAGGGGCCACGGCGGCGTCGATGCTCGCCTCGAGGGTGATAAGGCGCACAGTGTGGCCGGCCTCGACCAAACTTGCGAGCATGAGCGCAAGCGTTTGGTGCGAGCCGCCGCCCGAGAGCGGGTTGTAGCGGAGACTATAGAGGTCGATATGCATGAATTATTGTTTGACCAATCCGGCGGCCGGGCCAAGGAGCGCGCAAAACGACTCGAGGTTGTGCACCATCTCTTTTTTGTCGGCACCTACCTCCCACAGGCGATGCAGCGAGACGTTTGCCGAGCGCTCAAGCAGCGCCGCCACATACTGCTCGAGCTCGTGCTCGTCAAAATTAAAACGCTCTACTTGTTGTTGCACCAACAAAGGGAGCTCGTCTATACGCTCGCACTTTTTGACCATCGACACGCGGTTAAAGTAGACATCGCCAAACGTGATGACCGGCTTTTTAAACAGGAGCGCCTCCCAGCCGGCGGTACCGGTGATGGTGCACAGTAGTCTTGACTCCTTAATAAGCCGGTAGTTGTCGAGGTTGGGGTGCACCAAACGCACATTGGGGATTTTTTTGAGCGTTTGGTAGTACGCGCGCGTTCGGTATCCGACCATGGCCGGGTGCTCTTTGACATAGAGTTTAAAGTGCAGCGGCAACGAACGGGCTATTTGTTTAATCAGGTTAAGCTGGTCGGTCCAGTAGGGCGCCAACAGCAAGGTGGCCATCTCGGGGTCGAGGTGGAGCGGGTAGTAGGCATAGGCCTCGCCCTCGACAGGCGTGTCGTACAAGTCGTGGTACCCGCGCATAAGGCGCGCCTTGCGCTGCACGCGGTCGATAAAAAATCCCCACGGCGCTTCGTCGGTGTAGTCGCGCGCTTTGCCGGCTAGTGCTCGCGACAGTACCACCGCAAACCACGATGCCGAGCGCCACAGCGACGATGGCAAAAACCAGCGCAGTGCTCGCGCGCGGCTACCGGAGCGCTTAAACTGCTCCATGACATACAGGTACGGCCGCGGCGCGTCGCGATATTTTTTTATATACGTACGGGCAGCCTCTTCGTTGCCGGTCGCACCAGTGCGCAGTTGTGCAAAACGTTCGTCGACAAAACTAAAAGTGCGATAGTCCTCGCTCAGCGCATACCCGCCGTCGATGCGTGTCTCGGCACCTACCAAAACGCGGATACCCTTCTTTTTAGCAATGTGATACAAGAGCATGTTGCCGAGCGAGGATACGACCGGCAGGTATACAAAGTCGGGGCGCTCGGTATCGAGCATGCTGATAATGGCGCGCGCGGTCACCTGCAACATCCGTGCCATCTCTTCGTGCGTATAAGGGGCCTCGTCGTGGGGGTACTCGCGCACGGCCTGCCCGTGGCGGATAATGCGGTCGACCGCTAAGTAGGGCCACAAGTAGGGGAGACCGTAGTCTTTTTCTATCTGTGCTATATACGCCCAGTCAACTTTTTCGGTAAACGAGGCGTTGTGCAGGTCTTCGTCTAACAGCAGGGTGCCGTAGGCGACCTCTTTTTGCTCGCGCAGGTAGGCAAGGTTGTGCCGCAGGTACACATAGCCGCACGCCTCGGTCACGCCCCACTGCCGCATGAGGGTCTGTACTATTTGGTGGGCAACCGGGGTAAATCGCCGTTGAAACACAAAGCAAGCTTTCATAGTTTTATGAGGTGTGAGAAAGATAAGGTATTATACGGCGGATAGTAGCGTGTGACCTTTAGAACAGTCAATGGACATCCCTCTCTTCTCATCGGCATCAAGAGCGAGCATGCGCCGGACGCATGAGCTCTTTCGGCGCGCCTTTGGGCCCTATGTCCCGCATACCATTGCTATTGTGCTTTTGGCGGCGTTAGGGAGCGCCATGGAAGGGCTTGGCATCAGCGCTATTGTGCCGGCCTTTTCGTTTGCCGGAGGACAGGCCGGCACCGCCGCCGATGCCATCTCCCAAATCATACAACACCTCTTCTCGTTTATAGGTTTGCCGTACTCGTTTAGGTTTTTGCTGTTTTTTATGGGCGTGCTCTTTGTGCTAAGGACGGTGTTGGTGCTGGTCATACAGTATGTCACGGCGCGCATCGTCTATGGCTACGAGCGCGACCTGCGGACGACACTGTTTGGCAACATGGTCCGCGCGGGGTGGCCATTCCTCTCGCAGCAAAAGGTCGGGCAGCTCGATCAGCTGCTTATTACCAACACGACCAACACGTCGCAGTTTTTTAACTTTATCTCTACGCTGGCACTCATCGGCACCAAAGCCATCGCCTATATCATCATCGCGATAAATCTCGCGCCTACCGTAGCGGTTGCCAGTTTGCTGGCCGGCCTCGTGGCCTTTGTGGGGCTGCGGCCGCTTTTTAGCGCCGCCAAGGCCGCCTCGGTGCGGGTCGAGCGGCTTAACCGCGGTATGGCCCACTTTGTCAGCCAGCACGTCGGCGGCATGAAGACCATTAAAGCCGCGGCGGTCGAGGAGCCGGTCGAGCGTACTATTGGCGAGTTTTTTGAGAGTATCCGCTCGCTGTTTGTGCGCATGATGGTGTTGCGCGGCACCACCGAAACGTTGGTGCGCCTGTTTGGGCTTGGGTTCGTTGGTATTGTGTTTGTGGTTATGTACCAGACACCCGGGTTTAACATCGCGGCCTTTGCGGTGATCGTGTATGTAATCAATCAAATCTTTTCGCAGGTGCAGGCGATGCAGGTACAGATGCACGCGCTCAGCACGATGGTGCCGTACATTGGCAGCGTGTTTGCCCAAGTAGATGACGCGCGCGCCAACCGCGAGGAGACCGGCGGCGGCCCCATGCCAACGCAGTGGGAGACGCTTGCGTTTGACCACGTATCGTTTACCTATCCGGGGCGCGAGCGCACGCTCGAGGACGCCTCGTTTGAGATTAAGCGCGGCGGTATTGTGGGCATTATCGGCCCGTCCGGAGCGGGCAAAACCACCCTGGTCGACCTGCTCATGCGCTTGTTTGACCCGCACAAGGGCGAGATTGTGCTCGATGGAGTTGCGGCGCGCACCGTGTCACGCACCGCGTGGCGCACGCAGGTTGGCTATGTGGCCCAAGACTCGTTTTTGCTTAACGACACCATTGCTCGCAATATTGCCTTTTATCATGCGTGCTCGCATGAGGAAATAGTTGCCGCCGCCAAAGCCGCCAGCGTGCACGAGTTTATCGAGTCGTTGCCGCAGGGGTACGAGACCGTCATAGGCGACCGCGGAGTGTTGGTGTCCGGCGGACAGCGCCAACGCATCGCGCTGGCGCGCGCACTGGTACGCATGCCCGAGCTGCTTATCCTCGACGAGGCCACGAGCTCGCTCGATAGCGAGACCGAGGCCGCCGTGCACGAGGCGATAGATACCTTGCGCGGCAAGACCACTATCATCATCATTGCACACCGTTTGTCGACCGTTGCGTCGGCCGACGAGTTGCTGGTGGTCGAAAAGGGTCGCATCACCGAGCGTGGCACGCCCGAGGAGCTGTTAAAAAACAAAGACTCCTATTTTGCTAAAGCGTATGGCCCCCGTGCATAAACGCAAAAAATTATTTTTGGTTGGCTGGGCAAGCCTCTTGTCGGAGCAAATTTATTCGGTACACAAACTCGCTAAGGAGCACGACATTCTTTATTGGGTGCGGATCAAGGACGTGGTCCCATTTGAGGAAAAGGATTTTCCTAACACCCTATTTCATGACTACCGCGACGCGCTTGCCGCACGGCCCGCGCCCGGTATCGATGCGTCCGGTTTTGGCATACCCTCAGCGAAAGAGTTCGGCGCCTTGGCGGATGTCGAAGCAGAGTTTATGGTCATGACCGAAAAGTGGTATGAGAGCTGGTCTATCAATCGCCGGAAGGAACTTTTTTATGAGATGGTGCGCTACTGGGGCGGGGTGCTGGATATGTTGCGGCCCGACGCTATTGTCATGACCGACATACCGCACGAAATGTACAGTTTTGTGCTCTATCATTTGGCAAAACGTCGCGGCATCGGGACTATCATGTTTGAAAACGTGCTGAGGTACGACCGGCTGCTCATGTACCGTGATTATAATGACGGCAATCCGGCGCTCTCGATGGTAGCAAAAATCGGCTACCCCCACCGTGAGCTCGCCAGCTTGCCTTTGGACATACAAGAGCAGTATCTCGAACAGACCGGACAAAAAGAGCCCACGCCAAAATATATGGGTACTTTCAAACAGGAGCATACCGGGTGGGGAAAGCTGCGTCGTACGACAAAAGCCCTGGTGCCGTTTATCAAAGACGGGAGCATCATCGAGCGGGGAGTCACGAGGCTTTTTAAGCTGTTAAAGCCTTCGATACGGAGCGAGTTTGCGCGCTACGTCGGCGTGGCGCAGTATGGTGTGCCCTTCGTGTACGTGCCACTCCATTATCAGCCCGAACGCACCTCAAGCCCGCAAGGGGGAGTCTTTTCGGACCAGATGCTTTTGGTTAAGACGCTTGCTGCCTCGTTGCCCGCAGGATGGAGGCTGTTGGTAAAAGAGCATCCCAATCAGTGGCTGCCGCACGGCGACGATTATACGCCGTATCGCTACCCCGGGTTTTATGAAGAGCTTGCCAAGATACCCGGCGTGATCCTTGTCCCGCTTTCGACCAGCACGTTCGAGCTTATCGAACATGCGCAGGCGGTGTCGACCATCAGCGGCATCCCGGCATGGGAGGGACTGTTGCGCGGCAAGCCGGCGATCCTGTTTGGTTGTTCGTGGTTTATGCACGCGCCCGGTGTGTACCGGGTGGACAGCGTAGCGTCCTGTCGCCAGGCGCTAGCAGAGATAGCCGCCGCGGGCGGCCCATCGGCCCAGTCGATGGTCGATTATCTTGGTGCGCTCGGGGACGCGAGCGTGCAAGGCTACCTCGACGTCTATGGTCGCGCGTGGGCGCCGTACTCGCCCGAGGAGTATGCGCGCAATCTGTCCGGCGCGATAAGCGAGGCGCTTGCGACATGAAAGTAAAAACTCTTTTTACCATGGGTTGGGGTTGGGCTGTGCGCTACACGCTCAAGCGTGCTCGGTTTAAACTCGGATTCTTGTGGTCAAAGATAATCGGCCGAAGGTATTGGGTGGTTGCTGTTGGCGGCACCAAAGTAAAATTGAGCTTTAGTACGCCCTACCACGAGCGGCTCGGCTCTTTTTTGCACCGTGGCTTGCACGAAAAAAAGTTGCTCGAGTGGTGGGCAAGCGAGGCTCGCGACAAACGGGTGGTATATGACGTCGGCGGCTTTAACGGCGTCTATGGGATTGTGGCGGCCACAATAAATCCGGCGGCCGTCGTGCACATCTTCGAGCCGGACCCGGTCAACATCACCCACATCGAGGAAAATGTTCGCCTCAATGGCGTACGCAATTGCGTGGTCGAGCGAAAGGCAGTCGGGGACGAAGACGGATTTCTTTTGTTTGCGGGCGACGGCAGCACGGGCGGCAGGTTGTCGCCGCAAGGCACCTTGCGCGTGCCGGTGGTGCGACTCGATTCATACGAGGCGCCCGACCTAGTAAAGATAGATGTCGAGGGCGGGGAGTGTGCCGTCTTGCGCGGGGCGCAACAAGCATTGCAACGTGCGCCTTCGATGTTGCTTGAGGTCGGCCCTGCAACGCCTTTGGCCGAATTAAAAACGCTTCTTTTGCCGCTGGGGTACCACTTGCCCGAGCAGGTGCCTCCTGGCAACTACATAAGCCAAAAAGGCACCCTCGTGTTTGCCGATTAGTAGGTAGGGGTCAGACACCTCAACATTAAAATAGTTGTGGCATAATTAATACATGGCTCGGCAGCCTCGCATCGATTTAGGTGATTATGTATATCACGTCATCAACCGTTCCAACGGCCGTGCACAGATATTTTTCAACGATGAGGATTATCAGGACTTCGAGCATCTCCTTAACGAAATGGCGGAAACTTACGAGATGCGAATATTGGGTTACGTCCTTATGCCCAACCATTGGCATCTCCTCTTGTATCCTCGACAAGACAAAGATCTCGCCAAAGCTCTACAATGGCTTGGCACTACCCACGCCCGCCGGCACCATTCTCGCAAAGGAACCGTCGGTGGCGGGCATTTATATCAAGGGCGCTATAAATCCTTTCTGATTCAAGAAGATCTACACCTACTTACTGTACTGAAATATATTGAACGTAATCCTGTACGGGCCAAACTCTGTACGAGGACCGAGTTGTGGTCATGGGGGAGCGCCTATCGCCGAAAGAACAAACTCAAGAAGCCCAAACTTTCCGCACTGCCAATTGATTTACCGCGTGACTACACAGAATGGGTCAACATACCGGAGTCAGCCGAGCAGCTAAAATCCATCCGACAGTCGGTCAATAGGGGTGTACCATATGGGGAGGAGAGGTGGATAAAAAGATGGAATAATATTAAACAATAGTTTATGACTTTTTGTGGTGTCAGACCCCAGACCCCCAGCACGCTTTATATATGAATACACTCATTTCTTTAATTCTTGGGATTGTTGGTATTTTATGTATTATTTATTTTCGCCGAGTGGCACATTTTTGTGCCGCATTCATGGCAAAACGATTTCGTGAAATTTATGGCAGGTACGCAACGGAGCGGGGTTGGGATAATCCAAATACTCAGTTTAATAAATACTTTTACCGAGGTATCGTTTTATTTTTTGGATTTTTCTTACTAATTATGTCCTTCCACGAGTTCTTTGGAACGTTATATCTTAATCAATAGTCAAAGCAAAAATAATTATGGCGTTTTTTAATTACTCCAACCCAATTTACTTCATAGCCGCAGCTTCATTTCTAGTAGCGGTGTTGTTGATAGTGTATAAAAAAGAAAAGATTTCTCCTCGGTCATGGTCCATGATTGTTTTTATAACGATTATCCTCATTGGGTCTTTACTTCTCAAATTTCACTAAAAACAGAGCCTAAAAACACCACTCAGTCCCTACTCCTCCTACGACCGCAACGGCAACCGCGTCTTTGCAGGCACAGGTACCCCAACCCAACCCTTAATAAAGAGGTAATTTACCTTTGCAACTAAAGCTCTTCTCAGGGGGTTATAGCTATGGTATAGTCACGCGCGTCTAACAACGTATGTATACCCTCAAAAATAAGGTTATTTTGATCACCGGCGGGACAGGCTCCTTTGGCAAAGCCTGTGTTAAAAAAATCCTCGATGAGCACGATCCTAAGGCTATCCGCATCTACAGCCGCGACGAGCTTAAGCAGTGGGAGATGCAGCGCGAGTTTAACTCGGATAAACTGCGCTTTTTGATAGGCGATGTGCGCGACGCCGAGCGTCTTACCCGCGCCTGCGAGGGGGTCGACGTTGTCATACACGCGGCTGCGCTTAAGCAGGTGCCCGCATGCGAGTACAACCCGATGGAGGCGGTTAAGACCAACATCAACGGCGCGATGAACGTTATTAACGCGGCGCTCGACAACAATGTCGACAAAGTGATTGCCCTGTCGACCGACAAGGCCGCCGGACCGGTCAATATTTATGGCGCGACCAAGCTTGCCTCAGATAGGCTCTTTATCCAATCCAACTCGTACCGCGGCCCTATGCGCGACACGCAGTTTTCGGTGGTGCGCTACGGCAACGTGATGGGCAGCCGCGGCAGCGTTATACCGCTCTTTCGCAAACAGCGCGAAACCGGCACGGTCACCATTACCGACAAGCGCATGACGCGCTTTTGGATCACGCTCCCGCAAGCGGTCGACTTTGTGCTGTCGAGCTTGGCGGTTATGCAGGGCGGCGAGCTGTTTGTCCCCAAGATCCCCAGCATGACCATGCTCGAGCTGGCCAAGACCATTGCGCCCAAAGCAAAAATAAAAATGATCGGCATCCGCCCCGGCGAAAAGCTGCACGAGTGGCTTATCTCGCCGGGCGAGGCGCGCACCGGTCTTGAGATGAAGGATCGCTACATCATTCTTTCAGAGTCGCAGGACGGGTGGAGCCACGATATGAGCCGCTACCCGGCCGCACGCAAGGTTAAAGAGGGGTTTGAGTACAACAGCCGCGACAACAAGAGCTACCTGAGCACCAAGGCTATGTTGGCGCTTCTCAACGAGCTCGATTTGGCCTAAACTGAGCGTATATGACCTTCGCCAAAAGCTTTAAGATAGGGGACCGAAAAGTGGGCGAGGGCGCACCGACGTATTTTATCGCCGAGATAGGCGCTAACTTTGACGGCAACCTAGAGCTTGCCAAAAAGTACGCGCTCGAGGCTAAAAAAATCGGCGCCGATTGTGCCAAGATACAAACCTTTACCGCCAAAAAAATAGTCTCGCGCGAGGCCTTTGCAAAGATGCAGTTAAAGGGCGTGCACGGCAGCTGGAAGCGCCCCGTAGACGAGGTGTTTAAAGAGGTCGAGTTTCCTCACGCATGGCACAAAGAGTTTTTTGAGTACTGTTGGAGCATCGGCATTACGCCGTCGACCGCCGCTTATGACAAAGAGGCCGTCGACTTGGTCGACAAGCTTGGTATCGAATTTTATAAAATAGGCTCGGGTGATATCACGTGGCTCGAGATGGTCGAGTATGTGGCGCGCAAGGGCAAGCCGGTAGTGCTGGCGACCGGCGCGGCGACGCTTGCCGAGGTAGACGAGGCCGTGCGCACGATCGAAAAGACCGGCAACAAAAATCTTGCACTCCTGCAGTGCATCACCAACTATCCGTCAAAGTTTGAGAGTGCCAACATTAACGTGCTCAACACCTACCGCGACGCGTTTGGCGCGGTGGTTGGCTACTCGGACCACACGCCGGGCGACACGGTGGTGCTTGGCTCGGTGGCGATAGGCGCCAAAGTGATAGAGAAGCATATTACCTTTGACCGCGCTAACAAAGGCCCCGACCACCCGCACTCGATGACATTTGATGAGTTTGGCGCCATGATCCGCCGCACTCGCGAGCTCGAAAAGGCGATGGGCACCGGTGTTAAAGAGGTGGTGGCCGAGGAGGCCGAGACGGTCATCGTCCAGCGCCGCGGGCTCACGGCCGCTGCACGTATTACTAAGGGCCAAAAATTTACCGCTAAAAATGTGGCGGTCCTGCGCCCCGCGCTTGGCATCCCGCCTAAATTTAAAAGCGCCATTGTCGGCAAGAGCGCCAAAAAGACTCTTGCCCAGGGCGCCCCTATCCACTGGGAGGATATTGCTTAACCATGACACCCCGAGAGCAATTTATTGCTGTCATCAGCAACGACACGCTTAAAAAAGCGGATGCAATAGTGATACTCGAGGGTGACGGTCTTGCCCGCATCCCCGAAGCGGCGCGTTTGTACAAAGAGGGTTGGGCGCCGCTGGTTGTCATTTCAGGCGGCATTAAAAATCCTCCGCACAGTATTACTGCGTCGGAGATGCTGCCCGCGGTTGTGGCAGCCGGCGTCCCCGCGAGCGCGGTAGTGCTTGAAGAAAAGTCTCAACACACTCGCGACCAGGCGGTAGAACTTGCAGCGCTGTGCCAAGCACGCGGGTGGAGCCGGCTTATTATTGTCGCATCGCACTATCATCAGTACCGCGCATACCTAACGTTGCTTAAAGGTCTTATCGAGGCGGGGCTCGAGCGCACCGTGCAGCTTATTAATGCGCCGGCGCGCAGCCTGCCGTGGTTTGCACAAGATGCGCAAGGCAAGCGCATAGACTTGCTTGCGGGGGAGTTTGAACGTCTCGAGTTGTACGCGCCCAAGGGGCACTTGGCTACATTTGAGGATGCGATACTTTACCAAGAGTGGAAGGAGCAGCAGATATAAAAAGATATGAAAAAACTCCCTTGGCAGTATGAGTTTGAGGACCGCGGCGATGTGGTTGCGGTGCGCGCGCAATCGGGCGTAACACTCAACCAGATGCGCGAGTACTTTGGCATGGACCCGGCCGCCGAGCCCTGCTTTTATAACCAAGACTGGTATCTTAAAGAGGATTTTGCAGCTACCACCGCCACCGACGGAGAGTGGCACGTGCTGCACAAGAATGTCCGCGAGGAGTGGCGCGCAAAGATGCCTCAGGATATCGAGGCTGCGCTTGCCGGCAACGAGCGACTCCCCACCGCGGTAACGGCCGCCTTTGTCTTTTTTGTCTATTGGTACGAGACGGGCGGGAAGCGGCTATGGGAGCACGACTTTGTGTGGTGCAGCGACACGGACCACAACGGCGACCGCATCTATGTTGGGCGCTACGAAGACCCGACCGGCGTCAACAAAAACGGCTTTAACATCCACCGGCACCTCGCCTTGCGCCCGGCCTACAGCGCCGCCCCGGAGGTGCTTAGCTAAGCTTTTTTAAAAAATACTGCGCGCGTAGTTGCAAGTGTTTGTTTTTATCGTTTGCGGCCCAAGCCTCGAGCTGCTCTGGTGGGATGCGGTGCGCGAGGCCCATCAGCAAAAGTACGTCGGGTGCGAGCGAGTCTATAAGATTGTATTTGACCAGCAACTTTTCAAGAGTGCCGCGCAGGGTGTTGATGCGGCCGTTGTCGTCGCCTGCCTCGCCAAACACCTGCATGGTCGTGCCAAACGACACGTGGTTGTAGAGCACGCCGACCAGCGCCTTTTCCTCCCCCTCGTTAAGCGTTTGTTCCATATTGTGGCTAGTATATCAAAAAGAAAAAGACCGGAGCGCGAACGCTCCGGTCTTATATTTTATCCGTGGAAGCCAAATGCAAGCAGGGACACACCGATGATGCCCAGGGCCGCAAAGCCCCACTGGTGTTTGTCGAAGCCCCGACCTTCTTTAAAGATCCAAAGCCCGATGGTGGTCGGTATTAACGCCTCGGACACTAGCAGGATAGGCCCCACCACCGTTTGTGGTGCGAGTACTTTTGCCCAGTACTCGATAGCAAGACAAGTGCAGAGGCCCACTGCAAAGACAAAGATAAGGCCAATATCTTTGGCTCGGTACGGCTTGCCGGTCTCGACCTGTACGTTGTGGAACACCGTACGAAAGTAGGCACTCCGGAGCGCCAACAGCGGGAGTAGGAATTTGCGTCCCAAGAAAACCGTCCCTAACGCTAGGGACGAGCCGAGGTACCACGCAAACACAAACTGCCCGGCGTTCATATGCTCGATGGCGAAGTATCGCTGCGAGAAGTCCGCCACACCCCACAGCACACTGTAGAGCATGACACACAGGTAGAAGTGAGCCGACTCTCCGCCATTCTTTTTGTCGTGCCACCAAAAGAGAACTCCGGTGGCAAAACACAGTGCCATGCCCATGGCGCTGACCGCGTTTAAGTAGCGGCCGTCGCCAATAAGCGCTATCGCCAGCAAGACCGCGATAATGTCATCACCAAACGACAAAAGCGAGGTCTTGCTCATTGATATGCGACTGGCGCGCCATTGAGTGATGTTGGCAAAGCCGTTGAGCACACCAACGCCGACCACCAGCAACGTGGTAGTGGTAAACGAAAAGCCTCCGGTCGCTGCGGCAAACAACGTGCCGGCTACAGCGCAAAGACCCATGTTTACCGTGAGCCGCTTTATTTGGTCGGGCTGGTCGGCAAGATATTTGCCGAGCCACCGAACCGCGACATAGGCGGCAATGATATAGACCAGGACAGGTATCCACCAAGGGACCCCGAGCAGGACGGTTGTGAGTGTGTGCATTGGATACCCTTCAGATATTTGTAGAACGAGGCTGGTAATATAATATAACAATACATCACATACGTCAATACTGCTGCAAAAAATGTCGCTTGATATACTGAGTACACATGCAGAAGAAAATAATCCGCGTAGGGGAGCTGGAGCGCAAGTATGTTGAGGAGGTGTTGGCGACCGACTTTAGTGCGGCGCGCGGCATCAACATGCTCGGCCGGCTTGAGAAGGCTTTTGCCGACAAGTGGGGCGGTGGGTTTGCCATTGGCCACACCAACGGCACGGCCACGCTGCACTCGGCGCTTTTTGCCGCCGGCGTACGCGCGGGCGACGAGGTCATTGTCCCGCCACTCACCATGGCGGCAACCGCGATGGCTGTTTTGCAAGCCGATGCGGTACCTGTCTTTGCCGATATCGACGAAGAGACGTTTCAAATCGACCCAAAGTCGATCGAAAAGCTCATCACTCCGCGTACCAAGGCGATCATGACCGTGGCGCTCTACGGACTCTCGCCCGACATGGACCCTATTATGGCGCTCGCCAAAAAACACAACATCATAGTTATTGAGGACGACGCGCAATGCTTTTTAGCAACCTACAAAGGTAAGCTGGTGGGGACTATCGGCCACCTGTCGAGTTTTAGCTTTCAATCGAGCAAGCACATGACCGCGGGCGAGGGCGGGATGGTGTTGACCCAAGACCCCGACATGGCCGACCTGGTGCGACGCTTTTCGGTCCTTGGCTACGCCGGTGTATCGCGCAAAACCGGCAAGATAACTAAAGATGATATCCAAAATCCTAACTACGACCGGCATGTGTCGATGGGGTACAACTACCGCATGGCCGAGTTGTGTGCGGCGGTCTCGTTAGGGCAGCTCGAGCGGCTTGATGAGCTGGTGCAGCGCCGTGTCGACTCGGCCGAGCTTTTTATCAAAGCGATAGGCGACTGCGCGTGGCTGCGCCCGCAGGTGACGCCCGCCGACCGTACCAACTCATACTGGGCGTTGGCGGTGCGGTTGATGGATGGCGCACCCGTGGGGTGGAGCGAGTTCCGCAAAAAGTTTATGGAGCTTGGCGGCGATGGCGTGTACGCCACGTGGAAGTTGACCTACCTCGAGCCTATGTTCCAAACGATGGACTTTTCGGGTAAAGAAAAGGTAATAGAGGCGACCTACAAAGGCACCCTGCAAGAGTGGAGGCCGGGCCTGTGTCCCGTGGCCGAAAAGGTGCAGCAGCAAATTTTAGCGTTTAAAACCAACTACTGGGACTGGGAGCGCGCCGAGCAGCAGGCCGAGATTCTTAAAAAGACCATCGAGTTTTATGGTGGGTAACAAACGCGTGGTGGCGGTGGTGCGGGCGCGGATGACCTCGAGCCGCTTGCCGGGCAAGGTGCTCATGCCGCTTGCCGGCAAACCGGTGCTGCAGCACATGATAGAGCGCCACCGCCGCAGCGCCTACACCGACGAGGTTGTTGTGGCGACCACCGACAAACCGACTGACGACCCGGTGGTCGCTTTGTGCGAGAGTTTGGGCTGCGCCTATGTTCGCGGGAGCGAGGATGATGTGCTGGCGCGTGTGGTCGGCGCGGGCGAGGCCGCCCGCGCCGACATTTTGGTCGACGGGATGGCCGACAGCCCGCTGGTCGACTGGCGCATTGTCGACCAGCTGGTCGAGATGTTGGTCGAGGGCGGCTATGACTGCACCAGCAACGAGTTTAAAGAGACCTTTCCGGTTGGGCTCGACGCGCGCGTATTTTCTTTCCCCACGTTGTGCGAGGCCGCGCGTGTCGACCACGAGCCCATGTACCGCGAGCACGCCGGGTACTCTATCCGCAGCCAGCCCGACAAGTTTAAACTCGGCAACCTCGAGGCCGCGGGCGACCTGCGCTGGCCCGCGTTGCGGCTCACGCTCGACACGCAAGAGGACTACGCGGTTATTGGCGCGGTGTACGACGCGCTCTATCCAACCAACCCCGACTTTTCGGCTGCAGAGGTGGTGGCCTTTTTAAAAACGCGCCCCGACTTGGTGGCGCTCAACTCGGTTGTTGCTCAAAAGGTGCCCGGGGTACAATAGCGCATATGCAAAATGCCAAACCGATAGCCTTGAGCGACTTGCCGCAACACTCACTGTGGCCGGCCCGCTTGCTTGGCCTTGCTCCGTGGGAGGATGTCCGCCGCGACCACGCCAAAGTCGATCAAGAGTACAACCTCGGCAACTACAAAAAGTGTCTCGACTTTTTTGACCATGCAGCGCACAAGCCCTCTTTGCAAGAGGTACGCCGGCAGGAGTTTGGCGAGGTATCGACCGCGCTGTCTTCGCG
This sequence comes from Candidatus Adlerbacteria bacterium, assembly GCA_903915735.1. Taxonomy (GTDB): domain Bacteria; phylum Patescibacteriota; class Minisyncoccia; order Phycocordibacterales; family SBAW01; genus GWA1-54-10. The sequence goes on from CAIWUA010000053.1 coordinate 28,579, forward strand.
CGGCGACGATCTTGTGTTGATGGACTTTTGGGAGTCGTACCAAGCGTACTACGACCTTATTGCGGCGAGCGTGCTGCCGCGCGCCAAGGGCGCGCGCACGATACTCGAGCTCGGCTGCGGGTATGGCTACAATCTTGATATGTTGCGCGAGCGCGCCCAGGGGTTTGCCTACTGTGGGGGAGAGTTTTCGCCAAACGCGGTTGCACTCGCGGGCAAACTCTTTAAGGGTGACATCAAGGTCGAGCCGCTCGACTTGTATGCCGCCGCGTACCCGGTGCTCGAGGCGGCCGAAGGTCCCGTCGTTATTTACACCGCACACGCCATCGAGCAAATACCCGACATCAGCAACCTGTTTGTGGTGCTGGTCAAACACAAAGACAAGATACAAGAGGTTATCCACTGCGAGCCGGTGCAAGGTCTGCAAGGCGACTCGTTGTTGGGGCTTTTGCGCCGCAGCTACACCAATGCCTGCGACTATAACCGCAACCTTATCGAGGAGCTGCGCCGTCGCGATGATATCGAGATCCTCGAGGCGACCCCCAACGTGTTTGGCGTTAATGCCTTTAACGCGACGTCGGTTATTCGCTGGCGATTCAAGTAGGGGGATGCTATAGTTCTCCCGTATGCAATACACCACATACCTGCGCTGGGGCGTTTTGGCAGCTATCTTTTTAGTTATTTTTACGCCGTTTATTATCGCCGACGGCGGGGCGATGTATCAAGCCGGGTCGCAGGTGCACAGTTTGTACTGGCCGGTGACCAACTTTTTCTTCCCCTACATTACGGGCAAAAATTTTGTCTTTAGGATCTTGGTCGAGATAGCGCTGCTCGGCTATATCTTGCTGGCACTCGCCGAGCCCAAGTATCGCCCGCGCGCCTCACTCATCATGTGGGCGGCGCTTGGGTTGGTGGTCTGGGTCGGAGTCTCGACCATCACGAGCCTCGACCCTATAAAAAGCTTTTGGAGCAACTTTGAGCGCATGGACGGGTATATCAATCTCATCCACTTGTTTGTTTGGTTTGTCATCACGGGGGCAGTTCTTACGGCCGACAACCTGTGGGATAGGTTTATCAACACGACCATCGGCGCGAGCGTCGCGCAGGGGCTCATTGCGCTCCTTCAGGTCACCCACTCGCTTGGGTTCGAGCCGAGCTCGCAGTCCGGCGCGCGCGCCGACACCACTTTTGGCAACGCGACCTACCTGGCGGTGTACATGCTCTTTGCTATATTCCTCACGCTGTTTATGCTCGCGCGGCGCAAGGCGGCGGGCAAACTCTCGTCGGGTTGGCAAATATGGTATGGCCTCGCGCTCGTGCTGCAATGCGTCGGGCTCTACTTTACCGAGACGCGCGGCGCGCAGCTCGGCGTCATTGGCGGAGTCATCATCGGCGCTATCTGGATAGCTATTTTTGCCCGCGGCGCGCACTTTAAGGGTGTGCGGCACTTGGCGTGGTATGCGCTTGGCGCGCTTGCCGTGCTTATTGTCGGCTTTGTCGGCATACGCGACACCTCGTTTGTTAAGAGTTCGGGCGCACTCAACCGCCTGGCGTCTATCTCACTTAATGATGCAACCGTACAGTCGCGCTTGCTCTACATTTGGCCGACGGCGCTCAAGGGGATAGGCGAGAAGCCTGTTGTGGGCTGGGGCGAGGAAAACTTTAACTTTGTCTTTAACAAATACTACCAGCCGGCGATGTACAACCAAGAGCAGTGGTTTGACCGCGCGCACAACGAGTTTCTCGACTTTGGGATAGTAGCGGGTGTGCCGGCGCTCTTGTTGTATGCAGCACTCTTTGTGCTTGCGGCGTTGGCGGTGTGGCGCTCGCGGCTTAGCGTGCTCGAGCAGGCGGCACTGGTGGGGCTTTTGGCAGGCTACGCGTTTAACAACCTGTTTGTGTTCGACAACTTGGTAAGTCTGTTTTGCTTCTTTGCGGTGCTCGCGTTTTTGCACGGTGTCTCGCGCAAAGAGTTGCCGGGGTGGATGTTTCTCTCGCGCAAAATGAGCGCCGAGGGGCTCGCTATCGCCGCACCGTTGGTGGTTATCGCGGTAGCGGGCGGTGCGTGGTACTTTAACCAGCCGGCCATGGTGCGTGCCTCGCAGTTGGTGCAGGCGGTTGGCTCGCAAAACACGCCGCAGGCCAACCTCGCGCTCTTTCAAAGTGCGTTGGGTAACGCAACCTTCCCCGGCAATCCGATAGGCGTGCAAGAGACTATCGAGCAGCTGTCGCAGTTTGCCGCCAACACGGTACAACAGTCCACAATCGACCCGTCAATTAAGCAACAATACTTTACGCTTGCGACCGAGAGCCTCCAAAACTTGACCCTGCAACGCAAGCACGATGCGCGTCTCGAGCTCTTTATGGGTACGTTGTGGTCGAGCCTCGGCCAGTTTCCTCAGGCGCTCGCCTCGCTGCAGCAAGCCGTTGCCGACAGCCCCAAAAAGCAGCAGATACTCATGCAGCTTGGGCTCGTGCAGATACAAACCGGCGACACTATCAACGCTATTGCGACCATGCGCACCGCGTTTGAGGAGGAGCAGGGCTATGACACCGCGCGCGTGCTGTATGCCAGCGCCTACTACTATGCGGGCGACCTTACGCACGGCGACCAGCTCCTTATCGACAAATGGGGGACGGTTATTGTCGACAACGACCAGCTGTTGCAGGTGTACACCAACATCAAGCAGTGGGGTCGCGCCGAAAATATTTGGAAGTTGCGCATAAGCAAAGACCAAAACAACACGCAGTTGCACTTGGGGCTGGCCTCGACCTACTTTAAGGCGGGCGACAACGCAAGCACTATTGCCGAGCTCCAAACGATTGCCAAACTAGACCCGTCGACTGCGGCGCAGATGCAAACACTGATAACCAAAATTAAAGACGGCACCCTCAAGCCGTAGCTATCGGGGTGTGGGGATAAAATAGATAAGCGTCTATAAAAGATGCTAAGCTTTGCACCATATGAATCCTTTAGCCGTGGGGGCTTTTGTGCGAAAGGTGTGGCGTTTTTTGCGCTGGCCGGTGTATATAGTGCTGGCTGCTTTTGTTTTGCTTGTAGGGTGGGGGGTTAAGCTCAATTTTGATAAAGACAAAACCGATGCGGCGGTGGCGGCTATCCATGCGCAAAAGTTGACGCTGGCCGATGTCGAGGGCAAAAACCTGCCGCCGGTCCCCGACCAGGCCGAAAATGATGCCACGGTTGTCGGCATAGACAAAAACAACAACGGCATCCGCGACGATGTCGAGTTGGCGATCTTTAAAAAGTATCCCAACTCAGCCAAAATAAGAGCAGCCGAGTTGCAGTATGCGATGACCGAGCAAATGTTTTTGACCAAAGTGTTTGATACAGGGACTTGGAAAGCGGTTGCGGAGGAGGATAGTCGTGCAGCTACCTGTATGTTGTTAATTAAGGCGAACAGGAAAGAAGTGCAAGAATGGGTAAATAATACACAAAAAAGAAAAGACGAAAGAACAAAAGTTTTTTCATTTATTACTAGTAATGGAGACGCGCCTGGTCCATCATGCGACGTTTCGCTTTAGTATTATTTTTTCTTGTCTCACCACTAGTCGCACAAGCGGCGTGTTCTGATAATGGGTATACAGTAGTGTTTGTTAATGGAGTTTTTGATACACAAGAACAAGCACAAGAGGATAAGTTAGCATTGCGCGACAAGGTTGGTATTCAAATAAATAACCAACCAATTTCTTATATTGTTGGCTACAACCAATCTCACTTCGCTGGGGCGGGGGATCTTTTTGAGTCCTATTTTCCTTCATTCGACCAACACGACCTTGATACGATTTTGAATCAAATTCACGACGAGGTGACGACCCGCAAACTGATCATTGTCGGGCATTCTCAGGGCGCGGTATATGCCAACAAAATGTATGAGTATTTGATAGCGCACGGCGAGCCCAAAGAGTCGGTGGCGGTGTATGCGGTGGCTACCCCCGACAGCTATGTGGCCGGCGGCGGCAAGTACGTAACCTATACGCACGATGATCTTATTACCAATATATCCAAATTTGTTGGGCTCCATCCATTGCCGGCCAACCTTACCTTTAGCGACTTTTTAGACAGTGCAGCTCAGACGCCTGCTCCTGTGCAAGGCCATTCTTTTATTGACGAATATCTCACCGCTTTTTCTGGGCGTATAACATCGGATATAAACAGCGAGTTGTGGGTGCTCCGGAGCGGTGAGTCGGCAACTACCGACGGCTGTTTTGATCCGCCGCCAAAAACCTTGGGGTATAAAGCAGAGGGGGTGGCTCTCGCCATCGCCGACCCTGTCTCGGTGGCCGTTAAAGTTACTGCCGTTGTGGGCTATCAAGTTGTAGCCGCAGTTGTAGGCACCACTTATAATGTTGCCTCTGCCGCTGTTGGCTCGGTCCTTGGATTCTTTACACCAACACCTTCGACATCGGCCACCAACGACCGCGCACTCAACGACACTGGCATGACTTTGCTCAACGCTCTTAATATGACCAGTATTGATATGAAGACCGCCGACCAGCTGCAACGCACGCCGCCAAAAAAGAGTCCAAGTGGTAATGGCCAAGGCGCGGCGGCTATTTTAGCTTTTAGCCAAGACGAGCCGGCATCGCCCCCAGGCGAGGTGCTGGGGAGCTCGACTGTTGCTACCACTACACCTTTCCCCGTTGCCTCCAACGTCATGCCTGGTGCAGACGTACACTACAACGCCCCAAGTTTTGGCGGGGCGGCCGCAACGCAAGACAGTGCTCCGCAAGACCCGCCGGCGGATGCCGCGGCACCGCTTGCGCCGCCCACCATCACCTTTAGCAACTGGCGGGCCATAGAGGATACGCAATCATGCACTATCGGTCTTCGGTATGTCGACGTGTCATGGAGCGCGGTGCCGAGCGCCACTTACTATGAAATATATGCAAAAGATGCTCTAAGCGCTACGTTTGATACCTACGCAACCACCACCGATACGGCGTGGCCAAACTTACGGCTTTGGACCAACAACACCATCGACCCCATTACCCTTACCGTGACCGCACATATCGATGGAGGTAGTTCGGTAGCAACTACAGTACAGGTCGACCAGGCTTTGGCCGACCAGCAGCCGCCCACTCTGTTAGTTGACTCGATGATCCCGGCCACGCACGCAACGGGCGTGCCGGTTACTACGAGCATACAAGTGCCATTTAACAAGCCTATTAAACCAAGTTCGGTGGTAAATCCCTACAGTATCGAACTTAATCAGATGCCCGATCGAACCTTGGTGCCGACTACCCACTCGCTCAGTCCGGACGGGACCACTATCATTCTTACACCGCTTGAACCTCTTGCATACGGCACCAGCTACAACCTCTCCATATCGTGCGAAATTAGTGACCTGTACGGGAACATTCTCCCCAACGGCATCGCGTGGTTTTATGACAACCTCCCGCCGTACTTTACGACCGAGGGGGATCCTGGTGTCGTGCCGCCTCAATAGACCGGTGCTGGTATACTGTCTACGTGCAATTTGAGGAATATATACCGCTCGCGCCCCTGACCACCTTTTGCCTTGGCGGGCCGGCGCGATATCTTGCACGAGTGCAAGATCATAAAGAAGTTCGTGCAGCCCTCTCTTTTGCAAAAGAGAGGGCGTTAAGGGTTTTGATTCTTGGCGGCGGCTCAAATATGTTGGTCGGTGATGCGGGCTTTGACGGCTTGGTTGTCAAAATAGAGTTTAGCGGCGTTGAGTTGCAAGAGACTACTTTAATAGCCGGTGCGGGCGAAAGTTGGGATGGGTTGGTGGCGCGTGCGGTGAGCGAAGGGTTGTGGGGCGTAGAAAATCTTTCCGGCATCCCCGGTACGGTCGGCGCCGCACCGGTACAAAACATCGGCGCCTACGGCAGCGAGGTTAAAGACACGGTTGTCTGGCTCGAGGCTTTTGATATCGAGACAGGGGATATGGTGCGGTTTGCAAATAGTGAGTGTGGGTTTGGGTATCGAACCAGTGTGTTTAAAAAGTCGCCGGGCCGGTATGTGATACTGCGTGTTGCGTTTGAGTTAAAAAAAGACGGTACCCCAAATAGTTCGTATAAAGATTTAGCTGACACATCAAGGTTAAACCTTGATGAGATACGGGCAAAAGTGCTTGCTATACGGGCGCGCAAGTTCCCCGATTTGACCAAAGAGGGTACCGCGGGCTCGTTCTTTCTTAATCCGGTGGTATCGCCCGAGGTTGCGGCCGCGCTTAAGGGGCGCTACCCCGACCTGCCGCAGTTTGCCGCCGAGGGCGGGGTTAAACTTTCGCTCGCGTGGTTGCTTGATACGGCCTTGGGTCTAAAAGGTGCGAGTGTGGGCGGCGCGCGCTTGTTTGAGCGGCAGCCGCTGGTGGTGGTTGCCTCGCGCGATGCACGTGCGCAAGACGTTGTGGCGCTCGCACAAAAAATAAAAAAAGAAGTAAAAGAAAAATTACATATAGAAATAGAAGAAGAAGTAAGAATTTTAGACTAACAAAGTTATCCACACGTGTACGCGAATGTTCGTTGTGTATGCATAAATAAAGTTCGATACTTACAGGTAGAGCATCGAATTGCTCTTTTGAAATACTCCTAGGATATTTCTTAAGAGCGGTCGAGCGATGCGTAGCCCAATCGCGGCGCAAGCCGCCAACTATTATGGCCAAGAAAAAGAAGGCAGCAAAAAAGAAGAAGGCAAAGAAGGCACGCCGCTAAATTGCGCGCGTGTTCCTCTCGAAAAGAAAAACCCCGACCTCGGTCGGGGTTTTTCTTATATTTGTGGTATAGTATGACCCTATTATGGCCTTCTTTAAGTCTTTGTGGGGCGACCCGGCCCAAAAAATAGTGGCCTCGAGTAAGGGGATAGTCGAGGCGGTCAATGCGCTCGAGCCGCAGTATAAGGCTCTTTCAGACGAGGAGCTCTATGACCGCACGCACAAGTTTCGCAATCGTATTTCGGCCGGCGAGACGCTCGAGGATTTGTTGCCCGATGCCTTTGCCGCAGTACGCGAGGCGTCGGTGCGCACCACGGGGCTGCGGCACTTTGACGTGCAGCTTATCGGCGGCGTGGTGCTTAACAATCGCGGCATCGCCGAGATGAAGACCGGCGAGGGTAAAACCTTGGTGGCCACATTGCCGGCCTACCTTAACGCACTGATGGCCAAGGGCGTGCACATTGTTACCGTCAACGACTACTTGGCGCGCCGCGACGCCGCGTGGATGGGCCAGGTGTATGCCGCGCTCGGCATGTCGGTGGGTATCATCGGCAGCGACGGCTCGTACCGCTATGACCCCAAGCATCTTGAGGTCGACAAAGAGCGCGACCAAGAGGGGAGCTTTAAAGTATTTTATGACTTTTTGCGGCCGTGCACGCGCCGCGAGGCCTACGAGGCCGACATTACCTACGGCACCAACTCCGAGTTTGGCTTTGACTACCTGCGCGACCATATTAGCTACGACGCGCGCGAGCTGCGCCAGCGCGGCCACTACTTTGCGCTGGTCGACGAGATAGACTCTATCCTTATCGACGAGGCGCGCACCCCGCTTATCATATCGGCGCCGGCCCAAGAGTCCGAAGATTTGTACCGCACGATGGCGCGCATCGCCACGCAGCTGCAGCCCGAGCGTGACTACACCGTGGATGAAAAGCAGCGTGCCATCCAACTGACCGACGACGGCATTACCCGGGCCGAAAAGGCGCTGGGTATAGACAATATATATACCGAGGGCGGTATTAAGTACGTGCACCATCTCGAGACGGCCGTGCGCGCCCAAGCCTTGTTTCATTTAGACAAAGAGTATGTGATACGCAATGGCGAGGTGGTTATTGTCGATGAGTTTACCGGCCGTTTGCAGCCGGGGCGCCGCTGGAGCGACGGCTTGCACCAAGCCATTGAGGCCAAAGAGGGTGTGGCCGTGCAAAAAGAGTCGCGCACGTTTGCCTCGATTACCTACCAAAACTACTTTAGGCTCTACGACAAACTCGCGGGCATGACCGGCACGGCCAAAACAAGCTCTGAGGAGTTTTATAAGGTGTATGGGCTCGAGGTTATTGAGGTCCCGACCAACAAGCCGGTGGTGCGCAAAGACAATAATGACTTTATCTTCCAAACCGAGGCGGGCAAGTTTGCCGCGGTCGCCAAAGGGGTTAAGCAGCTGCACCACAAAGGGCAGCCGGTGTTGGTGGGCACTGTCTCGATAGAAAAGAACGAGCTCTTGAGCAACTACCTGCGCCGCGAGGGCGTGCCGCACGAGATGCTCAACGCTAAAAACCACGAGCGCGAGGGCGAGATCATTGCTAACGCCGGTAAAAAGGGCAAGGTGACCGTGGCCACCAACATGGCCGGCCGCGGCGTCGACATCAAGCTCGGCGGTGCCCTTGCCACGGCGGCCGAGGCCGAGGAGGTGCGCGCACTCGGGGGGCTCTTTGTGCTTGGCACCGAGCGCCACGAGGCGCGCCGTATCGACAACCAGTTGCGCGGCCGCTCGGGCCGCCAAGGCGACCCGGGCGAGACGCAGTTTTTTGTGTCGCTCGAGGACAGCCTGATGCGCATCTTTGCCCCGGAGTCGATTAAGACCATGATGGGGCGCTTTGGGATCCCCGAGGACGAGCCTATCGAAAACCGCATGGTCAACCGCGCACTCGAGAGCGCCCAAAACAAAATAGAGGGTTTTAACTTTGACGCACGCAAGCACGTGCTCGAGTTTGACAACGTGCTCGACAAACAGCGCCGCGCTATCTACGAGCGCCGCACCAAAATTTTGACCGGCCGCACGCACACTATTGCCGAGGTGTTGGCCGAGTTGGCGGGGGACAGCACCGAGGCCAAAGCCCTGCTCGACAAAAAAACCGAGGAGCTGGGCGAAGAGGCATTTCTTAACGCGGCACGCGGCGTCTGCCTGCAGACCCTTGATATGTTGTGGGTCGACCATTTGGAGTCGATGGAGTACCTGCGCGGCTCGGTTAACCTGCGCGCCTATGGCCAACGCGACCCACTAACCGAGTACCGTCGCGAGGGCACGCAGATGTTTAAAAACTTAGAGGAGATGTACCGCGGGCGGGTGTTCGAGATGCTCGATAATTTGACGCCCCAACCCAACCCGATGATAGCGCAGATGCCCGCGCCGGTTATCACCGTGCACGCACCCGGTGCCGACGTGATAGGCCGCAACGATCCGTGCGTGTGTGGGTCGGGTAAAAAATGGAAGTCCTGCGGCCTAAAAAATACCGAAGAGCACCAACGCTTGCTGGCGGAGAAAAAGTAAACTATCATACGGTTTAGAGTTCTCTAGCAGAGGAGTCAGGCCATGGCCTACTTTGGTTCTACCCGCTCTACTCGTGACATTAATCGGGAGATTATCGGCGGTAACATCGACCGCGACCCAGTCGGCCGGCGGCTGACACCTGAGGCGCGAGAGAAGGCGATTAATTTTGCGGTCGATAACTGGCCAGCCAACACAGGCAACGGCGTAGCGACTCAAATCGGCATCAAACACGTCACTTCAGGCGTTTTCAAAACCGATAAATAGCACGGCTCTCGCGGGTCGTGTTTTTTATATGTATAGTTAGGTAAATATGGAAGAAATTGAGGTTAAATTTTTGAATATTAATCCGGAGGCCCTGCAAAAGCAGTTGGCTGACCTTGGCGCTACTAAAGTGGGTGAGTACTTTTATCGCCGGCGGGTTTTTGATTACCCCGATTACCGGCTTAACACGCAACATTCTTGGTTGCGCTTGCGAGATGAAGGCGAGCAAGTGACACTCAGTTTTAAACGCCGCATGGGCGTGACATCTTCGGATGCGAGCACCAACGACGGCGGTATGCAAGAGATGGAGGTGGTGGTGAGCGATTTTAACAAGACTGCCGAGCTTATTTTGGCGCTCGGGTTTGTCGAAAAGTTTTATCAGGAAAATAAGCGCACGCGCTGGGTCAAAGACGGTGTCGAGTTTGACATAGACACGTGGCCCGAGCTCGAGCCGTATTTAGAGATAGAGGCCCCGAGTTGGGGGCAGGTAGACGAGGCTATCACGCTGCTTAAGCACACCCAGCTTTGCAGCAAAGCCA
>CAIWUA010000054.1 GCA_903915735.1 Candidatus Adlerbacteria bacterium
GCCGATTGGTTTATGCGGGCGAAGTTTCAAAAGAAGGGTTCTTTTGTCCACGACCCGGAGCTCAACTTCTTTGGTGTCAATGCGAGCCAGCCGCTCTCGGTATGGAGAAAAAAGGGCTGGATTCATAAAGATGATCCGCGGGGCTGGTTTCAATGGTACTGTCGGTACTACATGGGTCGCCGCGGAGCCGACGACGAACGGCAAATCAAGCGCTGGATTGCGATTCGCCGTCATATTGCTCAGATTAAAAAACATTGCCGTACGGGCGATTTCGGATGTCGCCGCAGACAGCGCCAGGCCGTGCTTCATTGGGCATATGACAGCAGGAAGATGTAAGGCTGCACAGTGACAATAAAAGATTTTTTTGCTATGGTTTTGATAGCGCGCGGTTAGCTCAGTTGGTAGAGCATCCCCTTGACGTGGGGAGGGTCGTAGGTTCGACTCCTACACCGCGCACCGATGAAAGTGCTTGCAATAGAAACCTCGTGCGACGAGACGGGTATTGCCCTGGTCGAGGGGGCGCAAACCAACGAGCGCCTGCCTGCCGGTAGGCAGGGCTTTTTGTTTGAAGTTAAAAAAGCCGCGCTACTTTCGCAGGCGTTGCTCCACTCGCCCTACGGCGGCGTGTACCCCAACCTGGCTAAACGTGAGCATCTAAAAAATCTCCCTGTTTTGATCGAACAGTTTAGCCAAGAAGAGTTTGACGCTATTGCGGTGACCACCGGGCCGGGGCTCGAGCCGGCGCTGTGGACCGGCATCGTCTTTGCCGAGCAGCTGGCCAAACAATTAAACAAACCCCTCTTTGCGGTCAATCACATGGAGGCGCACCTACTCTCGTCGCTAGCGCAACGAGAAAGTATCAAACCTCAAGTATCAAATGACAAACAAATATTCAAGTTAGAAAGTATCAAACTGCCGGTGTTGGGACTTTTAATATCCGGCGGGCACACTGAGTTTGTGTTGATGCGCGATTGGTTTAGCTACCAAATAATCGGCGAGACGCTCGACGACGCCGTGGGCGAATGCTTTGACAAAGTGGCGCGCATGCTCGGCCTGCCCTACCCCGGCGGCCCCGAGATTTCAAAATTAGCAGAAAAGTGGCGGGGAGAAAAAGATTCCGGCCGAGGACCTTTGGCAGAGCCTTTTTCTCCCAAGCTCCCCCGGCCCATGCTCAACTCGGGCAACTGCGATGTTTCTTTTTCGGGCCTTAAGACCGCGGCGCTCTATGCACTACGCGATCGCGGCGGGATACAAAAACTTTCGCCCGACGAAATTGCGGCCTTTGCCGCCGAGTTTGAGGATGCGGTAGCCGATGTATTGGTCGCCAAAGCGCGCAAAGCCCTGCTCGACACGGGTGCTAAAACATTTGTCATCGGCGGCGGCGTCGCGGCTAATAGCTACATCCGCGAGCAATTGCAAAAAATGGTCCTCGACGAGTTTCCCGATGTCGAACTCCGCCTGCCACACATAGGCATAACCGGCGACAACGCCATCATGATAGCCGAAGCTGCCCTGTGCCACCTCTTAACCAAAGACTGGCAAGAGCCCCCCAAAGAATTTAAAGCCGTCGGTAATTTGTCTATTGCGACCAATTAAAAAGACTACGATATATCGTAGTCTCTTTAGCGGTGGTTTGATATATCAAGCCAAACAAAAAGCCCCAGACCGGATTGTCTGAGGCTGCCCATGCGGGACTTATTATTCTTTCCAACCGTCTTCCTTGCACAAGTTGCGCAACGAATCGAGTGTAACTGCAGCATCTCCGAGGAGTCTGCAATGCACATCGATGTCTCCCGTCCCAATAAAATGGGAGACTTCAAATACTGTAGAATCAACACCCGTGCATCCTCTAGGTCCTAGATTAATATTTTGACCCTTAAGCGGTACAACTGGCCACTCAATCCCTTCCAACCTTTTCGAATCGGCTTCATCCTCTACTGCTTTAGCAGGGTGGGCGTAGATATTAATTCTTGGCATCGGTAGTCTCCCTATGTGCATAGGCCCCGAGACGGCCGTGATGAAGAACGTACCTCGATATTATATCATACTTCAACCTAACTTGCAATACCTGCGCCCGAAGCTTCAAAAAAGCCTTAATTTTAGGTAGTATTTAGGGTATGGCTGATGTCCCGGAGAAATTTCTTAAACCCTACGACCCCAAGGCCACCGAAGGGGCCATTTATAAACAATGGGAGGAGTCGGGCTACTTTAACCCCGACAAGTTGCCCCCTCTGCCCGACGGCACGCCGCGCACCGAGCCATTTTCTATCGTCCTGCCGCCGCCCAATGTCACCGGCACTTTGCACATGGGGTCGGCCCTGATGCTCGCTATCGAGGACACGGTGGTGCGATACAAGCGCATGCGCGGATTTAAAACGCTGTGGATCCCGGGCACCGACTCGGCGGCTATTGCCACGCAGGCTCGAGTCGAAAAAGATATCCAAAAGGCCGAGGGCAAGTCGCGGCACGACCTTGGGCGCGACGAGCTGCTTAAACGCATCGACGCCTTTGTCGAGGCCAACAAAAACACGATGATCGGCCAGATGCGCGCGATGGGCTCATCGCTCGATTGGTCGCGCTATGCCTACACCATGGACGCGCCGCGCTATGCGGCGGTGATGGAGGCCTTTGTGCGCATGTACAACGCGGGGCTTATTTATCGCGCCAACCGCATCGTCAACTGGGACCCAAAAGGCCAAACCACCATCAGCGACGACGAAATTGTGCACGAAGAGCGCCAGGCCAAGTTGGTGACGTTTAAATACAGCAAAGACTTCCCCGTCGCGGTGGCGACCACCCGTCTTGAGACAAAGGTCGGCGACACGGCCGTGGCGGTGCACCCCGACGACGTACGCTACAAAGAGTTTGTCGGCAAAGAGTACGACGCCATTTTTTGCGGCGTGCCATTGCATATCAAAATAATCGCCGACGAGTCGGTCGACCCCGCCTTTGGCACCGGCGCGCTTGGTGTCACCCCGGCGCACAGCCACACCGACTGGGACATTGCCGATCGCCACAATATTGCTGCGCGGCCTCAAGTTATCAACGAGTTTGCCAAAATGACCGTCGACGGGCCGCTTAACGGCAAAAAGGTCGCCGAGGCGCGCGAGATAGTTTTAGAGTGGCTCAAATCAGAAGATTTGTTTGTCAAAGAAGAGAGTACTCTCCAAAACGTCTCGACCGCCGAGCGCACCGGCGGCATCATCGAGCCGTTGCCCAAGCTGCAGTGGTGGATAGACGTCGACAGGCCGATAGCCGAGCGCAGCAACAAAAGCCTCAAAGAGCTGATGCGCGACGCGGTGGCGAGCAAGCAAGTTACCTTTGTCAGCGAGCGCTACGAGCGCGTGTACTACAACTGGATAGACAACCTGCGGCCGTGGTGCATCAGCCGACAAATTTGGTTTGGGCATCGGATACCGGTGTGGTACAAAGACGGCGAAACTAAATTGAGCGTCGAGTCCCCCGGTGCCGGTTGGGAGCAGGACCAAGACGTGCTCGATACGTGGTTTTCCTCGGGGCTGTGGACCTTCTCGACCCTTGGCTGGCCCGCACAGACAGCCGACCTCAAGACCTACCACCCCACCGCGCTGCTCGAGACCGGCTACGACATACTCTTTTTTTGGGTGGCGCGTATGATACTCATGAGCACCTTTTTGCTCGGCGAAGTGCCGTTTAAACAGGTCTACCTGCACGGCCTCGTGCGCGACCAAAAGGGGCAAAAAATATCAAAGTCGCTCGGCAACAATATCGACCCGGTAGACATGGCCGACAAGTACGGCATGGACGCGGTGCGTGTCGCGCTTATTGCGGGCATGGCGCCGGGCACCGACAGCAAAGTGTCCGAGGATAAAATCCGCGGCTACAAACATTTTGCCAACAAATTGTGGAACATGGCGCGCTTTGTACTCTCGCAAGAAAAATCGGGCGAACTTATGCCGGAGATTGTTAAAGAGTTTGATACGCTCGCAACCGAGGTAACCCAACACATCGAGGATTACCGGATAGATATGGCCATCGAAAAGGTGTATCACTATGTCTGGGACCGCTTTGCCGCGCAAATTATCGAGGAGAGCAAAGGCAAGCCGGAATACGGCGCGACACTTTATTACCTGCTTGAGAACTCGCTCAAGCTACTGCATCCGTTTGTCCCGTTTGTGACCGAAGAGATTTGGCAAAGCATGGGTAAAAATGGCCTTATAATGGTTGAAGCATGGCCAACCCGACAATCTTCGTAGCAGCACTCGGCGGGATACTCCCCGCACTCTTGTGGCTTGCATTTTGGCTGCTCGAGGACCGCTGCCAACCCGAACCCAAGCGGTATATATTTTTTACTTTTTTGGGCGGCATGGCCATGGTGTTTGTTGCGATGATCTTTGAGCGTCAAGGGATGTCTTTGCTGGGGCTTATAGCGCCCCCCAACGCAGACTCGCCGCTACAGACAATAGCCTCGTTTTCGTTTTTGGTCGGCCTGGTCGAAGAGAGCCTTAAATTTATCGCCGCCTACTTGCTTGCCTTGCGCTGGGCTGTTTTTGACGAGCCGCTCGACGGGGTTATCTACCTGGTTACCGCGGCGCTTGGCTTTTCGGCACTCGAAAACTCGCTCTTTTTGTACTCATCTATCACCCACGGCCAACAGCTGGGCACCATTATTGCCGGCGGCGACCTGCGTTTTATCGGGGCTATGCTCTTGCACTCGCTGTCGTCGGCAAGTATCGGCGTCGCATTGGCGGTGACCTACAACCAGTCTGCAGCTATACGCCGCATGGCGGCGCTCGGCGGAGTTATCCTTGCCGTTGCATTGCACACCCTGTTTGACTTCCTTATAATAAGTACAGGCGGCACTCCGCACGACGCAACTTTTTGGGTATTCCTATTCATCTGGTTTGGCATCGTCGCCGCGCTCTTGATGGTCGAGCGGGTTAAGCAGCCTGCACGCGACTATTGCTAAAAACTATATGGCAAAAAAATCATTATTTGAATGGCTCACAGGCGGCGGCGAGGCCGACACCTTTGACGAGATAGAGAGCGGCGGCGCCTCCTATGGCGCACCTGCAGCAACCCAAAAACGCAGCCTCCCTGTCGAGCAAATAGAGGCCGAGGAGGAGGCCGGCGAGCTGTCGGTCGACGTCTACCAAACCCCCACCCATATCATCATCAAAGCCATGATAGCGGGCGTGCGGCCCGAGGACTTGGATGTCTCTATCACCCGCGACCTCGTGACCATCCGCGGCAAGCGCGAGCGCCACACCGAGGGCACGGCGGGGGACTTTTTCTTTCAAGAGCTATACTGGGGCTCGTTTGCCCGTACTATTACCCTGCCGCAAGAGGTCGAGATAGAGGACGCCGAGGCGAGCGAGAAGCACGGCCTCCTTATCATCCGCCTCCCCAAGCTCGACAAAGGCCGCCAAGCCAAACTCAAGGTCAAGTCGAACTAATTTTATAAAAATAACCCGCACGATTAAACTGTGCGGGTTTTGTATTTAAGCTGCGAGAGCGAGCTGTTCGTCGGCCTGTTTGTAGTAAGGGCCGTAGCCACCACTAGCTAGATCGAACGGCTTTGCGGCGTTATAGCAGGATTCGAGCGTAGATGTGAACACCCGCTTTTGCTCCTCCCAATGCTCTTGAGGAATACCGGCCGAGTCGCGCTCAAGTTTGCGTACGTCGAGAGCCGTGGCGACCATTTTTGCTTTTACTCGCGAAGCTAAATCCTCCGCAGAAGTTGTTGACGCCTCATATACGTCAACGTCGAATGCCCTGCAAAAGGCGTATACTGCATTTGCAAAGCTCTCGTACTTATTCGCCTCGTCGAGGCCGCGTTCGGTGTAGATGGGGACCATCAACCACCACGCCAGTCCGAAGATGACCACGACCAAATATAACAAATGCGCATTTGGTATGAGGGGCAACTTGTAGTAGAGGAGAGCAACCAGCGCAGCTGCGATACATCCGAGCATCCCCAGTGTTCTCAGAGTAAACCGCAGAGATCGCCTTTTCATAACCAATTCGGCAAGACCAAACTGATCGCCTCCCCAAGCCCTGGCAAAATATTGCATACCAGGCTGGTCTTCGTAAGAGTGGATTCTTGCCCACCTATATTCACCGTTGCTCATGGCAACCTCCAAAACCTTGAGTTGACCGTCTGTGGTCCAACCATGGGGAGGCGTCCGTGCCCCATCTGCAAACAGGCTTCCGGCCTATATGCAAACACTTCCCACTGCTTGTATCTGCCAAGGAACAGACCTCTTCAACACTACCAAAATGCGGTTTTTTTTGCTAGAATCGTTGGGACGCTTGGGTAGCTCAGTTGGTAGAGCGCTTCCCTGAAGA
>CAIWUA010000055.1 GCA_903915735.1 Candidatus Adlerbacteria bacterium
CACGCCCTTGCCGTGGATCTCGAACGCGGCCTCTTTGTACCCGCCAAGGTCGGTCTTGGCCTCGTGCAACACCTGCACGCTCCAGCCTTGGTCGACCGCATAGCCGCGGTACATGTTGGCAAGCTCTTCGGCAAACAGCGCGGCCTCTTGCCCGCCCACGCCGGCGCGGACCTCTAAAATGGCCTCGTTAGGCAGCTCTTCGCTCCCCTCCTCGGCTTTTAAAATTTCGTCCATTTGGGCAATCATCATCGCCCGCGACTCTTCGTCGGTAATATGCTCGAGCGCTGCCGCCAAATAGGCGGTCTTGGGGTTTTGTTTGTATTTAGTGAGGTCCATTTACTTCGACTTTTTGGTCGTAGTCTTGGAGGCGGCGCGCTTTTTAAACTTCTCTACGCGGCCGGCGGCATCGAGGATCTTTTCGTTGCCGGTAAAGAACGGGTGGCAGTTAGAGCAGATTTCGACCTCGAGCTTCTCCTCGGTCGAGCCCACGACAAACGAGCGCCCGCACGCGCAGGTTACTTTGGCCTCGGGAAAATAGGTCGGATGAATATCGGCTTTCATACGGGGACACTGTAGCACAAGGCTAGATATTGTTCAAGAAATCGATGTTTTTTTGGATGTCGGCCACCCGCGCCATAACCTGGTTGGCATAGGTATTGCCGGCCGTGCGCCACGAGCCGCCCGCGTAATATTTGGCGGCAGCCGTGTGCTCGGCCGTATAGCCGCCGGCGCCGGCGCCGCTGTCGGCAAGCAAAAACGACATAGCTGCAATAGCATCCTGCGGATCCCACGGATTGGCAACAGACTCCCCGCCGGCCTTGGCGACGCGCGCAGAATATAAGCCCCAGGTTGAGGGGATAAACTGCGCAGGGCCCATGGCGCCTCCCCAGCCGCCGGCGCTTGCTATAGGGCACGAGACCACCTGGTGGTGCGGGTCAAAGCCGAGCATTTGGGAGAGCGCGATAAAGGCGGGTACGTCGCGGGCCGGGTTCATCACTTTTAAAAAGACTTTGCTGCCGTCCTTGCTGGTGCCGGCGCCGGTTGCGTCGACCACCAAGTAGCACTGCCCAACATTGCTGCCAAGATTAGACTCTTGCGTCAAAATGGCGAGCACCAACGCCGGGTCGACGCCGGTCGACTTTTGCGCGGCCTGCGCATATTTAAGCGCTGTGCCAAAGTCGATGGCCGCTGCGTCACGCAACGGGAAGAGTGCCGCCTTAATAGCCGCCGCCTTGGCCTGGTTAGCGGCAAGCACCTGCTGGTACTGCGCCTCTTGGTTGGTGGTAATAGCAAGGAGCTGGCTCTTTTGTTGTTTGTCGGCGCTAATTTGCTGCTTGGTCAGCTGCACTTGGTAGCGCGCGTCTACCTGCGCGCTTTGCTGCTTGGCGAGGGCATCCTTTTCTTTTTGTGTTTGAGTTTCGACACCGCGCAACTGGTCGAGATGGGTCTGCAGCGCGGTGTCGATGGTGTCGATGGTGCTTATGGTGTCAAAAAAGTCGGACAAGCTCCCCGCGCCAAGCGCGATAACCGCAAGCGGCGTGGTTTCGGCCTCGCTCTTTTCGCGCAATAACTTTGCCAGCGAGTCTTTGCTTGCCTGTTGCTGCTGCTCGAGCGTTGCGACCGTTTGCGCCTTAACCGTTATCTCGCCCGAGAGCTGGGCAATGACCACGTTGCGCTGGTTTATTTGGGCCTGCGCTTTGTTTATTTGTGCGGTAAGCGCCGTAACGTCGCCCGTGAGCGAGTTCTTTTTGACTTTTGTCTCGTCGACCACCTGCTGCAGCTGAGCTATCTGGGCCTGCAGGGCGTCGTACTGAGCCTGCAGGTCGGCACGCTGTTGGTCGGTAAGCGCTTGGGCGTGCACAACCCCACCCGCAAGAGCAACAAAAAGTATAGCCACACCTAGAGCCGCTCTTAATTTCATCGTTCTTATAATTGTACCAAGAAAAAAGCCTCAAGGTTTGTGTCCCTGAGGCTTTCATCTTTTATTAAATTACTCCTTCGATTCGCCTTCGGCGGGGGCTTCCTCCTCTTTCTTGCCGCGCTCGACTGAAGTCTCTATGGTCGAGAGGTCGACCGGGGTGGTCTCCTCAACCTCGTCTTTGGCGACGCTGATCATGGCCACCACCTCGTCGAGGTCGATTGAAATTTTAGCAGATGCCGGGAGTTTAAGATCGGCGACTTTTATCTGGCTGTCGAGCGACGCGAGCTTGGATACATCAACCACAATATGCTGCGGCAACTCGGCCGGCTCGACCTCCATCTCGAGCTCGTGCATAACCTTGGTCAAAATGCCACCAAGGTCTTTAACCGCCGGAGCCACACCCTCGAACTCAAACGGCACCGACACGGTGACCTTTTGGCCTTTTTCGATTGCATAAAAGTCGGCGTGGATAGCGGTGCCGCTTACCGGGTCGGTAGTAACCTCTTGGATAAGCGCCTGTTTGGCATCGTCGAGGCCGGTGAGCGTAATGACTGTCGACTCGCCCGCCTGGCTAAAAAGCTTTTCAAACACTTTGCGGTCGACCGCTATCGGGGTTGCCTCTTGCGAGCGGCCGTAGACAACGGCAGGCAAAACGCCCTCGCGCCGGAGCGTGTTGGGGCTTTTAGACTTGTCGCGTTTGGTTACTGCGAGTTCCATAACCCATGCAATATACCCAAAAGAGCCAAAAAAGGCAAGAAATTGGGCGGCTAAATCTCCTTAAACGCCGGCACCATAGTAACCGTCGCGGTCGATGTGTAGGTCTTGATACCGTCGCTGCACGAGAGCGTATAGACCGTCTTGCGGGCAAGTGTGGGGGTCGGCGTGCCTGCCGAGGTGGTTTGGGTGCTGAGTGTTGTGCCACTATCGTTCTTGAGGGTACAACCGCCGGTCATGCCGGTCGTTGTCCAACTAAGAGAGCTTGCGTTGCCGCTGCGTATGCGTGCGGGGGTTGCGGTCAGTTGTACGGTGATACTCCCCGACGGCATCGCGCAGTTACCCCCACTTGGTTGATATGGACTATTGCAAGAGGTACACGAGCCGGCAAATCCGGTGCCGTTGGGGCACAGTGGCTGACAGCTGCTACCGTTCCACCCGCTGCCACTTGGGATACACGCACCCGGGCTAGGGCTCGGTGTCTGGCAGCCGGACGGTACCGAATTTTGCGAACCGGTGACATCGGTGCAGATGTCGGGGTTGACGACGGTGATGGTGAGCGACTTGCTGTAATTGTTCCAGCTAAGGACGCCTGTTTGAGCCGCCGGATAAAAAACATATGAGCCAGGCGTGGTGGGAGTAAAGGTGTAGGATTTGCTACCCATAGGCGACTGTGTCCACATACCACTATTGCAAGTGTTGCCGGTGCCGCACCACAAGGTGTTGGTGTTGTCGTTGATGGCGGTGCCGGTAAGTGTGTCGCCCGAGCCTGCAGCAAAGGTCGCGGCAATAGTGACAGGCTGGTTGGTGTAGGCCTGGTCGGGCGGATTTTTGCCGTTGCTGGTGATGGTTAGTGTGGGTGTGCCCACAGTACCTATTGTGGTCGAGACACTTATAGAACTGCCACTAACGGTACACTGCAACGTGTATGTTTGAGCAGAGGTGATATTGGTTGCGTTGTATGTGCCACTCAGGCTGCCATAATCATTTTGGTAGGTGTACGCATAGCCACTAGAAGGTA
>CAIWUA010000056.1 GCA_903915735.1 Candidatus Adlerbacteria bacterium
ACTCATCTTTTTGTATGATCTTGCGCACGACGTTAAAGTCGCCTTCTCTTTTTGGGAATGCGCCCCGCAAAGCCTCCTCTTTGGTAGCCATAAGGTCCTCGGCAACGCGCGGAGTATCCTCGCGCATGACATTGCGTTGCAGAGGCTTTTCTTTATCCCCCTCTATCGAAATAGCAGATACTTGGCCCACATACTCAAGAATATTTGAGATATCCTTTTGCAGCCCTGCGACCTCCTCATCGCTGAGCGAAAGGCGCGCCAGGGTGGCCAAATTGAGTACCTCCTCCTTCGAAATCATATGGCAATACTACCTTATTTCAGCATCTTCAAAAACTCCGCCTCTGACACCACCTTGACCCCCAACTCTTGGGCTTTGTCGAGCTTGCTGCCCGCTTCGTCGCCCGCGACCACGTAGTCGGTCTTTTTAGAGACGCTACCCGAGACGCTCGCGCCCAGTTGGCGCAACTTTTCTTTAGCCTCGTCGCGGCTCATGCTCGCCATCGTGCCGGTGAGCACAAACGTCTTCCCCGCCAACGGCAACTTAGCAAGGACTACCCTTGCTAACTTTTCTGATTTTATAGTGATGAGTTTTTTAAGTCGCTCGATCAATTTTTTATTTTCTTTGTCGGCACACCAGTCATAAATTGCTTTGGACACAATAGGCCCGATACCTTCTATGGCATTAAGTTCGTCGGCGGGGGCGTCCAAAAGCTCGTCGATGGTCTTGTAGTGCTGCGCCAACAGTATGGCGGTCTCTTCGCCCACATGCGCAATCGAGAGGCCGGTGATAAGCCGGCTGAGCGGCACCTGCTTGGCGGTTTTTTGTATCGAGTCAACCAGCTTTTTAGCCGACACTTCGGCAAACCCCTCTAACTCCAAAACATCGCCCTCGGCGAGGGTAAAAAAGTCGTCGAGGTGGGTCACCAACCCTTTTTCTATCAGCGCATCGACGGTACTTTCGCCGAGTCCTTCGATATTAAGCGCGCTGCGCGACGCAAAGTAGCGAAACTTGCGCCGCTGCTGCGCGAAGGAGTTTTTGTCGACGCAACGCCATGCGGCTTGGCCGGGCACGCGCTCGATAGCGCCCGTGCCGCCGCACTCGGACACCACACTTGGCCAGGTATACGGTTTGGTTTTGGACGGCCGCAGCTCGGTAAGTACGCGCACAATGTCGGGTATTACGTCGCCCGCCTTTTGCAGCACGACCGTGTCGCCGACGCGCACATCAAGGCGCTTAATCTCGTCTTCGTTGTGCAGGGTTGCGCGGCTCACGGTCGAGCCTGCCACCAACACCGGCCGCAGGTGCGCCACCGGGGTCAGCACACCCGTGCGCCCCACTTGCAAGACAATATCCTCTACAACCGTGGTCACCTGCTCGGCGGGGAATTTAAACGCAATCGCAAAGCGCGGCGCCTTGCCGGTGTAGCCGAGCCGCTCTTGCAAAACACGCTCGTTAACTTTGACCACCACGCCGTCTATCCAATAGCCCTGTGTTTTGGACTTTTTCTTCCACGACTCCCAATACTCGATGACTTTGTCGATAGAAGTTGCGAGTTTGTAATATTTGTTGACCTTAAACCCGAGCTCGCGCAAGTAGGCAAGCTCTTTGTCCTGCGTACCAGGCACGGACTCGCTGCTTTGTGCGACATCATAAATAAACGTATCGAGCCCGCGCGCGGCGGCGATGGCCGGGTCGAGTTGGCGAATAGATCCTGCGGCGGCGTTGCGCGGGTTGGCGAATTTCGGCTCATCCTCTTTTTTGCGCTCGTCGTTTACTTTTTTAAGTGCCTCTTCGCTCATCCACACCTCGCCCTCAACGACTACGTCTGCCGCGCGCGTAAGCGAGAGCGGCACCGAGCGGATTGTGCGGACATTATGCGTCACATCCTCGCCCACTTGGCCGTCGCCGCGCGTCGCGGCTGTTTTGAGCAGCCCCTTTTCGTAAGTGAGCACCACTTTGAGCCCGTCGATTTTTAACTCGCAAATATACTCGACCTCTTTAACGCCAAGCATCCGCTTGACGCGCGCGTCAAACTCGCGCATGTCCTCGGGGGTAAAGGCATCGTTAAACGACCACTGCGACACCGTATGCCGCACCTTTTTAAAAGCGGCCATCGGCGCCCCACCCACGCGCTGGGTCGGCGAGTCTGGGGTTATAAGCTCGGGATGCTCTTTTTCTATCCGCACCAGCTCCTGCTCGAGCTCGTCATAGGCACTATCGGCTATCTCGGGGCTTTCTTGCACATAGTACAAATGCCGATGTCGATTGACTGCGGCCTTGAGCCTTTCGTACCGGTCTTTGGCTTCCTTAGGGACCATGAGCTTAGTGTATAGTCCCTAAACTCTAGTGGCTAGTGGCTAATAACTCACTTGCAATGCACGCTCGAGCCGGGTGACACCGCCCGCCGCACAAGTGTTGTAGCCGTGCGAAACAATGGTGGTTTGCGCCGGATTGCCGACTTTAGCGACCGTAACGGTCGCACAGTACGGCTGCGGGCTAAAGGAAACGGTAAAGGTGGTGGTAGCGGACTGGGTACCGACGTTTTGAGTGATGCTCCAACTGGTTGGTGCCGAGGTATTGGTGATGTCAGCCCCAATGCAATTAAGCGCCGAGTTGGCCGTGGCCCCCGCAAAAGTCGAGGTAGCAAAGGCACTGCCGGCGACACAACTCGAGGCGTTGCAGTGGGTGTCCCAATACAGCGCGCACTCGGCACCGGTGTCGGCCGCATAAATAGCGTACTGCGACTGGTTGGCAACCCCCGAAAGTTGGAGCTCGCGGACCGTAAGGTCATAGATAGAGAGCCCAATAGCCAGCGCCAAGCTGGTGACCAACACCGCAAAAAATATAGTAAATCCCCGATTTGAAAATTGAAAATTGAAAATTGAAAATTTCATAACTATTGCCAGTTAAATATATCTTCGCGGACGGTAATGGTGTGGGTAAGGCCCGGCAGGTCGCTCCATGAGACCGTTACGGTAAGCGACGCCTCGTCGGTGTTGCCGCCAACCGGCGTTTGGATAGACACAGTGCGGGTAAAGACGGTTTTAAGGTTGTTGGTGTTGTAGTTAAAGTAATAGTTACTCGGGTCGTAGTATAACGGATGCTGCGAGCAGGTAGCGTCTTCGCACACCGTGGGTTGAGCCGGCGAGTTGGCAAGAGAGTCGAAATAACACTCGGCCGAACCGTCGGCCGAAACGCACGGCGTGAGCACTGCCGATGGCAGTGCACTGTTGCCAGTAAGCCAATTAAATCCTTTAAGTCGGTTGGTGTCGCGCGCAAAGCGCACATACTCGACCGCATCCTGCGCCAAGTAGTAGGCCGTGGTTTGGTCTTTGGCGACGAGCGCAGTCGAGAGCCCGCGACTGGCAATGGTGAGCGGCCCCATAATGGCGCTCACCAAGATAAGCACTGCCACCAGCGTCTCGATAAGAGTAAAACCCTGATTAATTTTCAATTTATTGATCATATAGTCGTTGCGTCACGCTGGTTTGTAGGTTAAAGCAGGTCGAGGCACCCGCGTTTGAGGCGCCCGAGGTGCAGGCCGCCGCGCCACCCGCGCCCTTAAACTGGACGTAGCCCGATATCAAGATAGTCAGCTTGGGTTGGTACGTGTCCCCCGTGCTGCCAAGCGCCGACCCTAAGAGATAAAACGACAAGTTGGTGATAACCACCTCGGGTGCAGTAACGGCCGCCCAAGTGGTGCCGCCGTCGGTCGAACGCGCCACACACCCTATGGCCGTCAGTTGGCCGCAGACAGTCCCTGCGTTGGCATCGATGGTTGTATTTTCAAACCGGTAGGCAACCGTACCGCCCCCAGTCGGCGTAAAGTAAAAACTTGTCCCACCGGGGGGCACGGTGCAGTCGTTACCGCTCGAAGAGCCGCAGTGATACCCGCCGCCGGTGCGCACCGCGCGCGATATCGAGTCGAGCGAAAAGTTGAGGTTGTTGATAACCGACTTTAAGGTCTGCGCTTTGCGGTCGCTCTCGGACATCGACAGCAGCGCGCCGAGCGCGATAACCATCACGACGGTAAAAATAGCGGTCGAGACCAACATTTCGATAAGGGTAAATCCGTTCTTTTTCATAGTTACGATCCGGCAGTGCCCACGGCTATTTGGCCGGTCGATGAGACGGTAATGCTGTGCGTGTTGGTGGTGTCATTGGTGGCCGAAATTTGTATATACGCAGCGTTGTAGGTACCGCCTACATCGGTTGCAAAAAGCGCGTCGGGGTTAGGGCGTTTAAAGTAGACGGTGAGCCAGCTTAACGTCCCGCCACCGGCGCTTTGCCAGCATTGCTGTGCCCCAGAGACCGGCGTCGCACAAAACTTGCTTATTTGAAACCCCGAGCCGATTTGGTAGGTCTGCACCACCGTGTCGGTACCCGAGTCATAGACACCGTTACCGTTATTGTCGGCAAACAGCAGGTAGCTGCTGGCATTGTTAAAGTAGACACCATAGGCCGGAGAGCCGCTCTGACCGCTCACCACGCGCACCGACGTGCCGTACACCTGCGCCGAGCGCACCGTAAGCGCCACCGAGTAGGACAAGCTGCGCAACAAGGTCGAGGAGTCAAAGCGCGACTGCCGCACCATGAGCACTGCGGTGATGATCACAATAAGGGCAACCACTACCACCAACTCGATAAGGGTAAAACCCCTGTTAGAACAGCGCCGGGAGTGTTTTAAAAATATCGACATGAAAGAAGTATGCAACCCCCGCCCCCAATATAAGAAAAGGGGCAAAAGGTAACTCACTACTCATTGTATATCCCTTTTTAAGCAGCAAAATTACAATGCCCACAGCCGCACCGCTCCAAAAGGCAAGCACCAGACCGGTAAGACCGGCCGTAAAACCTAAAAGCCAGCCGAGCCCCAACTGCAAAGCGCCATCCCCCCACCCCATCCACGTACCGCGAGATACCAACGAAAGGAGTAGTAGGGGTGCAGCCAGCAATAGTCCCGCGGACAAGCTCCAAATATCAAATCCCAAAATCCAAACATGAATTAAACCAAGTATCGCTAAAAGTCCCGAGCAACTCCACGGGATTATAAAGTGCCGCAAGTCATATACCACTACAAACAACAGTGTCATCCATGCCAAAAACCACAGCGCAAACATAAGCGGCGTGGGGTTGAGCACAAACACCCCCGCACCAAGCAGCGCGGCGGCGGCCTCGACCAGCGGGTACTGTGCCGAAATATGCGTGCCGCAGTAGCGGCACCGCCCACGCAGCACCAGGTACGAAACAAGCGGCACTAAGTCGAGCGCACTAAGTGTGTGGTCGCAGCGCATGCAACGCGAGCGGCCATGCATAATAGATCGCCCTGTACCTAAACGAAACGAAAGAGCATTAAGAAAGCTCCCCACAATAGCGCCTAGTAGTGCCGCTGCGATGATCATGCGTTAGTTTGTCGCATCGTAGCAGGTTTCGGTGCCTCCCGGTTGTGCACTGCCCGCAACCGAGGTGCACGCGGCCGGTGACACTGGCGCGCTCAGCCCGCTAAAGTCGCCCGCCCCACCGGTACAGACGGTGTACCCGGTAGTCGCAAAGTTTTGTACCGCAGCATCGACATCAGAGGACAACACCGAGTTGTTGCTCTGCTCTAGTGCAACACCAAGGTGGTATTTAACCGCCGGGTTGCTTGCATTACAAACGCTGCTGTTGCTAAAGGCAGAGGCGCTGTATACATAACACCCGGCAGAGCCTGGGCTGGCCGAACAGCCCGACGGGGTCATGCTCCCCCCCGGGTCGACCGGCACGACTGAAATGTAGTTAGGGCTTAATGAGCCGGAGCCCGCGTAGATATTGGTCGGGTAGCGCAAGTTGTCGTTGTAGTAGAGCTCGAGCGAGGTTTGGATAACGCGTATGTTGGCAATACGCTGAGCATCGCGGCCCTTTTGCCGCGCCGAGCCCAAGCTGGCGGTAATAATAGTGGCCAAAAGGCCTATAATCGCAATGACCACCAACAACTCGATGAGAGTAAAGCCTCTCTTTTTTTGCATCCCTTAAGTATACCTCTTGTTTTATGGGCAGGCAGTGCCGACATTGGTTTGAGCCGCCAAGTTAGATTTGCCCGCAGAATCCATACAGTAATACAGCGACGTGTTTGAGGGGAGTTTGCTATACAGTGCAAACTGGGAGTACGGAGAGGCGCTCACAACATTAAAAGTCCCGCCGCTGGTGCTAATGTCGCCGGTAAGCGTTGTGTAGTTGCCGGTATTAATGAGGGCATTAGTACCAGTAAACGCAGTCGCATAGTTGCCGGTACTGGTGTTGTAGTCAGCCTCTATTTGGATACGCAGTTGTCGGATGTCGCTTATGATCCGCGTATCTTTGCCCTTACTGCGAGCACTGTTAAGCGACACGAGCACTATCGAGGCCAAAAGGCCGATAATAGCTATGACAACCAAAAGTTCGATAAGGGTAAACCCGGCGTTATGACGGGTAAAGCCTCTTGAGAGCTTCATGAACCTATTGTATACCCAAAAATTTACGCCAGCCCAACCACAAGCCACCGGCAACCGGGAGTGTAAGCAAAAGCCATGGAGAGAGCGGGTGGCTTGGCCCGGGGATGGTAGCAGCTGCAGCAGCCTGTTGACCTGGATCCGGTACAATCGCCCGATCTTTTATCGCAACAGGGGGGTTGGGAGTAGGCACAGGTGTCTGGACAAAAGTCTGGCCTGCCGAGCCGGGCTGAGGCTCGGACAGGAGATCCGAGGACTTTTGACCGGATACCTGTGCCGGAGCAGGTGCGGGAGTCGGCGAAGGCAGTGTGGCAGATGCAGGTTGCTTTGCCGGAGCAGGTTGGTTTGCTGCCGGCGGGCCGTTGCTGCCCGAGGTAGCTGCTACAACCGGCGCAGGGGCCGTATCGACCGTAAACAAGCGGCTCAGGTAGGTTGTGTTGCCATTGCTGTCGGTGGCAGAGAGTACAAAGGTGTGCGCCCCGTCGGCCGAGGTGGTGGCAAACGGGCTCTCGCATGTGCTGGTGGCTGCGCCGTCGTATGAGCACTGCACGGTGTCGGCATCGCTCGTAAAGGCAAAGCTAACACTCGAGGTTGCAACGGTGGCGCCACCGGCCGGCCCATGGGTTATGGCCAGCGTAGGAGGTGTCGTATCGAGCATAAAGGCGGTGGTGGTCGAGGTCGTATTACCCGCATGGTCGGTCGCGACGATGGCAAAGGTGTGTGCCCCATCGCCAAGCGCCTGCGAGACCGAGCCGCTGCAGGTGCTGGTTGCCAAGCCATCAAACGCGCAAGTTGTAGTCGAGTCACTATCGACCGTAAAGCTAAATGCGGTCGGCGAGCTGGTAGACACCGAGCCACCCGCAGGGCCCGCGGTGATAGTTATTGTCGGGGCGGTTTTATCAAAAGTGACTGCCGAGCTGTCGGTGGTGGTCGAGGTAGTAAAACCTGCGTCGCCAAGTTGGTTGGTGGTAACAATGGTAAACGGCACCGGGCCCTCGGTGTCGCCCGCTTGCATAGTGGTCGAGGCGGTAAAGTTGTTACCGGTCGTGGTGGCTACACTCGCCGTACGGCCCGCAATAGTCACCACCGGCGTCTGTATGGACATGTCGGTGCTAAACGTAAGCGTTACTATGTCCCCCACTTTAGCCAGCGTAGTCGAGGCGTTGCTTGAGGCGACCGCAACAGCCGTGAGGGTGGGCGGGGTACCAAGCGAGTCGTACCCGACAAAATAAGGGGCGCCTGCCGCATTGCCAAGCAGTTTTACCGTAGTGCCGGAGTGTGTACTACCGGCAGCGCTGATAGGAACCAGTGCCGCATCATTGGACGCGTTAGTACACCCAGAGAGCACCGGATATCCGG
This sequence comes from Candidatus Adlerbacteria bacterium, assembly GCA_903915735.1. Classification (GTDB taxonomy): domain Bacteria; phylum Patescibacteriota; class Minisyncoccia; order Phycocordibacterales; family SBAW01; genus GWA1-54-10. Next base: position 7,828 of record CAIWUA010000056.1, read on the forward strand.
AGCCGTTATGCCCAAAAATGATCGAGCCTGAGTTTTGCACCCACACAAAACGCGTGAGGACCGGCACCTGCGCATCGTCGCGCACATTGCTGTGCGGTATGCCCGGGTATTGCGCTACAAAGTAGGCCGACGCCGTCTCTCCGGTATTGCCGGTGCACGAGAGTATAAGGGCGAGATTATTGTAGGCGTTTTCGACATCCTTGCCGCACACGTCACGGTTTACCGCATCACAACCCTCGACCGCAACGTACATATCAAAGCTTTTAAGTACCCCCGTTAAGCCATCCGGGAGGTCCATATTGAAGGAGTACCCCCCGCCTCCGCCCCCGTCAAAACGGCTCTGGGTCGAAAAGTCGGTTTGAGAACCGATAATAGAGGCCTGTGCTATAGCTCCAAAGCCAAAAAAACCGGCTAAAAGCATATACCCTACAAGGGCCTTTTTCATAGACCATACGATATCAAACTTTTTTAAAAAAGCAAGCACGTGCCACTGTAATAACAAAAAACTCCCGACAAAGTTTCGGGAGTTTTTTAGACGAACGTTTTGATTACGGGCAGACCGTGGTCGTCTTGGCGCCGGCATTCACATTGTTTTTGCCGGTCGAGTCGACACAGAAGTAGTTACCGTTAGCAAGCGTGCCGTACACTGCGTAGGCTTTTGCGTTAGGAGTACCTGCTGCACCGGTGGTGCTATTGGTGTCTATAACATAAAACAACCCTGCACCGGATGATGGGCCGTTAGTTGTCGCGTCGGTACCCAAGGCAGTAAGACCGGTGGCGACGCCGGCGGTCGTGAGAGTGGCCGCCAAGTTACCACTACTTACAGTGGTGTTGTACAAATCTTGGTATACAGACCCTACCAAGTCGCTTTCAAGCTGAACGCGAGCCTGGTTGACGTCGGAGATAACACGAGTGTCTTTGCCTTTGGTGCGAGCGCTGTTAAGAGACACGAGCACGATCGAGGCCAAAATGCCGATGATGGCGATGACGACCAAGAGCTCGATGAGGGTGAAGCCCCGGTTGATAACTTTCTTCATATATATAACTGCTACAAGTAGCTAACTATTAATAAATCGATTAATTAAAACAGCGCCAAACGATTGTGTCCGTAGGCTCCCCTATTATACCCCCCGCCAGGCTTGCCATGTGCAGGGTGTGGATAGCCTGAAGGGCTAGCGATTACCTGTGACCATTACAGGTTACTTGCGGTGTTGTATATAGGTAGAAGTACCGCCGCCAACAAGAAGCCGACGCCAAGCGCCAAACCGACAATGAGGATAGGCTCGATAAGCGACACCAGGGTGTCGACCTCGGCATTGACCTCGCGGTTATAAAAGTGGGCCAAACGCTCGAGGATGTTGCCCATTTGGCCGGTCTCCTCGCCGATTTGGATCATTTGGACAAATATAGCCGGCACATCGCCATTGTGGGCGCCGAGCGTTTGGCTAAGCGGCTGCCCTGCCTTGACCGCGTCTATGGCCTCGCGGAGGATCTTTTCGTACACATCATTTTCGACCACGTTGGCGGTTATCTCGAGTGCGCGGACCGCCGATATCCCCGAGGAGAGCATCACGTGCAGGTTGTCGGCACTGCGCGATAGGTAGAGTTTGCGGTACAGGTCGCCCACATAGGGTATCCCCAGCTGGCTGCGGGCAAAGGCGAGTTTGCCGGCCGGAGTTTGGGTGTAGCGGTAGATAAACCAACCGCCGACAATGAGCGCAATAAGCAGAAATACGCCGTAATCGACCAAAAAGGTCGAGAGGCTGAGTATTACTTGGGTATAAAAAGGCAGCGCTTGGCCCGAGTCGGCAAGGATAGCGCCTATTTTGGGGATAACCACCGTGAGCATGAGCGTCATCACCGCCACAAAGGTGGCCAAGATAAACGCCGGGTAGATGAGCGCGTTTTTAGCCTTCGAGGTGAGCTCGTAGGTGCGGTCGATGTAGTCGGCCAGGTAAAGGAAGGTCTGGTCGAGCTTGCCCGACTCCTCTCCCGAGCGCACCATGTTGGTATAAAAGTCCGAAAATACCTTAGGGTGCTTGCTCAACGACTTACTTATCGAGTTGCCGCCCTGCAGGTCATCGCTTATCTCGGTTAACACTTGGCGCAAAAAGGGCTTGTCAGCCTGCTCGGCCAATAGGCGAAAGACACGCAATGCCGACACCTGCGCCTCGAAGAGCGTCGCTATTTGACGCGAGAGGAGCACCAGGTCGCGCGACTTGACCCCCGCAAAGAAGGTCACATTCTTCATTTGGTCAAAGAGCCCCGCACCCCCGCTTTGGCTAAAGGCGGTAATAGTGAGTCCGCGGCGCTGCAGTGCCACTATGGCTGCGTCTTGGCTGACGGCATTAACCATGCCGCTTGCCGCTTTGCCGTTTTGATCGAGTGCTTCGTACTTAAATTCCATACCTGCCCTTTATTATATATCCTCCGGCGCAAGGCCAGTGTGTTTGGCAATACGAACCAGCATACGCGGACCTATCTCTTCTTTGTCATGAAATGCGAACGTATAGTCTGGGTAGCCACTTTTGCCCAAGATGCGGTGCGACCCTCTTTGTCTTTTTATACGCCAGCCGATAGCAAGCAGGACTTTGAGAACCCGCGATGCTTTAACTGCGGGCCAATCCATGCTTAAAAAAGCGCGACACGGTGGCGGGTATCGATCCGCGCTCTACCGAGTCGGCGAGTGTTCGCAAAGCAATGGCATACGCTTTGCGCTTTGCCTCGGGCTTTGTTTTGCCATAAGCCAAGACCCCCGGCAGTTGGGGTATCTCGGCAATCCAGCGCCCGTCGCGCTCTTTTTCAAACTCGACTTTCATGTGGATATTATAACACAAAGGCCTTGTCTCGCCCTAGAAATTTATAGGGAAGAAGGTTGTTTTGTCAGAGCCGGCAGACGAAAGAGCTTTGGTGGTCGTACTATAGGCAAACGACTGCCCGCTGAACGGGTCGAGCGGCATATCCGAGAGATACTTAGGTATTAAGGCATCAAGAGAGTCGGGAAGGTGTTTATTGTCTTGCTTGTAGGCCTTGAGCGCCACCAAGACACGCGTGGCCGAAAGAAGCATTTGCTCGTGACATTGTTTTGCTTTTACAGAATCAAGACTTGTCATCACGATATCATGTAAGACCTTCCCCATTGCGTCTGGCGTTATATACCAAAGGAGAGGGTTCTCCGGAGCAAGTTTTTGGACGTTATCCGGGCTGACTTGAGTGGTGCAAGATGCCTGTGCAAGCATAATTCTGTGCCTAGCCGTATCTGCGAAATATGAGATGGTCTCGTTGGGATGAAAATAAAAATTTGTACGGTCTATCGATGATAACTCAGGCAAATTAATAGGGAGCGAGCTTGTGGCCGCGTTTACATCGCCATGAGCTATCCACCCGTATAAATTTTTGAACTCGTGATACTCGCTTTTAAACGCCTCAATGAGCCCGCTTGTGTCATCTTCTTGTCCTTTTAATTGATCAGCAAATGCAATCAGGTTTTTCGATGGAATAGAGGTGGAGGCGAGTACAGTCTGAATGGTAGTGAGAGAATTTTCTTTTATTGATACGCCGACGAGCCACTGAATGAGACGCGGGCGCGACTGTTGCAGTTTTTCTCCTAGTACTAGGCCAGTCATCACCTCTGAGAGAGCTTCGGACCCTTTGCCTTGCTGTGCAAGATCCAATGCATTCGAGTCATTAAGTTTGGCAATGGCGCGAAACGTGCCCAACGGCGGCAAGACTGCCGCAACACTCATAGTGTCTGGGTTGGCGTAAGACAGATCCTGAAACAACGGTTTTTGTGCTGCAGAGGTATAGTCCGCCAACGCCTCGGTACTTGATCCATCGTCAAACATTTTTGCGGCAGACATAAGGTCAGCCAGTGCGTTTTGATTATC
>CAIWUA010000057.1 GCA_903915735.1 Candidatus Adlerbacteria bacterium
CGTGCTCACCCCCATTACCTTTGCCGACCTAAGTAAGTTGCAGTTGGGGCAGTCCGTCATCCGCATAGGCGGCAACGGCGGCGACACGGTAAGTGTGGGCGTGGTCGCCAAACTGCCCAGCGCCATGTCGGACACTCACAAAGACCTCATCGACGCCAGTGTAATGTCGGGTACGCCGGGTTCGGTCTTGCTGACGCTCTTTGGCGAGGCGATAGGCATTACTACCACCGACTCATTAAATCTTGGTTCCGACTTTTACACCGTTGTCCACTAAAAACTCATGCCCCCATTCAACCACTTCACCACTAAAGCTAAAGAGGCCGTCCGCCGCGCGCACGAGTTGGCGGTCGAGCGCGGCCAAAACCAAGTCAGCCCCATGCACTTGCTGGCGGCCTTGCTGTTGCAGGAGGAGTCGCTGGTTATATCGGTGCTCGACAAAATGGAGACCGACACGGCGCTCTTAACCGACACAGTACTCGAGACACTCGAGGCGCCCGGCTCGGGCTCGGTGCTGAGCCCCAGCTATCAGTTGTACTTGACCCCCGAGCTGGTGCAGGCGCTCGAGCGGAGCGCCAAAGTGGCGACCGAGCTGCACGACGAGTTTGTCTCGACCGAACATCTTTTTATATCGATCATCGACGTGCCCGGCTCGGCGCGCGACGTGCTCGGCCGGTTTCGCATTACGCGCGAGGCCACGGTGCGCGCGCTCGCAGACCTGCGCACGCAAAAGTCCGCCCCCGCGCAAGAAAAAACTAAAAACCGCGCACTGCACAAGTACACGCGCTCGCTCACCAAAATGGCCGCCGAAAATAAGCTCGACCCGGTTATCGGTCGCGACGAGGAGATTAAGCGCGTCATCCAAATTTTGTCGCGCCGCACCAAAAACAATCCGATACTCATCGGCGAGGCCGGCGTGGGCAAGACCGCTATTGCCGAGGGGTTGGCCGTGCGCATAGCGAGCGGTGACTGCCCCGAAAGCCTGCGCGACAAAGAGCTGGTGTCGCTCGACCTAGGCTCGCTTATTGCCGGTACCAAGTACCGCGGCGAGTTTGAGGAGCGCCTTAAGGCGATTATGAAAGAGATCGAGCGCTCCGAAGGCAAAGTACTCCTTTTTATCGACGAGATACACACCATGATAGGCGCGGGTGCCGCCGAGGGCGCCATGGACGCCAGCAACATGCTCAAGCCGGCCTTGGCGCGCGGCGACCTGCATGTGATAGGTGCGACCACCCTGCGCGAGTATCAAAAGCACATCGAGCGCGACCCGGCGTTTCAGCGGCGCTTTCAGCCGGTGTACGTGATGGAGCCGACCGTCGACGACGCGATTGCTATTTTGCGCGGGTTGAAAGAAAAGTACGAGCTCTTTCATGGCGTGCACATTACCGACCCGTCGCTCGTGGCGGCGGTCGAGTTGTCGGCGCGCTATATTGCCGACCGTTTTTTGCCCGACAAAGCCATCGACCTTATCGACGAGGCCGCGAGCAGCCTGCGCATTAGTTTAGAAAATAAGCCGCCCGTACTTGAGGACGCACACCGCCGCATTATGCGGCTCGAGGTAGAGAAGGAGGCCCTGCGCAAAGAGGCCGCCGAGCCCGAGGGGAGCCGCACGGTTAAAGCGCGCGTCAAGACGATAGAGAAAGAGATTGGCGATCTTAAAGAGCAAACCGGCGAGCTTGAGCTGCGCTGGAAGAACGAAAAGCAGGTTTTGCAGGACATCAAAGCGATTAAAAAAGAGCTCGAGAGCTTGCGGGTAGAGGCCGATGCCGCCGAGGCCGAGGTCGACCTGTCGCGCGCCGCCGAAATCCGCTACGGCGAGATCCCAAGCCTCGAGCGCGAGTTAGAGCAAAAGCAAAAAAAGCTCAAAAAACTGCAGAGCACCCGCCGGATTTTGAAAGAAGAGATAACCGAGTCGGACATCGCCAGTATTGTGTCTAAATGGACCGGCATACCGGTGTCGCGCATGCTCGAGGAGGAGGCCGAAAAGTTGTCGCGCATCGAGCAGGTGCTCGAGTCGCGCGTGGTGGGGCAGTCAGCGGCGGTACAAAAGGTCGCCGATGCGGTTAAGAGAAGTCGCGCGGGCATATCAGACCCTAACCGCCCCATTGCCTCGTTTATGTTTTTAGGGCCGACCGGCGTCGGCAAGACCGAGCTCACCAAAGCCTTGGCCGAGTTTATGTTTGACGACGACAAAGCGCTTATCCGTGTCGACATGTCCGAGTACATGGAGAAGCACAGCGTCAGCAAAATCATCGGCGCGCCGCCGGGCTATGTGGGGCACGAAGAGGGTGGGACATTGACCGAGTTGGTGCGTCACCGGCCGTACGCGGTCTTGTTGTTTGACGAAATCGAGAAGGCGCACCCCGAGGTGTTTAACATCCTCTTGCAGGTCTTGGACAACGGGCACCTGACCGACGCCAAAGGGCGCAAGGTCAACTTTCGCAACACGATCATCATCATGACCTCAAACATCGGTGCGCAATACATCGACAAGATGGAGC
>CAIWUA010000058.1 GCA_903915735.1 Candidatus Adlerbacteria bacterium
ATCCACAAAAAAGGCGCGGGCAATGGCACCTATCTCGATGCCGTGGTGTTGATAAAAATTTGGGTCCTCTATAGCAATGGTCGCATCTTGCACGTTGGTGCTCATTTGCGACAGCGGTACCACTGTGCGGCTGACATTGTGGTTAAGGTCATAGAGCAGCACTTGGCCGGTGCGGTCGTATATTTGGACCGACTGGTCTATGCGGCGGTTCTCTAGGGCCGAGAGGTCGGGTATTTGGAGTGTTGCCGCCCAGAGAAATAGTGCCCCACCAAAGAGTAGTCCGGCGCTTAGCCCCCACACTATAATGAGCCGCCAGTGTCGGCGGGCAAAACGCCACCCCTTTTTTAGTTCGTGGCGGGCGATACGGACAAATTCGTTCATTGGTGTAGTATATCAAGCATGGGACTGTTTTCACGAGCACCTAAGGTTGACAAGCCAAGCATGAAGTTATCCGAAACACTGCGTGAGCGCGGGTATGTCTACCAGCACACCGGCAGTTTGGAGGAGGTGGTAGACGGCGCACCGCGCACGCTGTACCTCGGCGTCGACCCGACCGCCGACTCGATGCACGCCGGGCAGCTCATGGGGATGCTGGTGCTCAGGCGTTTTGTCGAGAGTGGGCACAAACTTATCGTGTTGGTGGGCGGCGGTACCGGCATGATAGGCGACCCGGGCGGCAAGAGTGCCGAGCGCAACCTGCTCGACGACTCCACGGTCGCGCACAACAGTGAGGCGTTGCGCGCACAATTTAAACAACTCCTTGGTGGGGTCGATTTTGACATGGTTAACAACGCGCAGTGGCTGCGCAAGCTTAACTATCTTGAGTTCCTGCGCGATATCGGCAAACATTTTACTATCAACGAAATGATTAAGCGCGACTCGGTCCGCCCGCGCCTCGAGACTCCCGACCAAAGTATCTCGTATACCGAATTTTCCTACATGTTGCTGCAGGCGTACGACTTTTTAGAGCTCAACCGGCGCCACGGCTGCGACCTGCAGGTGGGCGGCTCGGACCAGTGGGGCAATATTGTCTCGGGGGTCGACCTTATCCGCCGCAAGGAGTCCGGCAAAGCACACGCATTTTCCTGGCCGCTCCTTACCGACAAATCGGGCAAAAAGTTTGGCAAATCCGAGGGTAATGCGGTGTGGCTCTCGGCGGCTAAGACGCCGCCGTTCCAGTTTTATCAATTTTGGCTGAGCACCGACGATGAAATGGTCGAGGAACTTCTGCTCAAGATGACGCTGTTGCCCAAGGCCGACATCGCTGCGGTTATGGAAGAGCAAACAAAAGACCCGTCGTCGCGCGCGGCACAAAAAAAGCTCGCGTACGAAGTGACCACTCTAGTGCACGGCGCAGCAGAGGCCGACAAAGCTAAAGAGTTTAAGAACCTTCCAATTATATCGGCGGGCAAGCTGCGCGACGCCATTAAAGACGTGTCGACCAGCGAGTTGCGCCGGCTGGTCGAGCAGGGTGGTGTGTCTGTAGGCGACGGTGAAAAGATTTCGAGTATCGACGATGTGGTACCGCCGGGCGCGGTGGTGCGGATCGGTAAAAACAAGTTTTACGAGGTTAAATAATCCTTCGACAAGCTCAGGATAAAAAACGCCCCGGTTGGGGCGTTTTTTATAGCTCTTCTTCGTCTTCGTCGGCTCCTACCTCGGGGGCGTCTTCGTCCTCTACGTCCTCGTCGGTCAACTCGCTG
>CAIWUA010000059.1 GCA_903915735.1 Candidatus Adlerbacteria bacterium
GGAGTAGCCGTTATGTGTCCTTGGATGGAGAGCCTCTTCGCAATGATTTTTCGTAGCCATGTGATGAAGTCCGGACTAGACGAAGCCACGGAGGAGTAGATCATAAAACTTGAACGCCAACGAGGGTCAAAGTAAGAATAGGTACACCCATCACCGTCAAAAACACCCCTCAAAAAATCAAAAAAGAATCTGTCTGGAATTTTCAAAGGACCTAGTGTTTTGGATTTTGCCGGCGTTAGACCTACAGAGATAAGAAAGTCATAAAAGAAAACATTTTTGAATTGCACCCGAAGGTACTGATTTCCCGACCCTGACCATTTTTTGGTTATTGGAGTGGAAATACTTAAACAACGACGATAATTCTCTAGCTGTTCCTTATCTTTTGAAGTCAAATCAATGAGATGTACTCGCGGCGACAAGCCTCCGTCTGTGGCCAACAAACCTATGGCATAGGCCAATTCCGAAGTCCATTGTTCTGAAACGGTTTTCTTTGGTTTTGGGCCCCTCTTCCCCACCCAATAATTATACTACACCTCAAGGTAATAGCGTCTACCAATTGTTTATAAGAGAAAACCGGAGTTTTTCTCCGGCTTCTTCAAATTAAAAATTATTCAGTTGCGGCACCTTCGGGAGTTTCGGTAGCGGCTTTGGCTGTAGACTCGCTTGGCGTCATGGCGATCTGCTTGCGCATAGCGTGCTTTTGGTCGCGCGAGGCCTTGCGGCGGATAAAGTACAACTTGGCGCGGCGGGTGCGAGCGCGGCGCAATACCTCGACAGAGTCGATGCTCGGCGAGTAGAGCGGGAAGATCTTCTCGACCCCTACCCCGCTGGCAACCTTGCGCACGGTAAACATCGCGCCCGGCTCGGTACCATGCTTAACCGCGAGTACCAGGCCCTCAAAGGCCTGCTTGCGCACGTTTTTGGCGATGACCTCCTTTTTGTTGGCCTGCTTTTGGCTCTTGAGCTCGACGATGTTTTGCCAGACACGGACCGTGTCCCCCGAGCGGATACCCAGGGCCTTGCGCGCCTCCATGTCGACCGGAGATATTTTGACGTTTGATGCCATACTTTTTGTATACGTAGACCGAAAGACTGTAGCACAAAGCTACTCCTCGCGCAATTTTTGCTCGGCCACCAAAAAGTCGTCCGGCAGCGGGGCGTCAAACTTCATCGGCGTGCCGTTGGGGTGCACAAGGGCGACCGACAAGGCGTGCAGGGCCAGGCGGTTAAACCCGAGCATGGGCGTGCGGCGCGGCGCGTAGAGCGTGTCGCAGACAATAGGGTGCTGTATGGCCGAAAAGTGCACGCGGATTTGGTGCGTGCGCCCGGTTTGAGGAAAGGCCTCGAGGTATGAGCACCCTTGCCCACTCGCGACTCGGCGCCACATGGTAATAGCCTCGCGCTCAACACCGTGCGGGCGCGTGGCCGAGCGCGGGCCCTGGCCGCCGCGCGCCGAGCCTATCGGCTTGTTGATAGTGCCGCGCTCGTCGCGCAGCGCGCCGTAGACAAACGCGCGGTAGACCTTTTTAACCTCGCGGTCTTGAAACTGCCGCTTTAAAAACTCGTGGGTTGTTGGGTTTTTTGCCACAACAAGCACGCCCGAGGTTTCGCGGTCGATCCGGTGCACAAAAAAGAACTTTTCGTCCATCGAACCCTTGAGCTTTGTCTCGAGCCAACTCGAGAGCGCCGGATAGTCGTGTTTGCCGTCGGGGTACACAATGAGCCCCGATGGTTTGTTAACCACGATAATATCGGCGTCTTCAAATAGTATTTTTGGCTCTTCCATGGTGCGCGGTGCAGGACTCGAACCTGCGACCATCCCGGTGTAAACGGGGTGCTCTACCAACTGAGCTAACCGCGCATCGCCCCTGGTGCCCTCGGAGGGAATCGA
>CAIWUA010000060.1 GCA_903915735.1 Candidatus Adlerbacteria bacterium
ATTTTAACCAGCGAGGTGCGGCGCTCGGCGGTCAGCTCGGGGAAACTAACCCTTACCCCGCGCTCGTCGCTTGCAACCGACAACCCCAAGTTGGCCACGGTCATGGCCTTCTCTATCTCTTTGCCGAGCGTCGCGTCCCACGGCGCGACGCGCAAAGTGCGCGCATCCTCGACGCTCACGTTGGCGATGGTGTTAATAGCAACACGGCTGCCGTAACTTTCGACCTGGATGCCGTCTAAAATCGCCGGCGTCGCGCGCCCGGTGCGCACGCCCGCGAGCTCCTTCTGCGCATGAGCCAGCACTTCGGTAATCTTCTTCTCAAAAGGTTTAAAATCGTATGCCATGCCCCCAGTATATCAAACCCTAAAGCGTTTGGCGGCGGGTGGGTAGATTTTGACCAGCGGGTCTTTGGACGTGTCGTGTTTGCGCGCCGGGGCCAGATAGCGGCCGTAGTGGATCACCCGATGGGTAAAGTGCGGCCACTCTTTTTTGGGCAGCAGCTGCATTAAATCTTTTTCTATTTTTACAGGATTTAAATGGTCGCTGAGTTCAAAGCGCTGCACAAAGCGTATAACATGCGTGTCTACCGTAATCCCCGCCACGACGCCAAACGCTTCGCTCAACACAACCGTGGCTGTTTTGCGCGCGACACCCGGGAGCTTTAACAATTCGTCTATTGTTTGGGGCACCTTGCCGCCAAAATCTTGTTTGACCATCTTGGCGGCAGCTAAAATATTCTTCGTCTTAGCGCGATAAAACCCCGAGGCAAAGATATCTTGCTCAAATTCTCGAGGTTTAGCCTCAAGATACGCATTAAAACTTTTGTACTTTTTAAAAAGTTTTGTATTAATTTTGTTAACCTGCTTGTCGGTCGACTGCGCACTCAGCTGCACGGCCACCAACAGCTCCCATGGCGTTTTGTAGTTAAGCTCTATCTTAGCCTCAGGAAAAAGTTTTTTAAGAGCTCTGTCTAATTTTTGTATTCGTGCTTTTCTTTCTTTAAGTTTTTTGGGTGTCATAAGTACTACGATATATCGTAGTGGTTTAAAGTTTAGGAAGAGAAACAGCGAGGTGCTCGAGCAACATTTTAAGCGCGGCCGAGCGGTCACCTACGTATGAGCGCACTTTGGCTATATCCTCGAGCCCCTCGCGTGCCTTGGGGTTAGCGATGTGCTTGGCCAGCTCGACCTCAAGCCCGTCCAGCAGCGTCCGCACGCGCTCTTTAACATCATCTTCGTCTTTTAAAAGTGCGGCTATTTGCGTACTACGGTCTTTTTGATTTGATTTTAAAAATGTAGAAACTGTTTGTAATTTGGCGTTTGAGATTTGGAGTTTTGGATACTCCAACATACGAGACTTGAGAGTTGGGAGCAGTATCCCGTGAGGAATAACAAACACAAAAACAACACCCTCCTGCGGCTCTTCAAACAATTTTAAGAGCGCCTGCTGTGCCTCGCTCGTCATGGTTGCGGCACCCACCAAAAACAACGCCGTGTCGTCAAACACCTTGAGGCTCGCGCGCTGTTGCAACTCGCGTGACTCGTCTATGCCAAACTTTTCATATTTTTGCGCTACAAAGTGCGAAATCGCTTTTGTATATTCGTCAAAGCGCGACAGGTCCCCCTCTATATAGTACGCGTGGTGCGTGAGATTCATCGCTGGTTATCGCTTGGCAATGATGGCCTTTTTGTACGTCTCGAGATGGTTGAGCGCGATGCCGGTCCCCTTGGCTACGCAGTAAAGAGCATCGTCGGCCACCTGCGCCTTGACCCCGGTACGGCGCAGCACCAACTCGGGAAAGTTGCGCAGCTGCGAGGTCCCGCCGGTCATGGTGATCCCGCTGTCGATAATGTCGGCCGCGAGTTCCGGCGGGGTCTCCTGCAGCACATCGCGTATCGCCTTGATAATCTCGCGCAGCTCTTTGCCCATCGCCTTAACAATATCGTTGGTCTTAATCTCAACCTGACGCGGCAACCCGGTAATAAAGTCGCGGCCGCGGATTTGCATCACCAACTCTTGCTCGACCGGCACCGCCGAGCCGATGCCGATTTTGACGTCCTCGGCGGTCTTTTCGCCCACGGCCAAGTTGTAGGTCTTTTTTATATAGTCGGCTATCGAGTGGTCGAGTTTGTCGCCGGCAACCTTGATAGACGTCGACGCGACGATACCGCCAAGACTAATCACCGCCACGTCGGTGGTGCCGCCGCCTATGTCGACCACCATATGGCCTTTGGCCTCTTGGATAGGGATCCCGGCACCGATAGCCGCGAGCACCGACTCTTTAACCACATAGGCGTTGCGCGCGCCGGCGCGGATGGCGGCCTCGACCACCGCGCGGCGCTCGGTCGAGGTAACACCGGTTGGCACCGACACCATGACCTCGGGCTTAAACAGCTGATATTTGCCGAGCGTCTTTTGGATAAAATATTTGAGCATCGCCTGCGTGACGCGGTAGTCGGCGATGACGCCGTCTTTGAGCGGACGGTAGGCAATAATCTCGCCCGGCGTGCGGCCAATCATCTCTTTGGCCTCGACACCCACCGCCAAAATGCGTTTATCAATTTCAGAAATTGCGACCACGGACGGCTCGTTGAGTACTACCCCGCGCCCCGGCACAAACACGAGTGTGTTAGCGGTCCCGAGGTCTATCCCAAGTTTTGGAGAAAAGAAGGCCATGCGTAGCAATGATACTTGAGTTTAAAGCTCAAAACAAACCTTGGTTGCAAACAACGTACTATTATGTTATAGTATTCTCAGACTAAAAGTTGCCAGGGAGAAACTTATGGGCGAATGGACCAAGTACTACCAAGCGGTTGGCGAGACGCCCAACCAGCAGGTCGTGCGCGCCCTGCAAAAATATACCGGTGCACGCCGCGCAGCGTTGGACCTCGGCGCCGGAAATCTGCGGGACGCAAAGTTCCTACTCAAATCTGGCTTTAAGTCGGTGACCGCCGTCGACAAAGAGCCTCAACTTGAGCAAGTTCCGGGGGTCGAGTTTATCCAACGACCCCTCGAAAATTATATGCCCATGCCAAATACGTTCGATGTGGGCATCTCATGCAATACGCTCTTTTTCGTCCCGAGGGACGATACACCCAAAATCCTCACACGGAGCTACAACGCTCTCACAGAGGGTGGCATCTTCATCTGCAACCTGTTGGGCAGTGAGGACAGCTGGCTTACTCGGCCGGAGATTGGCGCCGTCGGCTATACCGAAGAAGAGGTTCGGGCGATGCTTGCAAACTTTTCTATCGAAGATCTGTCGTACGCCACCGGCCACCGACCCACTTCGGCAGGAAAATCCGCAGCTTGGGCCATGTGGAGGATAATCATCCGAAAGGAGTGACCAAGTAGTACCGCGCGACGCAAGTCGCGCGGTTTTTTTATTTCCACAACCATCCTCTTACCGAGGTTCAACCTCGGTATAATAGTAGGATGTCTAACCGAACACCTCTTGCACCTCAAGAGCACTACCATATCTATAACCGCGGTACAGAAAAAAGAAAAATATTTCTTACTAAAAAAGACTACGAACGTTTTCTTACTCTCCTATATCTCAGCAACGGAACCAAGCCAATCCAACTAAATAATTACCGAGGTTCAACCTCGGTAGAATTACTGAAAATGGAACGTGGAGAGCCCTTAGTAGATATTCTTGCCTACTGTCTCATGCCCAACCACTTTCACTTGCTACTTCAACAAAGGACAGAGGGTGGAATCAGTAAATTTATGCAGAAAGTATCTACCGGCTATACCATGTATTTCAATGTCAAAAACAAAAGAAGCGGAGCGCTTTTTCAAGGAAGGTACAAGTCCGTACATGCTGAGGAAGATCGATATCTCAAATATTTATTTTCTTATATTCATCTTAATCCGCCTCGGGCGCGGGAATACCCGTATTCGAGCTACTCATACTTTGTGGAAAAAGAAAACATTTGGAATCGCCTACTAAATACAGAAAATACCCCACTCTATTTTGAGTCGCCAGAGGAATTTGAAAAAGAAATGAGAGAATGGCTGAAGTATACCGAGGTTCAACCTCGGTAAAATTACATTGCTTAGGCATTCTATACTTCTTCTCTCTGTATGTTAAGGCCGAGTTTTTGCAGGCGCTCTTCTATATGCTCGTAGCCGCGGTCTATCAAGTACGCGTTGTCTATGGTTGATGTGCCTTCGGCCACGGTCGCGGCAATCAGGTACGCCAAGCCGCCTCGGAGGTCGGGACTCTCGAGCTCTTTGCGCGTAAGCGGCGTGGGGCCTTTGATTAAAATTTTGTGCGGGTTCATCACGGTAATGGTTGCGCCCATCCGGACCAGGTCGTCGGCATAGCGAAACCGCCCGTCAAAAATAGTCTCGAGGATGGTCGCCTCGCCCTGGCACTGGGTCAAAAACACCGCCATTGGCGCCTGCAGGTCGGTCGGGAACCCGGGGTACTCGTGCGTCCGCACCGACACACTCTTAAGCAAGGTCGGACCTTGCTTGATGGTTATAAAATTGTTGCCGACTTCGACAGTAACGCCCGCACGACGCATCAGCACCAGCAACGCATCAACATGCCGCGGCTCGCAGTCGGTAATGGTGACCTCATCCCCCGCCAGCGCAGCGAGTATTACAAAGCTCCCTGTCTCTATCCGGTCGGGCGGCGTGATATAGGCCCTGCCCTGCGCACGCAACAGGGTGCCGCCGGTGCCGTTGATCGTGATGGTCGGCGTGCCGGCGCCCGCAATGTCGGCGCCGCAGAGGTTGAGATACTCGATAAGCGCGCCTATCTCGGGCTCCATGGCCGCGTTTTGTAACATGGTTTGCCCGTCGGCCAACACCGCGGCGAGCATCAGGGTCTCGGTCGCGGTCACCGACACGCTGGGGAAAAAGATTTTTGCTCCGCGCAGCTTGCCTGCCCCGAGCGAGGTCGAGGAGCCCGAAATAACAAACAGGTCGTCCTGCTCTTTAACGGTGGCACCCATCGCGCGAAAGCCCTCTAAAAATAAATCAATAGGCCGCTCGCCGAGCACGCACCCCCCGGGGAATGGGAAGGTAACGGTGCCGTAGCGCGCCAGCGTCGGGCCGGTCAAGACGATCGAGGCGCGCAGGCGCTCGGCAATATCTTTTTTGAGCACCGGCCCCTCGACCTCGCTCGGGGCAAGCAACCCTGCCAGCAGCTCTTGCATGCGCTTAACATCCTCGATGTCGGGCAAATTTTCGAACGGGACCGTATCCTCAAACAACACTGTTGCGGCAAGCGCCTTGAGCGCGGCGTTTTTAGCGCCTTTGACGGCTATAGTGCCGCGCAGCTTTTTGTGGCCGGCGAGCCCTTCGACTACGAATCTACTTTTCATACTCTGTATTTTTATTTTTTTGTTCTTCTTCTTTTTTAGGCTTAACCTCCCACCAAAACTTTTTCGAAAAGTCTTTGCCTCGCGCCTCGGCATCTTCGCACACACTCTTAAGATAATACAGGTCGCGCGTGGGTATAGCGACCAGCACGCGCCCCATCCGCGGGAGCGAGAGCGGCGCATAGCCGTCGCGCACGCGGCCGGGGTTTAACTTTTGCATAAAAAACTTCATCAGCTCGCCGCGTTCGGTCTGCCGCTCGCGCTTGCTGCGCGCCGACGGACTGTCGATATGCTTGCCGATGTGCTCCATGACGCTAGTATACAACTATTGACATATTTTATAGATAAGCTATGATACCTCAAGAATAGTTCAGAGCTACGGGGCTGCCCTCCGTAGGGCCGGAAATGTTTGTACGAGTGCGTACCGGCCTCAAATTCGTTCGCGACGGTCGACTCCACCAAGGATGTCGATAGGCGCGCCTGGCCGATCGTCCCACGCAGAGCATAATGCTCGCGGGACGGTCGGCCTTTAATTTTTTACAAATCTGTTGCATTATTTACCTATATGAAGGACCCTGTAGTCCAAGTTGGCGACCCGGTGTTGCACCACAAGGCCCACCCCGTGCCCAAAGACGAGATAGGCTCGGCTAAAATTAAAAAGCTTATCAAACATATGAAGGCGGTGTTGGCCAAAGAGGAGTACGGCGTAGCGCTCGCGGCCCCGCAGGTCGGCGAGTCGCTGCGGCTGTTTGTCATTGCGGGCAAAGTCTTTAAAGCCGATGACGCCGACGAAAAGGCCCCCACCCCGCCCGACAAAGTATTTATTAATCCAAAACTCATGCGCCTGTCCAAAAAGACAGCCGAGATGTCCGAGGGGTGCTTGTCGGTGCGCAACAAATACGGCACGGTGATCCGCCACGAGAAGGCAAGCGTCAGTGCGGTGGACGAGTCGGGCAAAGCCTTTACCTACCACGGCACGGGCCTGGTGGCGCACATATTCCAGCACGAGTGCGATCACCTCGATGGCATCCTCTACACCGACAAGGCGGTAAAAGTTGAGGAGGACGAGGACCTCAAAAGCGCAAGACAAAAGCTTAAAGAGGCTCGCGGCGTATAATCTAACTCTATGGCCGCTAAAAAACCTCTCTTCGCTTTTTTTGGGACATCGGTAGACTCGCGCTTTGCTCTTGAGCAGTTGGGGCGTGTGGGGCTCGAGCCCGCGCTCGTTATAGACACCAAAGACATCCCCGAGGATTTGGCCAACACCGATTGGGACTTTTTTTTAGTGGCATCGTACGGCAAGATACTGAGCAAAGAGGTGCTGAGTATCCCCCGCCGCGGCTGCCTTAATATCCACCCGTCGCTACTGCCCAAATTTCGCGGGCCGTCGCCGTATGTGTCGGCTATTTTGGCCGACGAGCACGAAACCGGCGTCACCATCATGCAAATGGGCGAAAAAATGGACGCCGGCCCTATTGTCGCCCAAGCGCGCATCGACATTGCCGCCGAGGATTGGCCACCCAAAGGCCTCTTGCTCAGCCAAATGCTCTTTACCGAGGGGGTCAACCTGCTTGCCGAGATACTCCCCGACTACCTGGCAGGCACACTTGTCGCCGAGCCGCAGGATGAAAGCAACGCAACCTACACCAAAAAATTTAACGACCAAGACGCGTTGATAGACCTCAAAGACGACCCGCGGCAAAACTTGTTAAAAATCCGCGCCTTCGACAAAAGCCCGCGCGCTCACTTTATCAACAGCAAAGGCAAGCGGGTCGTTATTGTCGATGCCGCCTTGGTAGACGGCAAACTCGAGCTCGTGACCGTCATCCCCGAGGGAAAAAAAGAAATGTCGTTTAAAGCTTATTGCGCCAGCCGCGGAGATACTCTTTAACCCGGGCCGCGCTGTGCCTCAGGGTGCGTATGCGCTTTTTTTTGCCGCGCGTAAGTTCGGCAAAGAGCTCGCCTGCGGCCTTATCTATAGCCTCGTGCAAGGTATTGCCCCGTGCCTCGGCGCGTACAATGACATCGTCGTGGAGCATCAGCTCGGCGCGGTAGGTCTTTTCTTCATTACGCAGATACTCAAGCTCGACATCAACGCGTGCTGCCGCGTTGCTTAAAAATTTATCTAAACTCCCAAGCTTTTTGTCGATATAAGACCTTACTTCTTGCGTCAAGTCAACGTTTGTCCCCTTGAGGTTGTGTTGCATATGTATATAGTATACTACTTGGTAGGGTGATTTTATTATTAAACCCACAAATAAGTTAATTTACGTATGGCAAACTCCGCATTTATGAAGCCGATGAATCTCTCGAGCGATCTCGAGGCTGTAGTTGGCAAGGGCCCGATGCCCCGCTCCGAGGTCGTTAAGGCTCTCTGGGTCTACATTAAAAAGAACGACCTCCAGGACAAGACCAACAAGCGCAATATCAACCCGGACGAAAAGCTCAACAAAGTCTTTGGCGGCAAGGGTACGGTATCGATGTTCGAGATGACCAAGTTGGTCTCTAAGCACCTCTCGTAATTAAAGTTAGATAGGTATAGAAAAAGGCCCCGGATCACTCCGGGGCCTTGTGCGTTCTGCCGGCGCGAGCCGTCAGAACTTGTAGTTGACGCTGAACCGCATCAGGTTGGTGTGGTAGCCCAACTTGTTGGTCTGGGTCCAGCCGGGACTCGACGAAACCTGAGTCTGACTGGTCAGGTCGACATACTTGTAGTCGAGCTTGGTGGTCCAGTGGTCGGCGAAGGCCCACTCGGCGAAGGCGCCCGCGTCCCAGCCGACTGCACCTTGGGTGGTCTCCTGGGTAAACGTGGAGCAACCCGGTGTGCAGTACTGGTTGAACGTGCCCTTAAGCCGGCCGAAGGCGAACCCGCCGTCGACGCCGATCAGGATGCGATCGGTCAGCAAGTAGCCGAGCCGCGCATTGGCCAGGCCAAGCCAGCTGAGCTTGACGTCGGTCGTGTTCCACCCGGCAATGCCGCCGCAAGTGGCCGGCGTGCACCAGGTGTCGGTGTACGAGCCCTTGAGGTTGGCGTAGTCGAAGTTGAATTCGAGCCCCGCCACCCAGCTGGGTGCGAAGTGCCAATTGTAGCCGACCTGGCCGCCGAAGAGGCCGCCCGACTTTCCGCTGAGGCTGTTGTCGGTCATGCCACCCGGGTAGGTGGTCTGATCGAGAAATTTCCCGCCCCAGCAGTAGCCGACGTTGAGGCCGGCGTACATGCCGGTCCAACTGTAGGCCGGAGCCGACGAGTAGTACGGCGCGTACGACTTGGAAGGCATATCCGCAGCAACCGCAGCCGACGATACAACAAGAGCGGCAACCGCCGCAAAACCGATAGAAATCAAAGAGCGACGCATTTGGGTATCCCCCAAGTTGGTTGCCGACCCGACGGGCCAGCTTCATAGATAGTCCGCCTCCCATTATAGCATATTGCAAATTCTTGTCAATATCCCAAAAAACCCTTATACTACAAAGCTCTATGGCTAAACGAAAGTTCGAACCGGGCAGCTTTGATCTTAAGGTAAAGCGCTCGTTGGCGGGGTTGGGGCTGTTTACCTACTCGCCTATTAAAAAGGGCGCGTGCATTATTGAGTACAAAGGCAAAACGCTTACTAAAAAAGAGGACGAAGCAAGTAATAGTTTGTATTTGTTTTTGGTGAGCAAGACCAAAACTATCGACGGCGCGGCGCGCAGCAACACTGCGCGCTACATCAACCACTCGTGCCGCCCCAACTGCGAGATAGAGACCTGGGGTCAGCGGGTGTGGGTGATGGCCAAGCGCACCATCAAGGCGGGCGAAGAGCTTGGCTACGACTACGACAAAGAGTATTTTAACGAGTACATCAAGCCCAAAGGCTGCAAGTGCATCAAGTGCGCGCCGCAGCTGCATAAAAAAGTTTAATATTGTATAATCCCTCCATGCTTATCCGCAC
>CAIWUA010000061.1 GCA_903915735.1 Candidatus Adlerbacteria bacterium
GGTAGCCTCGGCAATAGGCAACAGGTCAAGATTTTTAAACAGCATCTGCTCGGGGCGGGTAAGCGTGTTGAGCGACAAAAGGTTGTTGAGTATCTCCGACACGCGCTCGAGCTCGCCTAAAATTTCGGTAAAGGTTGCGCGGGCGTCTGCGGGCAGCCCGGTGTCAATAAGCGCCACCTCGGTCGAGGTTTTAATGGTCGACAGCGGCGTGCGCAGCTCGTGCGCGACGTTAGAGATGAAAAGCTTTTGGCTCGCCAGTATCTCGCGGGCAAAGATTGTTTTAAGGAGACTATTCGCGCACCTCTCCCACCAACCGGTAGCCCACGCCGCGCACCGTTTCAAATAGTTGGTCACCATTGTTTTCGCCTAACTTCTTGCGGAGATTTTTCATATGGACATCGAGCACGTTGCTCCACGACAGCGAGTTAAAGTCCCACACGTGGTCAAACAGCTTTTCGCGCGACAGCACCTCGTTGGGTTGGCGCATAAAGCACTCGAGCAGCGAAAACTCTTTGAGTGTGAGCGGCACCTCGGCACCGTCCTTTTTGACCGTGCGGGTGGCCATGTCCATCTCGAGTGGGCCTACCTTAAGTATCACGGGCTTTTGTTGTGCGGGGCGTCGCAAGACCGCGTTGATGCGGCTGAGCAACTCTTCGAACGAAAACGGTTTAACCACGTAGTCGTCGGCGCCTTTGTTAAGCAGGTCGACCTTATGTTCGGTCTCGTTGCGGGCGGTCAAGATGATGATGGGGGTTACCACGCCCTCTTTGCGCACCGACTCGGTAATCTCGGCGCCGCTCATGCCGGGGAGCATAAGGTCAAGTAAAATGAGGTCGTACTCGGTACGGTAGAGCAATATCCGGCTGCGAGCCTTTTCGGGGTCGGCGAGCCAATCCACGGCGTAACCTTTTAATTCAAGGCCCTTTTTGAGCGCCTTGGCGAGCTTTTCCTCATCTTCGACTATTAGGATATGCATACCCCTATAGTATCAGAGATACCGCATGAAGGGTTAATGAAGACGGGTTCAGAATCCTAGTCCTGAACCAAAAACAGAGCCCGTTCTCGAGGGAAAAACCATAGTGCAAGTTGGTATATGCCGTAGGTGATAAAGAAGGCCGACAGTACGTCGATGGTGTAGTGCAGGTGGCCGAGGAGCACCACGATGCCAAAGAATACGGACCACGCTAAAAACAGATACCGCAAAGCGGGCTTGTGCCAAAACATAAGCGCCAACAAAAAGGGTACCGCCGTGTGCGCAGAGAAAAAGAGGTCCCCGCCGAATCCAAACAAAAATTGGCCGATTTTGCTGGTAAAGGTGTAACTGTTTGGCGGCAGAGGGTACGACGCGACATGGGTCACGACCGTGAAGGCCGAGCGGATAAAGAAGAATAGTGTCAGGGCGTACAAACTAAACGGGATGCGGTCAGGGTGACTGAGCAAGAGCGCTATGATGACAATAATAAGCAGGGTCGTGCCGACAATCATCAGTCCGTCGACGTCAAAAATGGGGATGTTCGAAAGTATGATGTCGGTGACCGAGTTGCTCGCACTTTGTGTGGCATAGGCGATGGCATAAAAACTCGTCACCACACTGGCAACAAAAGCCAACAATGCCAGCGGGAGAGAAAAGCGCACCCGTTGGTCAAACCAGCTGTCGCGGTAGCGGTGTCCAACGCGAATGTACCACGACTCGGATTGTTCGATCACTACTGTTTGGGTTTCTTTGTTTGTCATGCGTTCATGGCGGCGCGGTACAGGTCTTCAAATTGCTCAAGGGTAATACTAATATCGTGTCCGGCTATTATGTTGAGGCTCTCTGCGCCCATCTGTTTGCGCATTTCGGCGTTGCCCATGAGTTTTATTATTTTTTCGGCGAGTCCCTGCACATCGCCCGGCTCAAACAAAAAGCCATTTTTGCCGTCGTGGACGAGCTCGGGGAGCGCAAAAGCATCGGCTCCGAGCACGGGGAGCCCGGTGGCCATCGCCTCCATGGCGACAATACACTGCAACTCGGCCGTGCCCGCGATAATAAATGCATCCGAGGCGGCATAGAGGCTCGGCAGCAATTCGTTGGGCACAAACCCGGTAAAGGTTACGCAGTCGTCGATACCAAGCTCGGTTGATAGTTTTTGCAATTTTGCTTTTTCGACCCCTTGTCCGGCTGCGACAAAATGGAAGTCTGCATTTTTTCGCGCTACAGCAATGGCACGCAACACGAGGTCGACATTTTTTTCTTTATCGAGCCGGCCGACAAAAAGCAGTATAGGCTTGTGCGGCAGATTATATGTTGCGCGGGCGGCTGCGGGGTCGTTGTGGGGATTAAAAAGTTTGAGGTCGATACCGTTAGAGATAGGCCACATGTGTTTGTCCAGTTGTGGCTGCATAAGGCCGACTGCGGTTTTGGTCGGGGCAGAGAGTGCGTGCGCCTTGCGAAATACTCGCGCCGCATCGGCCCACGCAAGTCGGTGTATCTGGTTGGTTATCGCGTTCGGCAAGTGCAGGTAGTGTGTCAAGTTGTCGGGCATAAAGTGGTTGGTTGCTACGACCGCTATGCCGCGCCGGCGGGCCGCATGCAGTGCGGCGCGCGCGATCGCAAAATGCATCTGGATGTGCACGACATCGGGTTTAAAAGTGTCGATCGCTTCGTTAATCGATCGGTTTATGAAAAAAGGTAGCGCCAGATAAAATCCCGGGACCGGGGTGGGCATGGCGGGTACGCTAAATACACGCACCTTGCCGCGATAGGCGTCGGTGGCCGTCATACCTTGCCCGGACGCCAAAACGGCAACCTCGTGGCCCGCTGCAGCAAGTATGTCCGCAAAACGTTGAACGAAGTACGACGATCCCGATACCATGGGGTAGTAAGCATCCGACGCGATAAGGACTTTCATAGGATTGTTATGTGGCCTAGTATACTACGGGTATGTCTGTAGAATCCATCACCCCGCTTATCATCGAGTATCGCTACTGGATACTGATCCCGCTCACGTTTATCGAGGGGCCTATCATCGGCTTTGTTGCCGGGGCGCTGTCAAAGCTCGGGTACTTTAATCCGCTCGTCGCCTTTTCGATTTTTATTTTGCGCGACGTGATAGTAGACGCGGTGTGGTACTTGGTGGGGAGTCATGGCGGCAAAACAAGACTCTCGGCTCGGCTGCTTAAAAAGGTGCATGTCACCGACGAGCACTTGCATGCGGTGCGCAAACTGTGGGACGCCCACGGCCTGCGTACGATGTTTGTCAGCAAACTTTCGTACGGTATCGCGCAACTCTTTTTGGCCGTAGCGGGGATGGTGGGGATGCCGTTTAAAAGATTTTTTCGCTACGCGCTTGTTGTGGCACTCGTCGAGTACGGCGGGCTGTTTATTGCCGGCTATGTGATAGGTGGCGCCTTTGGCAGCATGGCGGGCGTGCTCTCAAACATCCAGTGGGTCGTTGCCATCTTGGCCCTAGTCATCGCCGGCTACTATATATTTACCCACTTTATGCGCCGCAAAGCCCTAGAGGAGGAGAGGGAGGTGGCGGGGGAATTTAATACTAAATAATAGTAGTGGTACAATTTTTATATGAACACGCTGATTGTTTTTGGCGCAAGTTATTTAATCTGGATTATTGTCGTGGTCGCACTTGTGTATCTTGTATTTTCAAAAGAGTGGAAGCGGCTCGGTATTTTTGCCGCCATTTCGTTGGTCGCCGCCTACGCGGTCGGCAAAGTCGCGGGACATTTTTGGTACAATCCGCGACCTTTTGTCTCCGACGGGGTGACACCGCTCATTTCGCACGCGGCCACCAACGGCTTTCCGTCCGACCATATGCTGATGGGCGCCACCATTGCCACGATTATTTTTGTATACAACCGTACGCTCGGCAGTATCCTCTGGATTCTTGCGCTTGCGGTCGGTGTTGCGCGCGTCGCCGCCGGAGTACACCATTGGATAGATTTGGTGGGGGCTATCGTTATCGCTATTTGTGTGGTCGCAGCTGTGGAGTACTTGCTTCGGCGCTCAGGTATACTATAAGCACATCATGAAAAAGGCGCTTTTTGTTGCCTCGTTCTTGTTTATATCCAGTATTGGCGCATTTTTTGTGTTTAGCTTGCCAGCTTACGCCGCAACACCGGTTTTGGGTCTTGCGGTTAGTTATGGGTCAACCGCCAACGCTTCGCGTATCGACCTTTCAGGCCAGTTATCATCTGACCATCTTGCCGACACCGTGTCGGTAGATATAGGTGGCCCCGGTATTGCTACCACCACCCAAGCCGGGACCCTGCTCGACGATAGAGGCAATTGGAGTGCTAGGTTTAGCACTATCACTACGCCGGGCGTCTACACCATAGCAGCCACCGCAGCATCTATAACAGGCGACACCGTTACCGAATACAGCACCATTAGGGTCAATAAAATAAATCAACATACTACATTGGACGCCATTATCGACCAGGTGTACGGCACCGCGAGTTTTGCAGTTAACGCGACCTCTGACTCGGGGCTACCGGTCACGCTCGACTACTCGGGTACCTGCACCCTGTCGGCCAGCACCACGGGCGCCCTGTTGACGCTTGGCTCGGTTGGCGCTTGCAGCATTAGTGCCACTCAGGCTGGCAACGATACTTATTTGCCGGCATCGACCGTCATTCACTCATTTAATATCACCAAGGCGCCGCCGTCGGTCGTGCTGACGACAACGAGCACCCAATACTCGCGCAGCGCCCACGTGATCGCTGCATTTTCAGATGAGGTAACAGGATTTAGCGACAGCTCGGTCGTACTCTCTGACCATGGTTTGTCGATAACTAATTTTGAGCAGCTATCAAGCACTACCTACGCCTTCGACGTTGTCGATGGCGGCAGCAGTGTTGACGCCACACTGGTTGTGCCGTCGGGAGTAGCCACCTCGACCGCCGACGGCGTGTCAGGTAACGACGCCAGCAACGTGCTGGCGTTTTCTTTTTATGCCAATTATATCCACGACTTTGTGTCGGCGTCGACCGACGTCAACGACACGCACAGTTTGCCGGCCTATGTTAACGCTCCGTTTACCGCGTACGCGATATTTAACA
>CAIWUA010000062.1 GCA_903915735.1 Candidatus Adlerbacteria bacterium
ATCTGCATGTTTCTCTCCCCAAAAAACCTCTGAAAGTACTATACCACTTTTATTTTATTTCGCCACCGCGAGCGCTTCTTCAAATTTGACCGAGAGGAGTTTGGAGACGCCGTCCGAGCCCATCGTGATGCCGTAGAGGATGCCCGCGCGGCTCATCGTTTCGCGGTTGTGGGTTATCAAAATCAGCTGCGACTTGCGCGCCAAGTTCTCTATCATGTCGCCGTAGCGGCGGCTGTTGGCCTCGTCGAGCGCGGCGTCGGTCTCGTCGAGGATAATAAACGGCGGCGGGTTGACCTGGCTCATGGCAAAAATAAGCGCTATCGAGGTCAGCGCGCGCTCGCCGCCCGAGAGCATGTGCAAACCTTTAACACGCTTGTGCGGCAGCGCTATCGATATGTCGACACCCTCCTCTATCTCGATATCGGCGTCCTGCAACTCTTCGTCATCGCCCTCGTGCGCCTCGGACGCGCCTCGTTTGAGCTTTTTTTCTTTAACAATAGCCAAACTCGCCGCGCCGCCGCCAAACATTAATTTAAAAAAGTTTTCGAACTCGATGTTGATTTTGTCTATGCCGTCGACAAAGCGCGTCTCGAGCGTTTTAGTCAGCTCCTCTATCAGCTCGCGCAGCTTGGCCGCCGACTGCTCGAGGTCGGCCAACTCGCGCGCCAAAAACGCGTCGCGCTCGCTCGTTTCGGCGTGCTCTTTAAGTACCTCGCTCGAGTTCCCTAGCCCGGCCTCCTCGAGCCGAATCTTGAGCCGCTCTATCTTGCGCCGCCTATCCTCTTGAGCACCGCGCGGCTCGTCCTCAAACACCACTTGCACATCGGTCTCGGGTATGCGGCTGAGCAACACCGCTGCCTCGCGCAACTCAGCTTTGTACTGCTCTTCTTCGCGGGCAAGCAGCTCGCTGCGCGCGCGCAAGCCCGCAAGCGTACTTTCTAACTCACTTCTTCGCGCCATCGCGGCAAACAGCTCGCGCTCGGCGTCGCGACTCATATCCTTTTGACTCTCCAACTCTTGGCGCAGTTTAGCCACCGCGCTGCGGGTCTGCTCTTCTTGTGCGCGCAGGTGGGCAAGATCCTTTTCGAGTTCGTGCTTTTTGGCGTGCAGCTCTTCGGTGGTGCGGCCGGCGCTCGGCGTGTGGGTAAGCCTCCGCAAAAACTCTTTGGCTAATACAATAAGTGCCGCAAGGTTGCCGCTGCCCTCGAGCTCGCTGACCACGCGCTCGGCAAACGAGCGCGCCTCGCTCAGGGCAATAGTGCCGCCCTGCTCTTTAGCAAGCGTCGCATGTGCGCGCAACTCGCCCTCGATGCCGCCCAGCTCGCGGATGGCGGCCTCTTGCTTTTTAGCCACCGTGCGGCCCTCCTCCTCGAGCCGCACCAACTCGCTTGCCCCCACATCATCGCGCTTTTTGCTCAACTCTTGGCGCAAGTGATTGATGCGCTCGCCCAAGCGTGCGTGCTCATGCTCGGGCTCGCCCTTTTCGGCCATCAGTTGCGCGCGGGTTAACTTTAAGTACTGCTGCTCGCGCGCTAGGTAGTCGGTATATTTGTCGGCCAACTCTTCGCGTAAAGCTTGTGCCTGCTCTATTTTTTTAACCTGCCCCATTAAAAACTTAAGGTGCGGCTGCAGCTCGCGGCGCACGGCCGCCACCTCGCGCATGTTCTCGCCGGTTTTGTCGAGCTTGCGCTCGGCCTCCTCGCGCTTGTACAAAAAGGCGGTCAAGCCAAGC
Source organism: Candidatus Adlerbacteria bacterium (assembly GCA_903915735.1). Taxonomy (GTDB): domain Bacteria; phylum Patescibacteriota; class Minisyncoccia; order Phycocordibacterales; family SBAW01; genus GWA1-54-10. Next base: position 1,733 of record CAIWUA010000062.1, read on the forward strand.
GCGTCCTCTATCATCTCGCGGCGCTCGCGGCTGCTCGCGGTAAGCACACGGTCAGCCTCGCCCTGGGAGATAATGTGGTGGCCCGATGAGCCAATATTGGCCTGGCTTAACAACTCGGCCACGTCGCGCAGGCGCACATGCGAGCCGTTAAGCAAATAGTCGTTGACGCCATCGCGATGCACGACACGTTCGATAGAAACCTCATCAAAGTCGAGGTTTAACGCTCGGTCGGAGTTGTCGAACACCAACCTTACCGATGCGCGGCCGGCGCGCGGTACCGCGGCGCTCCCATTCCAGATCATGTCCTCGCCGCGGCGGCCGCGCATCGACTTCATCGACTGTTCGCCGAGCACAAAGCGAAACGACTCGGCAATGTTGCTCTTGCCGCTGCCGTTCGGCCCCACGACGCCGGTGATGGATGAACCAAACTCAAGCTGCGTCTTTTTAGCAAAAGACTTAAACCCCGACAGTTCGATCGACTTGAGTCGCATGTGAACCCATTCTACCAAAGAAAAAGCCCCGCATCTTGCGATGCGGGGCTCGAACCAGTTAAATCACTTGACGTCGACCATTTTGCATTTAGGGATCGAGCGGATAAGCTCCTCGTGCTTGCGCATAAGACCCGGGAGGGTCTCGAGCATTGCCAGAGGGAACATTTGGGTCTCGATCTCCTCGTCGGCGTCGACCGAGAGGTGGGCGCCGGCCAGCTTTTTGACCATGTCGTCGGTCGTCAAGACACCAAAGAAGTGGCGCCAATGCCAACACCTGGCCTCGACACGCTCTTTCTCGCCGAACTGCACGATGCGCTTGATACGCGGATCGGTCACCGCAGTGACCTTGCCGCCTTCATACGTCGCCCCGATGTTCGGGATACCGTTCTTGTCGTTCCAGCCCGCTTCTTCGCGGACCGCACCAATGAGTGCGTTGAGCAACGACTCGCCCGGCTCGACGGTCTCGCCGATCAACTTCCAGTAGTGCGGTGCAGGTTTGGTGGTTTCTTTGATGAGCAGGATCTGTGTCTCACCCATTAGTGCAACCACGACTACCGAGCCGCCCGGATAATGTTTGGATGCCATGACGCGCCTCCTGTGCGCAATCTACTCGTTTTATGCTGAGTTTCCGACCGGATCCTCTGCGCAACAGTATATCACACTGTGGTATAAAAAGCAAGCCTTGTTCGTTAAGCAAATAAAAAACGGCCCGGTTGGGGGCCGCTTTGGCTAGGCATTGCCGTCGGTGTCAAAGGTTGCAGATTTGAGTGCATCCTCAATCTTGCAGGCGCCGCCGGCGACGAGCACGAACGGTGTCAGATACCGTTCGTAACTTCTGCGACCAAACGCCACGACCGCCTCGCAGGACTCCTTGACCGCATCTTGCCCGGCAAGCAATATCGCATGGCGGTATATGATTTGGTTACCACTTGGGTCTAAATCAAAGTGCCCTATCCACAGACACTCATTGATGCTCCCGAGCATGCGACGTACCCGGTAGTGGCGCCGCTTGGGGATACTAAGGCTCGCCAACACAAAAGCAAAGTGCAGAGCGTCGAAGTTTGCAAGATCGGTGACGCGCACTTGTAACATCCCGCCTTGGATCGATACAAACAATTCGAGGTCTCCATCCTCAAGCCGCTCGCAGTCCCAACACTCCTGCTGCGCAAGCTCTGCCACCGCTTCCAGACGGTCAGGCGTCCCGATTATCATTGTCGACATCGTGACCTCTCTTTTTTGTTTGAAGTGCAGTGCGTCTGCCTTTACTGTCGCACTACCACCCTTTTTTATCAAGAGCGGCGCGGGCGGCCGACTGCTCGGCCTCTTGTTTGGCCTTGCCCTCGCCCTGCCCGAGCAAGACATCGCGTACGTAGACACCGACGACAAAGTGTTTGTCGTGGTCGGGGCCGGTCTCGGCCATGACTTTGTAGTTGGGTGTCGCGCCCTCAAATTCCTGCGCCTTTTCTTGCAACGACGACTTGGCGTCCTGCCAGAGCCTTTGCTGGATAATGGTGTCGAGTTTGGGGAAGAGCCTTTCGGATATAAATTGCTTGGCCGCATCGTAGCCTTGGTCGATGTAGATAGCGCCCACCAACGCCTCAAAGGCGTTGGCCAAGAGGATATTGCGCGCGCGGCCGGTGTCCTTGGCCTCGCCGCGAGAAAGCAGCAAAAAATCGTTCATCCCTATCTCATTGGCAATCTGCGCGCAGGTGACCGCGTTAACCAGCGCCGCGCGGTAGGCGGTCAACTCGCCCTCTGCTGTTTGGGGAAACTGCTCGTACAAAAAGTGCGTGGCAATAAGCTCTAAGACCGCATCGCCGAGGAACTCGAGCCGCTCGTTGTGGCCGCCCACTTCGCCGCGGTGCTCGTTGAGGTACGAGCGATGCGTAAAGGCCTGCCGCAAAAGCGCGGCGTCATTAAATGAAACTCCGATATTTTGTTCGAACGAATTAAAATCTTTCATTACTTCTTTACCTTAGGTTGCATCGACAGCCTTTCGACGGCTTTTTGGATGATCGGGAGCATGTCCTCGTAGAAGTTAAGCTCGAGCGCATCTTGGAGTCTAAACCAGCGCGCGTCGTCGAGCCCGCCCTTTTGCTCGAGCTTTACCTCGGCAAACGGCGACTCGGCCAAAAAGTAGGCTACGTGTTTGCGCTTTTTGCCGGTGGCGGGATCGCTCGCGACGTACTCGTTTTCGCCCAACTTCTCTATTATTTTTATATCAAGGCCAAGCTCCTCTTTAATCTCGCGCACCGTCCCCTCTTCGGTGGTCTCGTTGGCTATCTCGGGGTTGTCGCCTATCTTGCCTTTGCTCAGTGTCCAGTGGCCAAAGATGTCGTGCACCAAGGCCAAGTAGATATCGCCACCCTGGCGGGCATATACCACCGCGCCGCCAAGCCGTTGTACCGGCATCTCGGCGTAGGGTACGTCCTTTTTCTTTTTGCCGACTTCGTCTTTGCCGGGCTCGCCCAGCTCTTTATACACGGCGCCAAGTACGCCGTTAACAAAGCGGCCGCTGTGGTCGCCGCCAAAGCTTTTGGCCAGCTCGATAGCCTCGTTGATAGCCACCTTGGCCGGCACTTTTTCTCTATCCGAAAAGAGCAGCTCGTAGAGCCCTAACCGCAGGACGTTGCGGTCGACCGGCGCGATGCGCGCCAAAGGCCACTCGGGGGCGGCCTTTTCTATCACCATATCGAGGTCGTTGCGGCGCGAGATTGCACCCACCAGGAGATCCTCCATAAACGGCAGGTCGGCAGCGCCGGGCGCGAACTCGGCGGCATTACGCTTAAGACAATTGCGTACGGCATCCGCAGAGAGATTGCGGATGTCCCACTCGAAGAGTGTTTGCAGTACGACAGAGCGTGAAAGGTGCCTATTGGCCATGGATATGTATGAAGAACGCGCCTTCGAACATTACTTAACTATTCTACCAGAGATTTACAAGCCAACTGCAGAACCGCTACCTACCGTAGTGGATTACTTCTGCGCCTCGCTTTTATCCCTCTTTGCACGCTTGGCTGCCTTGGCTTGGGCCTTGGCGGCAACGTCGACAACCACACGGCCCTTGTAGCGGCCGCAGGTCTGGCACGCCCGGTGAGACACGCGCACCGCGCCACACTCGCAGGTGGCGAGCGTCATGGCCTTAATGGCATGGTGCGAACGGCGGTTTGCCGTGTGCGACTTCGTATGTCTCATCCTGACTACCATGCCAGTACCATAGCAAATAAAGGTAAAAAAGAAAAGCCCCGCCCGGTTGTGGCCGGGTGGGGTTGGTGCTAATCGTGGACGTGCGCAGGCGCCTCGATCCAATCAGTGGTGCGCGGTTTGCGCTTAAATTCGGGATGATCGGGACACGAAACATGGCCCGACTTAGCTGGAGCGATATGGACACGCGGTTGCCCATCACACGAGCAAAGGACACGTGTCTTGTCATCGTTGTGATAGTCCGCAAAATACGGACAATCGCGCTCGCACGGAATCTTGTGTTTCTTTTTTGGCACCTGTCTTGGTGCATTTGGCCCCTTTAGACCCATAGTCCACTTCCCATTCCCTAGAGTTGGTCGATACGCCGGCTTGATACAAGGACAACTGATGTAAACTATGCCACTCTACCCTTTATTTTGCAATAGGTGCGCCTGTGGATCTCACACAGCCCGTGCCTGCGCAGCGCGCGGTAGTGTGCCTGCGTGCCATAGCCTTTGTGCTGCTCAAACCCATACTCGGGGTAATGGCGCGCGAGCTGCTCCATAGTGCGGTCGCGAGTCACCTTGGCGAGTATCGAGGCAAGCGCAATAACCGGTACCAGCGCGTCGCCGTGCACCACCGTGCGCTGGGTATAGGTTTTTGGTGCGCGCAGCAGGCCGTCGAGCATGACGATGCCGCGGCTCGGCGGGCTTAACTCGCGGATGCCGCTCCAGCTGGCGGTTTGCACCGCCTGCACAATGCCGTGTTTGTCTATAAAAGTATTACTCGAAAAGCGGACCACAAACTGCAGGTCACCGCGGCTGGCGCGATGCTCAACGTCGGCAAAAATAAGCTCTCTTTTTTGGGCACTTAGTTGCTTAGAGTCTTTAACCCCGGGGAACTCTTTTAAAACATCAAACCCCAACGGCACCGCAACCACCCCCACCGCGACCGGCCCCGCCAAAGGCCCGCGCCCCGCCTCATCGACGCCTAAAATAAATTCCTCCACAAGGCAATTGTAACAAAAAGAAAAAGCGGCCTCTTTTGGCCGCCAACATCAACCGAGCCGGTTTTGCAGAAACCTTGCAATCTCGACCACAACCACTGCGCACAAAATTGTGTAAAAGTTTACAGACCCATCTGAGAGTACTTGGAGTACTTGCAAACGTTCCGGCAAGACCACCGCTTTGCCGACGAAAAATAGCAACATAAAAACTATTGCCACCAACATCGCCACGACACGCACAAAGCTTAAAAGTTCTCTCATAGACACCTCCCCACAAAGCCACTTCTGCCGCCACATTAACCTCATTGGCTCAAGGTGGCAAGACGCGAGTATACTGGGGCCATGGCCGCAAAGTTTACCCACCTGCATGTGCACTCGCACTACTCTTTGCTCAAGGCTTTGCCTAAAATCCCCCAACTGGTGGCCCGTGCCAAAGAGGAGGGCTGCGAGGCACTGGCGCTGACCGACCTCAACAACCTCTACGGCGCTATTGAGTTTTATAAAGAGTGCAAGGACGCCGGGATTAAACCCATCATCGGCCTCGACGCGCACGTGGGCGACGGCAAGCGACTCCTTTTATATGCGCAAAATGTCGCCGGATATAAAAACCTGATGCAGTTGGTAACCAAAGCACACCTGAGTAAGCCCGAAAATCCGACTGTCACCGACGAGATGCTTGCCGAGCACAGCGCGGGGATTATCACGCTCGACCCGACAACCAACGAGGTCGCGCTTGCCGAGATTTATTATCTGGCGCCCGACGACCGCCGCGCGTGGGAGACCATGCGCGCGATAGAAAACCGCGGCCCCGCCGAGGACGGCGACATTACGCAAGAGGACGAGGAGTTTTACTTCCCCACTAACGCACAGATGGAGACGCGCTTTACTCCGGCGCAGCTGGCTAAAACGCTCGAGATAGCCGACTCGTGCAATCTTGAGCTTGAGTTGGGCAAATGGGTCTTCCCCAACTACCCGCTACCTGCCGGCTCGACCTACAACGACGAGCTCCGCCGGTTGATTGAAGAAGGGATCAAGCGCAGGTTTATCAGCGCGACGCCCGAGGTGCGCGAGCGTGTTGAGTATGAGTTTAAAATCATCAGCGACAAGGGCTACGCACCGTACTTTTTAGTAGTAGCCGACCTGCTCAAGTTTGCGCGCGACAACGGGATACTGACCACGATCCGCGGCTCGGTCGCCGGCTCGCTCATTACCTATGTGACCGGCATCACCAACGTTAACCCCTTGGAGTACAAGCTCCCCTTTGAGCGCTTTTTAAACCCCGAGCGCCCGTCGGCCCCCGATATCGACATGGACTACGCCGACAACCGGCGCGACGAGGTTATCGAGTATGCCCGCCGCACCTATGGCGATGCGCAGGTCGGGCAAATAGGCACCTTTGGGACCATGCTCGCACGCGGCGTGGTGCGCGACGTGGCACGCGCGCTCGGCAAACCCTATGGTCTTGGCGACCGCATTGCCAAAGAAATACCTTTTGGCTCGCAGGGATTCCCCATGACTTTGGAGCGCGCCTTGGCCGAGAACCCGGAGTTAGAAAAGATGTACAAAAAAGAGCCCGAGGTTAAAGAAATTATTGACCTCGGCCGCAAAATCGAAGGCTGCGCCCGCCACGTTGGAGTGCATGCGGCGGGCGTCGTGTTGGCGCCGTCGCCCTTGGTCGACTTTACGCCGGTACAACTCGACCCCAAGGGCGGCAAAAAGATTACGCAGTACGACATGTACTCGATCGAGGACGCGGGGCTCTTAAAGTTTGACTTCCTCGGCATACGCAACTTGGCTATCTTGGCGCACGCGGTCAAACTGGTAGAGAAGATCCGCGACATCAAAGTCGATATCGAAAACGTCGACATCGCCGACAAAAAGACCTTCGAGATGCTGGCACGCGGCGAGACCGAGGGGACCTTTCAGCTTAACGGCGCCGGCATGACGCGCTACCTCAAAGAGCTCAAGCCCTCGACCATCCACGACATCAACGCGATGGTGGCTTTGTTTCGCCCGGGGCCGATGGAGACTATCCCGCAGTATATTGAGCGCAAGCATAACGCACACCTCATCCACTACCTCGACCCGCGCATGCGCGATTATCTCGAATTTTCTTACGGAGTACTCGTGTACCAAGACGATGTTTTGTTGACCGCTATCAAACTTGGCGGCTACAGCTGGCTCGAGGCCGACAAACTGCGCAAAGCTATGGGCAAAAAGATCCCCGCGGTCATGGAGGCCGAGCGCGAAAAGTTGATCAAAGGCTTTATCGAGTACGGCAAACTCGGCCGGCCCCTGGCCGAACGTTTGTGGAAGTTGATCGAGCCCTTTGCCGCGTACGGGTTTAACAAAGCCCACGCCGCAAGCTACGGCCGCGTCGCGTATCAAACCGCATATATGAAGGCCAACTGGCCCGTCGAGTACATGGCGGCGGTGCTCACGGCCGAGGCCGGCGACGTCGACACCATCACGATCATGGTCAACGAGTGCAAGCGCATGGGTGTGCCGGTGTTGCCGCCGGACATTAACGAAAGTTTTGGCGACTTTACCGTCATTTTGGGCACGCCCGACGCTATCCGCTTTGGCTTGTACTCGATTAAAAACTTTGGCCAGGGCATTGCCGACGAAATAATCGCCGAGCGAAAAAAGGGCGGCCATTACCAAACGTTGTCCGACTTTCTCTCGCGTATTAAGGGGGCCACGCTCAACAAAAAATCGTTAGAGAGTTTGATCATGTGCGGTGCGCTCGACCAACTGGGCGAGCGGGGCCACATGATAGCCAACCTCGACCGCCTGCTCGAGTATCACCGCGACGCGCAAAAAGACCACGCCCAAGACTCGCTCTTTGCACTGGCCGGGCAGGCCGGCGGCGTAAGCGAGCTGGCGCTCCAATCGGCGCCCGCCGCGCCGCAAGAGCAGCGCCTAGCTTGGGAGAAAGAGCTGCTAGGGCTGTACGTGTCAGGGCATCCCTTGGATAAATTTAAAGACAAGTTGGCCGCACGCCCGATGAACTTGGCCCAAATTAAAACGCAGGTCACCCCGGGCCAGCTTATTGTTGTAGCCGGGATGATAGCCGACATCCGCGTGATACTCACCAAAGGCGGCGACCAGATGGCGTTTATCAAAATAACCGACTTTGACGACACGCTCGAGGCGGTCGTCTTTCCTAAAGGCTACGCCGAGCACAAAGCTCTGCTGCAGCCCGACACCTGCATTGCCATCAAAGGCCGCCTGTCCAACCGCAACGGCGAGTTGAGCATGGTTGCGGATGCTTTAAAAGCGTTATAAACACCCCCGAGCTTGACATTTGCCCCGTTTGGGAGTATAATGCAGGGTAGTTGAACAAGGGAGGGTTTGATGGATAAGAAGGTCGACACGACGGAAAGGCCGGCGGTTGCTCCGGCCATTATCAGCCCGATGACCCGCTATGCGGCGGACTTTCAAAAAGTATTCGTCGAGCTGGTCAAGGCCGGTAAAAACGGCCATGTGGAGGACATCGTCCCCCGCGACCAGCCATACGAATAGCTGGATCGAACCTCAAAGCCCCGGCACGAAAGTGCCGGGGCTTTTTTAGTTGCAAAATATCCCCGACGGGTGTTGGATTAAGGGCAGACGGACAATCGGAGG
>CAIWUA010000063.1 GCA_903915735.1 Candidatus Adlerbacteria bacterium
ATTATACACCTACCCCCGCCTTTATTGCACTATGACCGTGCCGGTGTCGGCGTGGTTGCCGTGGTTGTGGTAGCCCCAGGTCCCTGCCTTGGTAAACACGAAAGAATACGTCATGCCGGTGGCGCACTGGTCAAACGGTGCCGGCCCGGCGTAGCCCGCGGCGCAGTGTTGGTTTTTAGTCGTGCCATCATAGCCTTGGTGCCCCGGATGCGGATCGCTCGCGACCCACATTTCGTCGGCGCCTGGTGTGGCGCTAAAGGTTACCGTGTCTCCTTGCTTAACCGTGACAGTGCTCGGAGAAAAACCGTTTGGCCCGTAGGTAACCGTAGCGGTCGAAACTGTTTGAGTTGTGGTTGGAGTGCCGTTAGGCGAGTAGTCGGCACCGTTGGGGTTTTGATTGGTTTGCGTCTGAGTATTAGGCACAACCGGAGCCGGTGCGTTATTGCTCATGTAGTACCACCCTCCCCCGACCACAACAATAGCGACCGCCACCCCTACAGCTGATGATGTTTTCATATTTTGAAATTGTATCAGAAGCCGAGCGCCTCGTTAACAATGAGCACGCGCACCTTTCGGCCCATGGATGGATTTTCTTTGTGCAAGATAAGCGTCTTGGCGTACGTCGTGTGCACCTTGTAGGCCTCGAGTGCCCGCGAGTCTTCGAGCGGGACGACGTGTTCTTCAACTCGCGTGAGCGCATCCTGCAGCGTTGGGGTTATCTTTTGTGCGCCAACAACGAGGATAAGGTTGGGCGAGGTAAAGGCCAAGTGCGGCAGCTGGCTCCCCGAATTGGAGGCAATGACCATCTCGCCCGTTTGTGAGAGCGCATGCACGCTGCCGAGGTAGAAGTCTGAGACAACCGAGTACTTGCGGAGCTCCGCCTGTTTGGCGGGGTCGGTCTCGGCCAAAATTGCGGCGTGTACGTTGTTCCATCCATGCGTCCCAGACTTCAAGTAGTCGACAAAGCCAATGTCTTGCAGCGTGCGCGAGGCGCCGTTCATGACCGATGCGCCTGCCGGGATGAGCTCTTGTATCTTTGCGAGCGCTTGTTCTTTAGTGTCAACAATTATCGCTTCAAATTTATTTCCGTTGAGAGCTTCGGCAGTCTTTGCGACGACGTCTTTTGATGCAACCGTGGTGTAATCCATGTGAATGTTGAGTTATTTTTATAAAATAGTCATGGCATTATACACGCAAAAAGCTGAAGATGCTTAGAACGAAAAACCCCCTTGCGGGGGGTTGTAAAAAAAGTTTGTTTAGTTCTGCTTAGTTTTTTCCTTGGCTGGCGCAGCGCAAGCACTTGGTCTGCCCGTGCCGCGTCTTGAGGTAACGATTGCCGCACAGGCACACCAAAATTGGAGTGGTCGTTTTTCGCTCGACCCAGTGGCCGTTTTGCTGGAAGGTCTTGGTCGGGCCTTTGGTTTGGACGTATTTTCGTTGAGGCTCGGTCATAAAATTTTATCGGCTCTCGATAAACGTGAGCGCAATACCCTTTTTGCCCGCGCGGCCGGTGCGGCCGATGCGGTGGACATAGTCGTCGTGCGTTGCGGGCAGGTCGTAGTTAATAACGTGAGACACGCCGTTGATGTCGAGGCCGCGTGCCGCAACGTCGGTGGCCACAAGCACGCGCACGTGGTCGCGCTTAAAGAGGTCGAGCGCCTTTTGTCGGCGATTTTGAGTCTTGTTGCCGTGGATAGACTCAGCCTTAAAGCCGCGGTCCACCAGCGTTTTGGCGAGCTTCTCGACGCCGTGCTTGGTGCGGCCG
>CAIWUA010000064.1 GCA_903915735.1 Candidatus Adlerbacteria bacterium
CAGCCGCCGTTAGCATAATTAAAAAAATCATCCTGCGGCCGCAATTTTTTATCTATATTTTTTATATCGAAGCCCCAATACATGTGTGCGTGCATAGTACCAAAATTCTGCGAAGTTGGGTATGATAGACAACAATGACCGCAGGGGATATACGGCACAAATATTTAGAATTTTTTAAGAGCAAGGGACACACAGTAATTCCCAGCGCTCCTCTCGTGCCTCAAAATGACCCGACGACACTCTTTACATCATCCGGTATGCAGCCGCTGGTGCCGTACCTGCTTGGCCAACCACACCCGGCAGGCAAGCGCCTGGTCGACCTGCAAAAGTCGGTCCGTACCGGCGACATTGAGGAGGTAGGCGACAACCGGCACCTGACTTTTTTTGAGATGTTCGGCAACTGGTCCTTGGGCGACTACTTTAAACAAGAACAACTGCCGTGGGTATTTGAGCTGCTGACCGACGTGCTTGGTCTCGACCCGCAACGTGTTTATGTAACAGTCTTTGCGGGCGATGAGTCTTTGGGTATTCCTAAAGACGACGAATCAGTGGAGATCTGGAAAAGTCTTTTTGCAAAAAAAGGGATTGAAACAAAAGACGTCATGCTCGGCTCGGAAGAGGCCGGGTACGAAGATGGTATGCAGGGCGGGCGCATATTTTATTACGACGCTAAAAAGAACTGGTGGAGCCGATCAGGAACGCCGGACAAAATGCCGGCGGGAGAGCCGGGCGGCCCCGACTCTGAAGTTTTTTACGAATTTCCGCATATTCAACATGACCCAAAGTTTGGGAAGCAATGTCACCCCAATTGCGACTGCGGCCGCTATATAGAGATAGGGAACTCGGTCTTTATGGAGTACATCAAGCAGGAGGACGGCTCTTTTGGGAAGTTAAAACAGCGAAACGTCGACTTTGGCGGTGGCTTTGAGCGCTTGGTGGCGGCAACTATGGACAGCGACGATGCATATATGGCCGACTCTTTGCATGATGTTATAAAAAAACTAGAGCGTCTCTCAGGTAAGCACTATACCGACCCTCAATATCAAAAAGCGTTTCGGATAGTTGCAGATCATATTAGGGCGGCGGTATTTTTGATAGCCGACGGCGTGCGGCCGGGCAATGTCGAGCGCGGCTATGTCGTGCGCCGGTTGGTGCGCCGCGCGGTGCGCTTTTGCGACCAGTTGCGTGTCCCAGCAGGCGAGATAGGCAACTTGGTAGAGCCTATTGTCGCGCAATACAAAGACGCCTACCCTGCGCTCGAGGAGATGAAGGGCAATATCAGGCTCGAGTTGGTGCAAGAGGAGGAGCGCTTTCGTAAGACGCTCGAGCGTGGGATGAAGGAGCTCGCACGCTTTGCCCTGGCCGGGCAAGCAGGCGAAGGGGCTATTACTGCGCAAGACGCCTTTCAACTCTTTACTACCTACGGATTCCCGCTCGAGCTGATTATCGAAGAGGCTGGTATGCGCGGCATTAAGCAGATTGATATCGAGGGGTTTAAAGAGCTGCTCAAAAAGCACTCCGAGTTAAGCCGCGCCGGCAGCGAGCAAAAGTTTAAAGGCGGGTTGGCCGACACCAGCGAGCAGACAACACGCCTGCACACGGCGCACCACCTATTGCTTAAAGCGTTGCAACTGGTGCTTGGCCCCGAGGTGCACCAACGCGGCAGTAATATTACCCAAGAGCGTCTGCGTATCGACTTTAGCTACGGGCAAAAAATGACCGACGAGCAAAAAAAGGAGGTCGAGCGCATCGTCAACGAAAAAATAAACGAGGACATCCCCGTGATGCGCACCGAGATGGCGCTCGACGAGGCCGAAAAGTTGCACGCCGAGCACGAGTTTGGCGCCAAGTACCCCGAACGTGTGTCGGTCTACTCGGTCGGCCCGCTCGACAGCGCCTTTTCGATAGAATTTTGCGGCGGCCCACATGTGCAAAGAACAGGGGAGTTAGGCCAGTCGGGCGTCTTTAAAATCCAAAAAGAAGAGGCGGTGGCCCAAGGCGTGCGCCGCATCAAAGCAGTGTTGACTAAGTAAATATATATTGGTATTTGTGTAGCCAGAGACGCAAGGTTAGGGAGGACAACATGCACTACCTCTTTCGTGTGTTTGCCTCGTTGGCTGTTGTGATTGTTGCGTACGGTCAGCTTGTCCCGGCAAGCAGCAGGCCGATGTTGTTTAATGCCGAGATTAGATGGCTGGCTGGTTTGCGCGAGAAGCTCGACCCAGCAGTGCATCCGCGCATCGTACTTGTATTGATACTAGTACCCGTGTTGGTGCTTCTTTTTTGGGCACTAACCGAAAGAAAGGCCGCCATCCGCCAGTAATTACGCCCCGCACCAGCGGGGCGCTTTTTTATTGCTATATAATTACCGCATGCTCTTTGGGCGAGACAAAAGTCAGGACGGTAAGACCGTGCTTATACTCGATATCGAAAACGGCAGCGTCGGCGCGGCTTTGTTGCGTTTTAGCCAAGACAAAGCCCCCGAGTTTTTGGGCTCGTGGCGCGAGCACTTGCCGGTGCGTGCTACGCGCGACGCCGAGTCTTTGGCCGACAGCACTCAAAAAATAATCAAAGACCTGATGCCCGCTATTAGCTTAGAGGCGACCCTACTTCGCCAAGGCTTCGAAGGGCACAAGGGGGGAGTCTCAACCATAGCGGCCTTTTTGTCGCCGCCGTGGGGCAAACCCAACCTCGAGACCGGCAAGCCCGACTTTGTCCCGCACCTACAAGACGTGCTCAAACACGAAACCTCGCCCTATTTTGAGGTACCTATCAACTTTTATACCAGTGCGGGTGCGGCGGCACAGGGTTTGCGTGTACTCTCTCCGTACGAAGACAAGTACTTGATCTGTATCGTGACACACGAGACAACCGAGCTGTTGCTCATTTATAACGGCCAAGTGGCCGGCCACGCCAGTTTGCCGCACGGGCTCAACCTGCCGCTGCGCACGCTTAAGACTCACAGCGGGATGTCCGACGCCGAGGCGCGCTCCCTGCTTCGCTTAGGAAGCTACGCAGGGCAAGCCCTGCCTGCAATTACATCGGCAACCGAGCATTACGCCGACGAGTTTAAAAGTGCCGCACGCGAGCTGTTTGACGCTTATGTGCCCGAGCAGGTGTGGGTGGTGTCGCCTGCGGGAGAGTACTTTGCCCACGCACTTTCGCACCCCAGCTTAAACGAACTTTTTCCTCAGGGTGGGGCGGTGCGCGCACTTAAGCCGCGGCATCTCGAGCAGCACCTGCCTGCGCAGGCAGGCCTGCCGGGCTCGGCAAACAAAGACCTCTTTCTTATTCTTGAAGCTTTGTATTTGCGCTATACTCAATAGCACGTATGCCCAACGACCGCTCTATCCGCAACATCAGCGTCCGCCACAAACACGAGCACTCCGAGGCACCAACCGACGAGCATACCCCGCGCCGTCGCAATCGCGGCAGCAAGCGCTTGTGGTGGGTAGCACTGGCCGTGGTTGTGGTTGCGGCCGCGCTCGGCCTTGTACTCTCGACCTTGTTTGCCGGCGCCAAAGTAACCGTCACGCCGCGGCAGGCGACCGTAACCCTGCCCGCGAGCATCCCGGCGCAGCTTAACGCCCCCGTAGGGACCCTTTCATACCAAAATATCTCCGCGACACAGTCGGCAACCACCACGGTACCCGCCAAAGGCACCGAGCATGTACAAAAGCAGGCGAGCGGCACGCTTACTATCACCAACGCGTTTAGTGCAACCTCGCAACGCCTTATAGCTAACACGCGGTTTCAGGCCCCAGACGGCAAGATATACCGCATCCGCGACTCGGTGGTTGTCCCCGGTGTCAAAGGCGGCACAGCCGGCAGCATCTCGATAACCGCCTATGCCGACAGCCCCGGCCCCGACTACAACCGCCAAGGCACGACCGCTTATACCATCCCCGGATTTAAAGGCGACCCGCGTTTTAGCAAAATAACCGCCCTTTCAGGAGCGATGACCGGCGGCTTTGTAGGTGAGCGGCCGGCCGTTGCTCAAACCGACCTTGCGGCCGCACAAACAAAACTCGAAGATAGGCTTAATCATGACTTAACGCAGGCGCTCACGGCGAGTGTCCCCGAGGGGTACGAAGTTGTCGGCGGCAGTGCCAGTGTTACCTACTCCGACCCGACCCAAACTCCCGCAGACAACAACTCGGCCAACTTGTCGCTAAGTGCGACGGCCGTGCTGGTGGTCATCCGCAGCAACGACCTGGCCACCGCGGTGGCCAAACAAACGGTGCAGGGCTACCAGGGCGAGGCCGTGACCTTTGACAACCCGCCGACCGCAACCGTATCGGGAGCCGCTGGCAAGCAAAGCGACACTATCCAGCTACAGCTAAGCGGCGACGCCAAGCTGGTGTGGGTGTTTGACCAAAACGCGCTTAAGGCGGCCTTGGTAGGCAAGGCAAAATCGGACTTTGAACCAATAATAAAATCGTTTGAGCCGGCGATAGCCAAAGCCGACGCGAGCATTAGGCCGTTTTGGACGAGCGGCTTCCCAACCGACCCCAACAAAATCTCGGTCACCGTGGTTAAACCGCAGTAGGGGTGTGATATAATTTCAAAACTATGGCTGACTTTGAAAGTCTCGAAAAACAAATAGGAGAGTTGGCCCGCATGACCACGGAGGGCTTTAAGGCCGCAGCAATACGTTCGGACGGGCTCGAGAAACAAATTAATGAGCTTACGGATGCGACCGCTCAAGGTTTTCAGAAGGTCGAAGAGCGTTTTCAAAAAGTCGATGAGCACTTCGACAACCTTCACAAGGAGATGAATGAGCGTGAAGAGAAGTTTGTTTAGCGGTTATATTATACCCCCAAATGGGGTGGTTTGTCAAGTCCTGGCCGAGATACGGCCCTATAGAGCCTTCATTGGTTTGACAGCCTAATCTGCATAGGGTAGGATAGAAAACGTCGTTAGTTGATGGATACGAAAGCACCCGAAATACAGGGCGTCGTTGAAGAGGCCCTGCCTAATACGTTATTTAGAGTATCTCTAGGTAGCGGAGAGGTGGTGTTGTCGTACCTCGCAGGCAAGATGCGGTTGCACCGCATTAAAGTGCTCGTAGGGGACAAGGTTTTGCTAAAACTTGACCCATACGGCGGCAAAGCCCGCATCACCAGACGGCTGTAAAAAATGAAGATAAAGTCGTCCATCCACACACGCTGTGCCACGTGCAAACTGGTCCGCCGCAAAGGGCGGATTTATGTCGTTTGCCAAAACCCCCGCCACAAACAACGCCAAGGATAATTATTTTATGCGTATCTCAGGTATCACTATCCCCAACAAACGTGTCCCGTACGCCTTGACGGCGCTCTATGGTATTGGCCCGGCACGCGCGCTAAAAATTTGCGCAGCGGCTAAAATCGACATTGCTAAAAAGGCCGACGACTTGAGCCCCGAGGAGGAGAACGCTATCCGCAAGCAGCTCGAGGGTCTTAAGCTCGAAGGCGACCTTAAACGCGAGGTAGCCGGCAACATCAAACGCCTTAAGGACATCGGCGCCTATCGCGGCAGCCGCCACGCCAAACGCTTGCCGGCTCGCGGCCAGCGCACCAAGACCAACTCGCGCACTGTGCGCGGCAACGTCCGCAAGACGATGGGCTCGGGTCGCCGCAAGGAGAGCAAAACCTAATTGATATATGGGAAAGAAACGAATAATTAAAAAAACAGGAGAGCAAGGCGCTGCAGGCGCGACTCCTAGCCGCAGCAAGCGCAAGCTCGACACGGGCATTTTGTTTGTCGAGGCTACCTACAACAACACCAAAGTGTCGCTTGGCGACACGTCGGGCAACATTGTTACCTGGTCGTCGTCAGGATCGCTCGGTTTTAGCGGCGCCAAAAAAGGTACGCCATTTGCCGCAGCCAAAGTAGGCGAGCTCATTGGCGAGCGCGGTGCCGCCATGGGACTTAAAGAGGTTTCTGTGATAGTGTCCGGTGTTGGTGCCGGCCGCGAGAGCTCTATCCGCGCCTTTGCGACCAAGGGGATACACCTGAGCGGTATCAAAGACAACACCCCGGTGCCGCACAACGGCCCCCGCCCCCCGAAAGCCCGCCGCATCTAATATTTATGATAATCGGACCCAAATATAAAATCTGCAAACGCCTCGGTGCGAGCGTGTTTGAGAAGTGCCAGACGCAAAAGTTCCAGCTTGCCGAGGCCAACAAGCCCCGCAAGCAGGGCCGCGGCAAACGCGGTGGCGGCAGCGACTTTGGCGCCCAACTGCTCGAAAAGCAAAAAGCGCGCTTTACCTACGGGCTCTCTGAGAGCCAGTTTAGCCGCTACGTCCACGAGGCCATGGAGAAAAAGGGTCAAACTGCCGTCTCGGGACTCCTTTCGCGCCTTGAGTCGCGCCTCGACAACGTCGTTTTTCGCGCAGGGTTTGTTAAGACCCGCCGCGCCGCGCGCCAGCTTGTCTCGCACGGCCACGTGATGGTATCAGGCAAAAAAATGAACGTGCCGTCGTACCAAGTTAAGATGGGCGAGACGGTCGCTATCCGCACCGAAAGCCGCACTAGCCCGCTGTTTGTTAACCGCATCGAAGCCGCCGCCGAAACCAAACTCCCCGAGTGGCTCACGATGGGCGAGGGTGGGTTTGAGGTTACCGCCACGCAGGCACCGGCACTCCCCGACACCGAAGCGCCTTTCTCGGCACCGGTTATCATTCAGTTCTACAGCCGTTAATTGTTTGTATTATTAAGTTCGAGAATATAAAGATTGAGTTATGATGGAATATTCTATAACACTGCCGAGCAAGCCTCGCGCAGTATCAGAGGAGGGGGCGGAGGGCGTCTATGAGATAGATGGCCTCTATCCTGGCTACGGGCACACGCTTGGCAACAGTTTGCGCCGCATTATTTTGTCGTCGCTCCCGGGCGCGGCTATTACCTCGGTTAAGATCGAGGGTGTTGAGCACGAGTTCTCTACGCTCGCGGGCGTACGCGAGGACGTCGTGACGATTTTGCTCAACCTTAAAAAGCTCCGCTTTGAGGTGTTGACCCAAGAGCCGCAGACCATAACGCTCAAAATTAAGGGTGCCCAAAAAGTGTCGGGTGCCGACCTCGAGCTGCCGGGCCAGGTCCGCTTGCTCAACCCAAATTCATACATCTGCGAGGTGACCGAAAAGAGCGGTATCGACGCCGAGTTTCGCGTCGAACGGGGCCTCGGCTACGTACCGCGCGAAGCGCTCAAGAAAGAGCGTGTCGACATTGGCGAAATTTCAGTTGATGCTATTTTTAGCCCTATCCGCCGCGTTAACTACGAGGTAGAGAACATGCGCGTAGGGGACCGCACCGACTTTAACCGCCTGCGCATCTCTATCGAGACCGACGGCACTATAGGCTCGCGCGCAGCGCTCGAGCAGGCTATCGAGATCATGATCACCCAACTTAAGGCTATTGTCGGATTCCGCGAGGAGGATATTGCGACCGAAAGCCCTGCAGGCGAAACCTCTGCACCAGTCTCGGGCGAGAGCGCCTCGGAGGCGATGAAGACACGCATCGAGGATCTTGAACTCTCGAGCCGCACTATCTCTGCTCTCGAAAAGGCAAACATCCGCACGGTTGGCGGCCTCGCTCGCAAAAAGGAGCAGGACTTGTTTGAGGTCGAGGGCCTCGGCCCTAAGGCCATCCAAGAGATCAAGCGCGCGCTTGGCGGGTTTGGTATAGTGCTCAAGTAAAAATATATGCGTCACGGTAATGTAAATCGTAAGTTTGGTCGCGAGCGGGGGCAACGCAAAGCCTTGCTCAAGTCGCTTGCCCGCTCGCTCGTGCTGCGCGGCAAGATAACGACCACTATCGCCAAGGCTAAAGAGATCCGCCCCTTTGTCGAAAAGATGGTGACCCGCGGCCGCACCGACACGGTGGCTAACCGCCGCCTGTTGGTTGCATCGCTTGGCGACGAGACCATCGCCAAAAAGCTCGTCACCGTGGCCAAAAACTACGAGGGGCGCGCCGGCGGATACTTGCGCATTACTAAGATGGGCCCGCGCAAAGGCGACGCTGCCCACATGGCCGTAATCGAATTCGTATAACTATATGATTACTATCGACGCACAAGACAAATCACTCGGCCGCGTAGCATCAGCTGCGGCTAAGGCGCTGCTCGGCAAACACAATACCGACTTTACCAAGCACTTGGTGGCCAAGGTTGAGGTCAAGATTGTTAACGCCGACAAAATCAAAGTCTCCGGCAATAAAGAAAAGGCCATGGAGTACGTGCGCTACTCGGGCTACCCGGGCGGCCAAAAAATCGAGACCTATGACCAGATGACGGCTCGCCGCGGCAAAAAAGAGGCTATCCGCCGCGCGGTCCTGCGTATGCTCCCTAAAAACAAGCTCCAGACGCCGCGTATCAAACTTTTGACTATCGAAGCATAACTTATATGGCTACCCCTACCAAAAAAGACGAAAAGTACATCGAGGCGACCGGCCGCCGCAAGACCGCGACTGCACGCGTCCGTTTGACGCCGGCTGCGCGTATGACGGTAACTGTCAACAACAAAGACGCTAACGACTATTTTCCTACCGAGCCGCTGCGCGTCACCGCGATGGAGTCGTTTCTTAAAGTATCACCGGCAACGCCATTTATGGTCACGGCCGTTGTTAAGGGCGGCGGCATAGCGGGGCAGGCGGTTGCCTTGCGCCATGCTATCTCGCGCGCGCTGATCATCCACGATGTCACCATGCGCGGCGCTCTCAAAAAAGAAGGCTTTCTCAAGCGCGACCCACGCGCCAAAGAGCGCAAAAAGCCGGGGTTGGTCAAAGCCCGCAAGCGCAAGCAGTGGAGCAAGCGCTAAAGTAGTATACTGGTCGCATGGATATTACATTGTCGCTGTTGGTAGGATTACTAGTAGTCGTGTTGATTGTTTGGACGCTGTTTGGCATGCCTATATGGCGCGTGTGGGCACAGCGCAAGCAGGGCGAGGCCGACCTGCAGCAGGCGCACAAAGAGCAGCAGATACAAGTCTCCAAGGCTCAAGGCCGGCTCGACGCAGCCGCTATCAACAAGCAAGCCGCTATTATCGAGGCCGAGGCGGTTGCCGCACAAATCGAGACGATAGGGCAGACGCTCACCAAGCACGACCTGTACCTCAAGTGGCAATGGATCAAGATGATGGAGGAGCGCCCCGAAAGTTCGGTCATTTATGTACCGACCGAGGCCAACCTGCCCATCCTCGAGGCCGGCAAACGCCGCGATGCACAGGCGTAGCCGCAATCAGTGGACAGGAGCTTAATCACACCCCACTATTGACAACTAACCCCTTTGGGTTTAGATTTGTGGTAGGCTCATTTTAGATTAGGTTCCAACAGGTTGTGGCGGCTCCCCTTACCCCCCGATAGCCCCGCAACCGTCCCGGGCGCATTTCGCGCCCGGGATCAATTCCCAAAGCTGTCGGCGATCCCGTCCCCGACTCCGGTCGACAGCCTGGGCCCGCGAGTGTCCCCGGACACTCGCGGGCATCCATCAGCCGCTTGTCATTTTGACAGCGGCATTTTTTTATGTACAATACGCTCACGTATGGAGACTTCAGACGAAGAATTTGTCTCCGAAGAGGAGGCAGAGGAGGGGCCTGCATTAATTAAAAAGCTTCGCGAGCGGCTTAAGAAAGCGGTTGAGGAGAAGCAGGAGTACCTCGAAGGCTGGCAGCGCTCGCGGGCCGACTTTGCCAACTTTAAACGCGAAGAGGCAAGCATGCATCAGGACAAAGAGGATCGTATCGTTGCCGATTTTGTCGAGAGTCTCTTGCCCGCGCTCGACGCACTCGAACTTTCGCTCAAACATGAGCAGACCCCAACACTCACCATGCTCGAAAAGCAGTTTGTAGAGTCGTTACGCAAGGCAGGAGTAGAGCGATTTGGTACAGTAGGAGATGACTTTGATCCGCACAAACACGAGGCGCTTGCAAAACGGGGAGAGGATCATAAGGTTGAGTCGGTAGAGCGTAGCGGCTATAGTATAGGCAAAAAAATTATAAGACCGGCGCAAGTAATCATCTAAAAATATGAGCAAAATTTTAGGCATAGACTTGGGGACGACCAACTCGGCAATGGCCGTGATGCGCGGCGGCGAGCCGCAGATATTGGAGAACGCCGAAGGCGCCCGCACCACGCCATCGGTGGTGGCAGTAAGCAAAACCGGCGAGCGTTTGGTGGGGCTTATCGCGCGCCGCCAAGCGGTCACCAACCCTAAAAACACGGTCTACCAAATCAAGCGCTTTATCGGGCACATGTTCGACGAGCCGCTGGTACAAAAGGACAAAGCATCGGTACCGTTTGAGATGCGCAAAAGTGCCAACGGCGGCATCGAGGTCCAAATGGGCGCCGACTGGTACCGCCCCGAGGAGGTCTCGGCCATGATACTCGGCAAACTCAAGGCCGATGCCGAAAAGCGCTTGGGCGAGCCTATTACCGAGGCGGTCATTACCGTGCCGGCCTACTTTAACGACGCGCAGCGCGCTGCAACCCGCGACGCGGGCAAGATAGCCGGGCTCGACGTCAAACGCATCATCAACGAGCCGACCGCGGCAGCGCTGGCCTACGGCTTTAACAAAAAGAAGGACGAAAAAGTGGTGGTCTTTGATTTTGGCGGCGGCACCTTTGACATCTCGGTCTTGGAGGTGGTGATGGGCGGCGAGGCCGAGGGCAGTATCGAGGTCCGCTCGACCGACGGCGACGCACACCTGGGCGGCAAAGACATCGATCAAAAAATAATCGACTACATTGCGACCGAGTTCCAAAAAGAGTCGGGGATAGATGTGCGCAACGACCCGCTCGCACGCCAGCGGCTCGACGAGGCCGCCGAAAAGGCCAAGATAGAGCTCTCGACCGCCGCCGAGACTGAGGTTAACATCCCGTTTATCACCTCAGATACTTCAGGCCCACGCCATCTTTTGATAAAGATGTCGCGGGCTAAGCTCGAGGAGCTTACGGCCGAGTTTATCGACCGCGCGATGGCCATCACCAAGCGCGCTATGGAGGCCTCGCCGTTTAAAATCGGCGACATTAACGAAGTGATTTTGGTCGGCGGCCAAACTCGCATGCCCGCCATGCAGGCTGCAGTCGAAAAGTATTTTGGCAAAAAGCCAAACATGTCGGTAAACCCCGACGAGGTGGTCGCCATCGGCGCAGCCATACAAGGCGGCATCTTGGGTGGCGAGGTGCGCGACGTGCTACTGCTCGACGTTATCCCGCTTAGCCTTGGCATCGAGACCATGGGCGGCGTTGCCACCAAACTTATCGAGCGCAATACCACCATCCCCACGAGCCGCTCACAGACCTTCTCAACTGCAGCCGACAACCAAACCAGCGTCGAGATACACATCACCCAAGGCGAGCGCGCCATGGCCGGCGACAACAAAAGCCTCGGGCGCTTTGTGCTCGACGGCATCCCGCCCGCGCCGCGCGGCTTGCCGCAAGTCGAGGTCACGTTTGATGTAGACGCCAACGGCATCCTCACCGTCAAAGCTAAAGACAAAGCAACCAGCAAAGAGCAAAGCATCCGGATAGAGGGCTCATCGGGCCTCAGCGAGGCCGACATCGAGCGCATGCGCAAAGAGGCCGAGGCCAACGCTGCGGACGACAAACAAAAGATGGAGACGGCCGAAGTGCGCAACGTCGCCGACCAAGCGGTGTATGCCGCGCGCAAAGCGCTTGCCGACAACAAGGCCAAGATCCCGCTTGATCTCGAGACCTCTATCAACGCCAAAATAAAAACAGTCGAGGAAAAGAAAGCAGGGGACGACATCGCCGGCCTCAAAACCGCAACCGAAGACTTGTCCAAAGAGCTGTCCAAGGTCTACGAAGCAATCCAAAAAGCGGGTGAGCAGCAAACTCCACCGCCTGGTACGCAAACTGCGCCCAACGACAATCCTGAAGAAAAGAAGTAAAATTACTTTCTAGTGCCAAAAAAGAAGCGCCACATAAACAGCAAGGCGGTATTTCGCATTTTCTGGGAGCATACCAAAAAGTATCCCTGGCTTTTTAGCTTTGCTATTTTAGGCGTACTCATAGGGCAGCTCGGACACGTCGTCGAGCCGTACTTTATACGCAATCTCTTTAATTTACTCTCGACAGTATCTCCGTCACCGCAAAATGCAACGCTGTTCTTAGTACCCATACTCCTCTACGCCGCTGTAAGCTTTGTTTCGTGGTTCGGTGGACGGGTCGAAATGTATACCGGCTATACACTGATAGCCAAAGCCACTGCCGACCTAAACAAACTCGCGTTCACTAATTTGATGCGGCAGTCGTATCAATTTTTTGCAAACTCCTTTGCAGGCGCGCTCACGCGCCGTGTGGGGCGCTTTAGCGGAGCATACGAAAACCTTTTTTACTCGCTCAACAACGTCATATTAGAGGCGGTTGTGTATGTCTTGGGGGTAACGGCAGTACTCCTGAGTAAAAACTGGATCCTCGGCAGTATTGTGTTGACGTGGGTAATACTTTTTACCTTTTTGCAGTGGTGGCTTGCGCGTTGGCAGCAACCACTAAGAATCGACCGTGCCGAGCAAGACACAAACCTCACTTCAACTCTCGCTGATGCCATATCAAACCAAAATACGGTGGCGCTCTTTTCGGCAAATGCATACGAAGAACAACGTGTAGGCCAAGCTGCCGACCAGCTCAAAAAAGCACAACTTCGCTCATGGAACTTTAACGGGATAATCTACGGGGTCCAAGGACTGCTTGCTATAGCACTCAACGCCGGAATGCTTTGGGTGGGCGTCGTACTTTGGCAAAAAGGCATCCTTACTATTGGCGACCTGGTACTCATACAAGCTTACGCACTTGGTATCTTTTCAAACGTGTGGGGTCTGGGGAGGCAATTCCATACCATATATACGTCTCTTGCCGACGCTTCAGAAATGGTCGAGATTCTTGAGACACCCCTTGAAATCAAAGACATCCCCGGCGCACAAACTCTTAACGTCACCCAAGGCACCATCGCCTTCGACCGGGTTGAGTTTTATTTTCAAAAAAACTCGCCGGTTTTGTCGAGGTTTAACCTAGGTATACCCGGCCGACAAAAGGTTGCTTTGGTGGGGCCGTCGGGCGCGGGCAAGTCGACTATCACCAAGCTTTTGCTGCGCCTGTACGACGTACCCGAGGGGAGTATTTCGATAGACGGGCAAGACATATCACAAGTAACGCAGGACAGCTTGCGCGACGCTATTAGCTTTGTGCCGCAAGAGCCTATCCTCTTTCATCGCACACTGATGGAGAACATCAGGTATGGAAGACGTGATGCTACAGATGCAGAAGTATTAGAAGCTGCCAAAGCCGCCCACTGTGCCGAGTTTATCGAGCGTCTACCGCTTAAGTACAACACATTTGTAGGCGAGCGCGGGATCAAGCTCAGTGGCGGCGAGAGGCAGCGCGTGGCTATTGCCCGCGCCATACTTAAAGACTCGCCCATACTCGTTTTAGACGAGGCAACTTCGAGCCTCGACTCAGAGTCTGAGATGCTCATCCAAGACGCACTTGCCACGTTGATGCAAAATAAAACCGTGCTGGTTATCGCGCACCGCCTGAGCACCATCATGAAGATGGACCGCATTATCGTGCTCGAGGGCGGCACTGTGGTCGCCGACGGCACGCACGACGAGCTACTTAAAGAGGGCGGCTTGTATCATAAACTCTGGAGCATCCAAGCGGGGGGCTTTTTGATTGACGAGGAGTTAGCGGAGAAGTAGAATATCCTCACGATGTCTAACAAACCCGACTATTACGAAACCCTAGGAGTCGGCAAAACTGCAACCAAAGACGATATTAAAAAAGCGTTCCACAAACTCGCGCACAAATATCACCCCGACAAAAAAGGCGGCGATGCCGATAAGTTTAAAGAGCTAAGCGAGGCGTACAGTATCCTCAGCGACGACAAAAAGCGCGCCGAGTATGACAGCTACGGTCGCGTCTTTGGTGGTGGCGGGCCACAGGGCGGTGCCGGGTTTGGCGGCTTTGGCGGCGCAGGGTTCGACTTTTCGCAATTCCAAGATGCGTTTAACCAGGGTGGGGCAGGCTTTGATATGGGTGACATCTTTAGCGACTTTTTTGCCGGCCAAGCCTCGGCGACGCGCCAAAAGCGCGGCCGCGATATCTCGATCGATCTCGAAGTCTCTTTTAAAGAGTCGGTGTTTGGCACCAAGCGCACCGTGTTGTTGGCCAAAACATCAACTTGTGACGCGTGCCAGGGCTCGGGCGCCGTCAAAGGCACCGAGATGCTCACCTGCAAGCAGTGCGCCGGGCAAGGCAAGGTGCACGAGACCTCAAACTCATTTTTTGGCACCGTGACCATGGTGCAGCCGTGCCGCCACTGCAACGGGCAGGGTAAAATCCCTAAAGAAAAGTGCCACACCTGCCGCGGCGAGGGCGTCTACAAAAAACAAGAGGAGATCGAGATAGTGGTCCCGGCCGGTATCGAGAGCGGCGAGATGATCCGCTTGACGGGCGCAGGCGAGGCGGTGGCAGGCGGCCAATCGGGCGACCTCTACGTTAAGGTGCATGTCTCGCAAGACGCACGGTTTAAAAAAGACGGTCCTAACCTTATTACCGAGCTGTCGGTCAAACTCTCCGACGCGCTCTTGGGCACCAGCTACAAAATTCAAACCCTCGACGGCGAGGAGACTATCGACATCCCGGCGGGCGTCACCCACGGCGAGCTTATCAAAGTTAAAGGCAAAGGCGTCCCGTCGCGCGGCAAGCGCGGCGACCTGTTGGTCAAAGTCAAAATAACCCTGCCCAACAAGCTCTCTCGCAGCGCAAGGGCATTGGTCGAGAAGCTTAAGGAGGAGGGGATTTAACTAGAAAGCGCAGTTTCTAACTCCGCCATCTTTTTTTGCGCGTACTCGCCAAATTTTTTAGCTACATCGTCTTGTTTGAGCATATAGCGGTAGGGCCACTGGATGCAGGCGGCGCGAAGTTCATGCATAAGGCACGCCACGGGCGGTATATCCCGCTGGTATTTGGCATAGGCCGCGCGTGCCACATCGCCCAACTTTTTATTGCCGAGCACTTCAATATCGACGAACAATCGCGAGATTGTTGCATATTCATCCACGACTCTCCATATGTCCATAGGCGGCATAATGTCGATAAAGCTGGGCCTCCCGTCAACTAAAAGCATGTTATCCGAATTATTATCGATAGCTGCTGAAAGCTGTAAAGTATCTATAGACGTAAAATAAGGCTCTTTCTCAAAAGCTCGCAGTAACACTTCGATAATCTCATCGGTAGTTTGTTTAGGGATATGTTCGCTAGAATCATAGAGCCAGGAGCGCAAACTCTTGATATCCTCCTGCATAATAGCGTAGAGTCCTTTATCAAAAAGGTGCTTCAGTTGTGCCGAGCGCTCTTTAGTGAGTACACCGAGTATATCTACTAATGCATCAACAAATTGAGCAGTAAGTTCTGGTCTCAGGCTGGCATTAGATAAAAGTTTCGTGAGCGTCTTGCTGTCGTCAATACGCGACATCTCGATAATAAAATCTTCGCCTTGGGTCGCAGGCACCAATGTCAAAGATCCACCTTTTTCGACGACGCCCCATAGATGACGGTAGATCTCGGGGGCTGCGGTATTGTTCCAAAAAAAGTCCTCAAATACAAACTCTTTGCGCGACACCGCGTTAGACAGGTCGGCAAAGAAAAAAGGCTCTTTTTTATACACCTTGACCACCTTCTCTTTATAAATAAATAACTGCGAAATGACGGTGGTGATAGCCCGCTCGGGCATACCATATTCGGCCACAGTCCCTGTCTTTAGCGCCTCCAATAAGTCCATATGAGTAGAATATCAGAAAATAAAAAGCGCGGGCGGTCAGGGGTATCCTGTCCGTCCGCGCTTGAGTCTTAGAACTTCCAACTGAGCAGGGGATCGTAGCTATCGATCTGCTGCGACTTGAGTACGTCGCTCACCACATCTTCCACAACTTGATAGATGACGCGCGATGCACAGATGTGTCCAAAGACATAGGGCTTTGAGTAGCTGAGCGTGTGGCCATAGAGGTCACGCGCTACTCCACCGGCCTCGCGCACCAGCAGGTCGCCGGCAGCGGTGTCGTGGAGTGTCGGGCCGGGGAAGATAGTCGCGGAGATTTTGCCCGCCGCAACGAACGCATCGAAGTAACCGATCGAAGGGCAATCTTGGACTGCAAACCCGCGGTCGTGCAACTTGCCCGCCACGCTGCCCCTTTTGCCGCTGAGCATGTCGCGCAGCAGCATGTTGTTGATGGGTTTGCCATCCTTGATGCGGTATGGCCACGATACGATGCCGACCGTTGGTATAGGCGGTAGTGCTTGCTGCACCTTGATGCGGACCTTATTGCAAAAGGCACCCTTATCCTCCTCGGCGGTATAGATACGCCGGCCGATTGGGTCCACAATCATCGAGGCAACCACCTTGCTGCCGCGAATCAGTGCGAAGAGCGAGGAAAATGCCGGCTGCCCTTGCACGTAGGTGACGGTGCCGTCGATCTCGTCCAATCGCAGGTGATACTGATCGGGGTCGCCGGTCAGCTCACCCTTGTGTCCCTCCTCGCTCACGATGGCAAGGTCGGGGAAGAGAGCGTCGCGCCAGTCGCCGACGAGTTTGTATACCGTCTTGTCGGCGATAGTGACAGGTGTGGCATCTGCTTTGATTTCCAGCTCCATATCGCCGGAGCCGAAAAACAGACCGCTGACCACCTCGCCGACTTTAGTGCCGAGCGAGTAGAAGTCTTCCATTACAGGGATGCGTTTCATTGTTGTAGGCCCTCCCGAGCCTTGGGTTGTAGAGAATTAGAAGATCATTAACGCTACCCGCAATTATAGCACTTTTGGTGGTCTAAGTCAAGCTGCAAAACCTAGGCCCTGTAAGGATTTTTTAGGTATACTAGATGGCATGGCAGACACTAAAAAGCGGCTTTTGACGGGCCTGCAGCCGAGCGGGCAGTTGCATATTGGCAATTATTTGGGGGCGCTTAAGCCTTTTGCCGACACCGCGCCCGAGTACGACGCGATGCTGATGATAGCCGACTACCACGCGCTTACCTCGCTCAAAAGCCCAACCCAGCTGCGCGAAAATATTATCGACGTCGTGGCCGACTATGTGGCGGCGGGCATCGACCCGGCCAACGTGGTTATTTTTAAACAATCCGACGTCATGCAGCACACCGAGCTGGCGTGGATATTTGAGTGCTTGGTGACCGTGCCGTTTCTTAGCCAGGCGCATGCTTACAAAGACAAAGTGGCCAAGGGGCTCGAGGCCAACGCGGGGCTGTTTAACTACCCGATGCTCATGGCGGCCGACATTTTGCTCTATGACAGCGAGTTTGTGCCGGTGGGCGAGGACCAGCGCCAACACATCGAGTACAGCCGCGAGGCGGCCAATAAATTTAATATCGCGTACGGCCAAACCTTTGCCGAGCCTAAAGAGCTTATTATGAGTCATGTCGGCACCATCCCCGGCACCGACGGCAAAAAGATGAGTAAGAGCTACGGCAACACCATCCCGCTATTTGGCACCGACGACGCTATCCGCACCGCGGTGATGTCTATCACCACCGACTCGACCCCGGTCGGCGCGCCGCTCAACCCCGAGACTGATATTGCTTTTGCCTTGCACAAACACTTTAGCCCAAACATCAAAGAGCTCGAGGCGCGCTACCGCAGCGGCGAGATAGGCTACAAAAAGTCTAAAGAGATTTTGGCCGAAAACATTATTGCGACTATCTCGCCAATGCGCGAAAAGCGCGCGGCCTTAAGCCGCGAGGCGGTCATCCAAATATTAAAAGACGGCGCCGAAGTAGCCCGCACAAGGGCCGAAGCTAAAATGAAACTAGTGCGCGAGAAAGTGGGTGTCGGGTTGTATTAATAGCATTCTAGTATTTTGCAAAAAACTGTAACGATTATGGAACGAATTTTAATCAAAGATTTGGGCGAGCATATTGGCAAGCAGGTGAGTATTGCCGGGTGGGTGGATGTGCGGCGCGATCACGGCAAATTGATTTTTATCGATTTGCGCGATGCTTCAGGCAAAGTGCAGATGGTAGTTTTACCAAATCATGAGGAAGCCCACAAAACCGCGGGCGATTTGCGACCCGAGTGGGTGATTA
>CAIWUA010000065.1 GCA_903915735.1 Candidatus Adlerbacteria bacterium
CCGCGGCGCTGACGCCCCACTTCTCTTCGATGGCCTTGACGAGCGTATTGAGCTCGAGCACGGTCATCTTTTCGACTGCTTCGATGATTTGATCCTGAGTCATAGAATTAATATGAGTTTTTAATTTTTTGTTTTAGCGACCTCGCTCAGCACCACCGCAAAGCGCTGGCGGGGCGAGTTGATAACCTGAGCGAACATAGCGCGCAACGTGTCCATGCCGGGGATAGCCGCAATAGCGATGATCTCCTCTTTGTTCATAAACTTGCCACCAAACACACCGCCCGCAAAGGCAAGGTGCTCGCCGAACTTTTTGACAAAGACAGCCAACTCGCGCGCGGGCGCAAGCTCGTCTTCGCCATAAGCAAGCGCGACTTCGCCCTCGAGCACGGGGGCCGTCCCCTCATACTTAGCGGCGTCGAGCGCACGTGCTACCAAGGACTTTTTGGCTACCGTGTAGCCGACCCCGAGCGGGCGCAACGCTTTGCGCATCTCGTTTTGCTCGGCAACGGTCAAGCCCTTAAACTGCGCAAAGACCAGCGTCTTGGCGCTTTTGGTAATAGCGGCCACCTTGGCGACTATCTCTTCTTTTTTCTGACGTGTAATTGCCATATTTTTTTGGGTATAAAAATACCCTAATTATTGGTTAGGGTTGGAGTTCGACCGTCTCGGCCGGCGCTCAACCTTGATTGGCTGGGCATTAAATCCCCTAGCGGGAAACCGACTGTCTCTGACCCTATGGCAAGACTATATATAAAAGGGCCTCTTTAGTCAAATAAAAAAAACGCCCGTGGTTGGGGCGTTTAGGTGCTTGTAGCTTAGGCGGCGAGGAGCCACTCGGCAACAAGGCTCCTGCTGGCGCGGCGAACATCGCCGATGTCGCGAGGGTCGGCCTGCCAAGGCATCCGCGAGACGGTCCTAAGGCCGATGGCCTCGTCCTCTTTTTCGCCGATACCAGAGATGCTGGGGAGTAGCCACACGGGCGTGTGACTAATTTGTGGCACGATGCACCGTACCAAAAACGCTCCGCCATACCGGTCCCTGTCGCGATCGCGGTCGCATTGGTATGCGCTGCGGACTCTCTTGTCGACCCTAAAGTGCTCCGCCGTACGCAAAGCCTTTTCGTACGAAAAGATTTTTGCTTGGCGCAGTTGGCTCATGTCGGGTCGCCCGTCGATGACATACAGCTCGGCAAGCTCAAGGAGGTCCTTGTAGCCGCCGACGCCCTGCATGAGCATAAACAGGCGCAGGTGGATATTTTTATTTTTATCCTCCTCATCGAGTTTTGGGCGAATCTTCACCAAGGACATGCGAGCCTGCAGGGTAAAGACCTTTAGGGCGTCGCCGTTCAACGATGGCAACGATCGACGCACGTTATCGAATTCAAGGACACTCAAGTGACTCTCCTGTTTAGCGGCCGCGCCGCAGTTGCATCTAAAAACAAATTACCTCGGTACCGCTACATTGTCAACTTGTTGCGGCGGTTGGTTGGCAGCCACGAGTATCACTGCAAAAGCTAAACCGATGATGCACAAAAACCCCAAAAAAAAGTGGGTAAATGTTTTGGTAAAATACCGCGGAGGCTTCATCTCCTTATTCTACCGCACTAAAAGTTGAGGTTGCGGATGATGGTTGCATCTATTTCGGCAAGGTTGGTTTGGCGGATACCGCCAAAGATGCGTACTTTGTCCCCCGCCGCAAAGCGCGACAGTGTTGTGGCCGCACGGCTGCTGCTGAGTACCTGCGCATCGGCAGCCAAGTACACGGTATAGCTGGCGTTTGCGGTGTCGATAATCATCGAGGTCGGCAACGTCGTGCCGGCAATACTGCGCACGGTGCCGGCAAAAGCCCGCGGCACAAACACCGACTTGTCTTGATAGACGGTTATCGCATTTGCGCTCAGCGTGTTGGTCGTATAGTCATAGCTGCCCATGACCGACAACACTTTGTCGCCTTTTACCAACTGAGCAGCCACAATGGTGCGCACGCCCTTGATGATGGTCGACGTGCCGGCAACGACCGTCACGTTGCCAAACAGTTTAGTAGGCAACACGAAGGTCCCCGCATTGATGTCGACACTTTGTATAATGCCGGCAAATGTTTTAGGCTCTTTGTTGAGGTTAAAGTCGACTATCTTTTTAGCGTTAATTTGCAGCGAGTCGGCGGCAGGCACCAGCGACCCCTCAATAGACACTAAGTCTCCCTCTTGTATTTCATCAACGGTGGTGGCGCCGCCGTGGTTGCGTACAATAAGCGCCGGGACGGTGTCTGGCACCGTGAGCACGGTCATGCGTACAAAGGCGTTGCCCCAGGTGCCGCGGCAAAACAGTGTCGTGCCCGACTTTTGGTACACGACAACATTTTTAGCCGAAAATGTGCCGTCGGCAGTGATATGCATCTCGGATAGTGGTGCGCCTGCCTGCGCAGTCAGGGCAAACGCCGGAGTCGCTGCGGCCAAAAAGAGCGCTGCAATAAATAAAATTTTGCGCATATTATTTACCTTGTGCCTGCTGCGCGGCCTTGAGCCCCGCTGAGTAGTCGGCATAACCCGGGTTTAGCGCAAGCGCCGCTTTGTAGGCAACTTCAGCCTTGGCGTACTCGTGGGTAAAGTTAAGGTAGAGGTCGCCCAGGTTACCGTAGGCAACATAGTTAGACGGGCCCTTGCCGCTGTGCGCAACATACGTCCAAGCGGTAATCGCTGCCTGGTACTGCCCCGCTATTTTGTAAATCACGCCAAGATTAAGCCACGCATCAACACGGGTCGGGGCGACTTTAATCTGCTGGCTGTAGGTTTGCCACTGTGACTGCAATGCGGTCTGTAGGTCGGCCGACGTGCCGGGGGCAAAGGTAAGTGCCGCCACGGCCGGCGGTTTTGGCGCAGACGGTTGGTCGTTGATTTGGGTTACGGTCACTCCATTGGTGGTTTGTATCTGTACGCCATTGCCCAGGTCGGTAACCGTGGTCGAAGCAGTTGATGACGAGGGGGCAGGTGCAACCGCGGTTTTAGGGGCAAAAAGGAGCCACCCGCCAATGCCGATAGCGAGCCCGACAACCGCCGCTAGCGCTACGTAGTGTTTTGTTTGCATAAGTAGAAGTATGACAAAACAAAAACCCCTCCGCAAGGGAGGGGTTTTTGTTATCTAGTTGTCTCCTAGATGGTTGAGAGGATTAGAATCCGCTCGAAGAGAGACCCGGGACGCTGAACCCGTTCGCCCAGTCGACATCGGTGGTCGCAGCCGTAGTGGTTGCGTTGTCCGACCAAATGAAGTTGCTGGCCGAGGTCGAGGTTGCGACGCCCGTGATATCAGCCGCCGTGTGCGTGATGATATTTGCAACATTGTTGACGTTGTAGTTTGCCCACAGAGTTGTGGTCGCAGAGTCACCAAGGACGGTCGACGTGATCGTCCAGTTGGTTGCCGAGCCGACCGGTGCTACGTCACCCACGAGGGTGAAGTACATCGTTTGACCAGCAGATACCTGGAGCGGAGTGCCCTGGTAGAAGCTGACCGTCGGAGCAGCGATGTTGAGCGGACCGTTAAGCGGTGCCGTACCGCCGAACTGACCTGCCGTCGTGTTCGGCACGTTTGCCGGAGACGAGTAGCTAGAGTCGGTAAAGGCGAAGAGCTTGAGGTTGCGGACCGTGGCCGATGAGGTCGCGAGCGAAACCGCAATCTGGTACAGGCCTATCGAGCCGGCGCTGTTAGCCGTGACGCTGAATTTCTTCAACGCTTGGGCAGTGCCGTTCGGGTTGGTTGCCGTAGCAGGGCCCATGGCAAGAGTCGGATAACTCTTGAACATTTGTACGCCTGCTGAACCTGTGGTAACCGTGTTCGTCGCGGTCGGACCCTTGATGGTCGAGCCAGACGAAGCGCCAGTTGCCTCGAAGTTGAGCGGATCAACCTTGACTACGTCGCCAATGCCGCCAGCGGCACTGATGCTGATCTGAGCCAAGTCAACCTTGACCGTAAGGAGCGTGTCCGCATCCTTGGCAAGAGAAACCGGGGTGGTCAGAGTCGAGGTCGCCGTAGTGTTGGTACCGGTAAAGGTAGCCGTACCTACGAGCGTCGAGCCGTTGTAGATGTACGCCTGAACGATATCGCTTGCACCACCGTTGGTCGTAGCGCCAGAACCAGTGGACTTAGTGTTACCACTGTTAGTGAGCGTCAAGCCAATCTTGGTGAGGTTAAGCGACTCGTTAGCCGCGTGGAACTTGAGCACCGTCGCCGTGACGCCGGTCTGAGCCGCAGCCTTGAGAGCGTACGACGGAGAGCTGGAGTCAACCGCTGCGATGAGCGAGCCCGAAGCGACAGTCATAAGACCGCCGTAGGTCGCACCTGCCGCCGCGATAGACGGAGTGATGGTCGAACCTGAGGTTACGCCGCTAGCCGAGTAGCTGTAGGTGTTGTTGATACCAAACTGGAAGGTTTGGTTAGTAGCACCAGAGCTAATGTTGCAGACTACCGAGATGTTCTTGACCGTGCCCTTGGCTACGACAAGCGAGTTGTCAAAGCTGAAGGAGTTCTGACCAACGGTAAGCGAGTTGATTACGCGCGAACCGGTAGTAAGAGCCGTTGCACCATCGAAGAGCTGGCAGCCGCTGAGCTGCGCCGCCGGCGTGTTAGAGCCGGTGAACGCGACCGGGAGCGAGCTGAAGCGAATGTCTTCACCCGACTGCGAGGCATCCAACTGGATGTTCGCAAAGGTGTAACCCTGCGTACCTGCGACCACATACTGCGCAGACGGGCTGGTCGAGACCGTGATAGAGGTCGTCGCACCCTGGATCGTCATTGCATTGAGATCGAAGTTTGCATTGCTGATAGTGATGTTGTTACCCGAGATCTGACCGGTCGGATTGGTCCAGGTGCTCGGCTTAACCGTAACCGTAACCGTCTTGCCATTGGTAGTTGCCGAGGCAATCTTACCCTTGACATGGTAGGTGTGGATTCCGGTCGGGAAGGTAACAGTGTCGCTAAAGACCACGTTGCCCGAGCTGTTCTCGTCAACAGGACCAGAGACGACTGCACCGTTCTCGTTAACAATCGAGACGCTGGTCAACGGACCGCCGCCTACGTTAGTAGACGAGGCGATTGAGAAGGTCATACCCGAGACCGAGACCGGCTCACCGAGGAAGCTCGTCGTAAACCCGCCGAGAGGCTGGTTAGGGACGTTAACCGCGATGTTTTGCGCCGCATCGGCAGCCGCGTTGGACTTGCTGATGGTCGAGGCAGTACCGGCATTGATGTTGAAGAGGTCGCCGTTGTACCAAGGCTGGCTGTTCGGATACACGGTATCCGCTATGCCGTAGCCGTAGGTCTGGCCGACGAAGTAAACATCAGTTGCGCGGTCGACGGTGAACTGCACCGTGCGGCCGGCCGAGTTAGAACCAACGAGGTCGCCCTGCACGTATACGTCGATCGAGTTGCCCTTGGGGATCAAGAGACCACCCGGGAATACGGTCGTGTAGTACTTGCCGGTCGAGTCAACCGTGGTCGGGTAGGCGGTGCCGTTAGCGTTGGTGACAATGTTGCCAATGTCAACCGAGCTTGCGGAGCCAACCTGGCGCCAGCGGATGCTGTAGAGCTTGAGGTCCTCGGCAGAAGCCGCGGTGAACTTGAGGCCCGCAAAGCGGACGGCCGAGTCACCGATGTTCTGCGAGTGAGCGGTGCCAGTCGGAGAAACAACCGATGAGGTCGTTGTCGAGAAGGAACCGAGGGTCAGCGTGCTGTTGATCGTCTGGGATGCGCCCGTGATCGGGAGCGAGCCGGAGATAGTAGCAGTGCTGTTAACCGCGACAACCGCAAGGCTGACAACCTGACCGCTTTGTACGGTCGAAGCATTTGCCATGTTACCCGCGACCGTGTAGGTCATGGACTGACCGGCGTTGAGCGTAAAGCCAACATCGCCAACGTTTGCCTGGTGATTGCTGTTGAAGGTCTTCGCATTGCCGATCTGGAGACCATTGGAATCCAAGAGGACGACACCGCTGAAGTTTGCGTCAACACCGAGGCCGGTGCGCTGTACCGTAACCGAGCTGACGGTCACCGCAACATTGCTGTTGTTGGTGAGAGTAAACGTGGTGAACGGAACGCGTGATGCACCTGCGACGGCGAGGCTGTTAACCGGCTGCGCCGCTGCGCTTACCGTAACAGAACCTGCCTGACCCGGAGTCGGGGTCGGAGTCGGAGTGCCGCTGCAAGACGCTGCGATAGCCGCGCGCGAAGCAGGACCAACGATACCGATAGACGAGACACCGTGAGCAGACTGGAACTTCATAACTGCAGCTTTAGTCAAACCACCGAAGTAGGTTGACTCCATGCCAGGAGAACCTGCACCTGATGCTGCGATCTGAGTCGAAGCATTAGAGTTGAGGAACATCTGGAGCGCCTTAACATCTGCACCGTTGCTACCAACTTGGAGCGAGCGCGAGAGTGCCGGGCAAGTGGCCGCGTGCGCCGGGGTCGCAAGGACCGCGAAGAACGTGACCGCGACTACCGCGACGCTAAGCGTCAAAGCGATAAGCCGAGTTGAACTCTGAGTAATAGTCATAATAATTATACGAACGAATAAATCGAACTAACTGGTAATCATGAGTAATCGAACACGCACAAACTCTACCTGCCAGCGCTTCTAAAAAACAAAGAAGCAAAAGGCTTTGGTAGCCAGAGTAATGACGGAGTTTCAGCCGTAATCTTTCGTGAAGGGATAAGGAATTCAGGAGTATGAAATTGTCAACGTGCTGCGCCGCGGAGCTGTCCCCGTGGCCTAGCGTCTATTATAGGGGGTGCGGGCTAGACCGCAAAAAAGCCCTGTGGACAACGCCTAATAGCCCCAAGAGGGACTTCTGGTGTTTGTACCACCTAGACACTATATATAGTGTACCAAAACGGGTCAATAGGTTGCCTAGACCGGCTAAAATCGGCTTCAGGCCGGTAAATAGACACTCCAACGGCGCTCTCCCTCTTTGCGTACCAAACCCTGCTCTATTAGGGCACCCAACTCCCTCTGGATAGTCTTCTCGCTGCAGCCTTTGACCACCGCCGCTATGTCTTTAATAGAGGCGCGCTTAGTTTTTTGTATAAAACTGAGTATTAAGGACATCCTTTCGGACTGGTGTTTATTGGACACTTTAGATGTGTCCTTTATGTCCTTTACATGAACATGGCTACGCTCAAAGGGCGCCTCGAGCTCGGGGAGTGCACTAACCCTAAAGTCTTCGGTGGTCATAAAAGGGGAGGGGTGCGAACCGGCAACGAGGCGTTGCGCGACCTCCTCATACTCTTTACACAAAAGGGTGCCGGCGTCTTTATTTAGCTCGTTATTGGTAGTTGCTACGCGCAACTCAGAAAGTATCCCAAAGACATCCGCAAGCAGCGCCGCGGCGTCCATTTCGCCGGCCGCTAAATAGGCAACATTTTGCGGCACCTCGGCTGCCCGATCTGCCAACTCCCCTAACCTGCCACCAACGCCGCCCGCCAAAACGGACATAACATGAGCTATCTTTTCGGTCTTAAGATAGCAAAAATACCAATCTGAACGTCCTTTAAAAAGGATTGATTTGAGGGCAAATTCGTGAAATTTTTTACTACTATCTGGCATAGGTTGTCCTTTATTTGTCCCTTAGTGTCTTTTATTTCTATCGGACTTAAAAAGACACTCTGTGTCTTTGAGTATAGCAAGGTTTATAAAAAGCAACATGCAGACAGCTTTGTGTTATTATTTTGCTATATATGGCGCGCAAAAAAGGCACTACCGGCAAGGCACAAGCCCATATACCCCAAGAAACAAAGCGCGCCATAATCGTCGTACTGCTTATCATTGTGGGGCTTATCCTTACCTTGGCGGCCTTTGGTGCTGCGGGTACTGCCGGCTCGGATGCCTACTACCTTTTTGCCAAACTACTGGGCGTTGGATACTTTTTGGTCCCTGTGCTCTTTTTTATGCTGGCGGGCAATGCCTTGCGCCAAGAGTCCGAAGGATTTTCGGCCATCAAGATGGTAGCCAGTGGCGTCTTTTTGGTGGCGGGGCTCGGGTTTGTACAAATAGTCTCGAACCGCGGCGGGCTTTTGGGTTCGGTTATTGCCTCCCCTGCTATTAAATATTTTGATATCTATGCCGCGCTGGTGCTCCTTGGCGGCCTGTCGCTGATATCGCTCTTGCTGTTGCTCGAGGGCAAAATAAGTCTTGAACCGTTTGTAGGTGCGGGGCGTTTGGCTGTGGCGGCCTTTAAGCGGCTTGCCGGCTTGCGCCCCAAAAAAGAAACGACGATAAACGGCCTTGATATGGATGAGGAAGAGTCTCAAGAAGATGAGGGGTCGAACGACGAAAACACCGATGACCAAGAGTCTGACGAAGAGGTGTCTGAAACCCCGTTGGCTGCCCCGGTTGTGGCCGCCAAAAACAACGCCAATAGGCTGAAGTCGCTTTTGGGGCAATACACTCCCCCGCCGCTCAGTTTGCTTGAGCGCGACAAAGGCCGCCCGGGTGTCGGCGACATTAAGGGCAATGCCAACATCATCAAGCGTACGCTGCAAAACTTTGGCATTACCGTCGAGCTCGACGAGATATCTATCGGCCCGTCGGTGACCCGCTATGCGGTCAAGCCGGCCGAGGGCGTGCGCCTGCAAAAAATATTGACCTTGCAAAAAAACCTTGAGCTGGCGCTGTCGGCATCGAGTGTGCGTATCGAAGCGCCTATCCCGGGCAAGTCGCTGGTCGGCATCGAGGTCCCTAACTCGGCCAAGGTGACGGTGGGCTTGGGGTCGCTGCTCGACTCGAGTGACTTTAAAGACAGTCAGGCGGCGTTACTGGTCGCTTTGGGCAAAGACATTGCCGGCGGATCAAAGTTTGGCAACGTGGCTAAAATGCCGCACGCCTTGATTGCCGGTGCTACCGGCTCGGGCAAGTCGGTGGCTATCCATACGCTCATCAACAGCCTGCTCTACCGCTGCGGCCCGCAGCAGCTGCGCTTTATCATGGTCGACCCCAAGCGCGTCGAACTTACTTTGTACCGGTCGCTGCCGCACCTGTTGACCCCGGTTATTACCGATGCTAAAAAAGCCATCATTGCGCTGCGTTGGGCCGGCAAAGAGATGGAGCG
>CAIWUA010000066.1 GCA_903915735.1 Candidatus Adlerbacteria bacterium
ACTTCGTTCGCTTCAAGCTGGGAGGAAGGCGAGGATGACGCCAGGTCAGCATGTCCCTTTGATACCTTGGGCTACACACATAATACAATGGCGGTTACAACGCGTTGCGACGGAGAAATCCTGAGCCAATCGTAATAAAAACCGCCCCAGTTCAGATTGGGGGCTGAAACTCGACCCCATGAAGTTGGATTTGCTAGTAATCGCGGGTCAGACATACCGCGGTGAATACGTTCTCAAGTCTTGTACTCACCGCCCGTCAACTCAAGGGAGCCGGGAATACCCGAAGCCCACCTTATGGTGGTCCACGGTAAGTTCGGTGACAGGGAGTAAGTCGTAACAAGGCACGGGTAGCGGAAGCTGCTCGTGGAACAATTCAAATGAAATGCATTTCTGTATCTCGTACGAGTACAGAAATTGAATCGGCGATCTCACTCGCAAGAGTGTGGCATGATAGTGCTAATGCTAAATTGCACTCGGTTTGTGGCCCATACTCGTTAGGGCTCTCGGTACGCAACAGAGTACGCTTTGAGTACAAGGCGGAAAAATGCGTAAAGAGCGGAACAAGAGAAAGATAGTTTCTCGCAGGTTTGCTTGGTATCAATTCTTAATCACACCACCCCTTTGCCAACAAAGGGGTTTGGGTGTATGGTCAGGGTAGATTAGTCTTCTGCCGGTCAACCCACCAAGAAGGGAGAACGCCAGATGCGCGCCAATGCCATTTGGACCGATTTAAAACTGTGGCCTGGCCACAAACCCGAAGGAGGATAGCGACCGTGAAGTTTTTGGCAATTGTCTGGCTTGGTCTGAGCGTGTTCGTGCGGCAATCACGGTTGCAGCACGGCGGCTGGGATCCGAAGCTCGACGGATAATCTGTGCGTAGACCCCAACTTGCATCTGCGGTTGGGGCCTCGCTTTTTGTGGATAAGTAGGGGTATTTTTTATTGCGCTCGTGGGGGATAGGTGATAAAAAATAACTTGGTTCGCGATCTTTGGGGGATAGTGGAATGGAAGCGACGGTAAAATGTGTCGTCTCTAAGCAAAGCGGCTTTCTCGAACATCCTGACGGAGGTAAGGACATCTACTTTCATATTGACGACCGGCAGTTGTTGCCCGGAGAAGTGCCCACCCTGCCGCCCCGAGGGACGACGGTAATCGTCGGTAGGCTGACTAAGGGCGGGAAAAACCCGCGCGCTCGAAAATGGGTACCTAAAGAATGGACAGGCTGATGCAGTGGCATCAGCCTATTTTTTTTGCTAGTATGGCGGAGCAACGGACGCGCGCGGTTAGCTCAGTTGGTAGAGCATTCGACTGATACTCGAAAGGTCCTAGGTTCGATCCCTAGACCGCGCACTACTTCGCTCCCCTCTACGGGGGAGCTACGAAGTGCACGGCACAATGTATGCCATGTACGTGGTTAGTTTATCCACATCGGCGCGAAGTAGCCCTTCGAAGCTTTAGCGGAGTAGGGCATGCTTGGAGTATGTACTACGTTTATATTCTTCAAGATGAACAAGGAAAACTATATGTTGGTTATTCGTCTGACCTGAAGGAACGGTTGAAAGATCATCAGTACAAAGAGGTTGCTACGACCAAAATTTATAAAGAGCCGACTTTGGTTTGGTACTGTGCTTTTCGAGATAAAAAGAGTGCATTAGATTTTGAGGGGTATTTAAAAGCCGGGTCAGGTCATGCATTCGCAAGAAAGCATCTAATTTGATATTGTGGGATTTAGGCCCAGGTGGCGAAATTGGTAGACGCACTACGTTCAGGTCGTAGCGCTCGCAAGGGCATGGAGGTTCGAGTCCTCTCCTGGGCACCAATAGTTAGTTAGGGATAGATAAAATTTTAGACGGGCTGTGGTGCCCGCTGATAAGCCTCACTTGGTTTGGGGGGACTTTAAAATGCATGGCTACCAGCTCGATGACGCGGCGGTTGGCCAGGTTTTGCTTGGCCGGCTCTTTGACGGCAATTTTAAAATGGTCTTTTGACTCGGCCTCAAACCTCTCGGCTTTGGCGCCCGCCAGTACCCGCACTTTTACATACATACGCCCACCATACCACAAGCGCATGAGCGCTTCAGGTTGGCTTCATCTGAACTTTGTACTGTTGAGCGGTTAATGCCGTTTAATTAATAACTAAGATTTTTATATAACCTATATGGACAATACTAATCTGTGGAACTGGGCGGTTGGTGTGGGGGCGGTTATTTTAATACTGCTCGGTGTGTGGTGGTATATGAGCGCCAACCCGGCGCCAAGTAGTGATACGGACACGGCCGGTCAAACCGCAACGACCACCAACACCAGCGCCACCTCAACCTCGACCGGCGCAGCACCTGTCGCCAGCGAGGTTCGCAGCTCGTCGACCGTTGCGCAGGTGGTTGCAAGCCTTGGCGGCTCGAGCAACTTTGCCGCGCTGCTTAACTCGACCGGCGTGGTCGCATCGCTCACCGGCAAAGGACCTTACACGCTGTTTATCCCGACCAATGCCGCCTATGCGAGCCTGACCCCCGGTACCATTAGCGCAATGACTGCCGCGCAGAAAAAGCGCATGGCGCAGTATGCGGTTGTCACCGGCAAGCGGCTCGACATCGACGCAGTCTCGAGCGGCCACTACACCGCACTCTCTAAGGACCCGATCAACTTTCAGGTCAACTTGAAGACCGACACGGTTATGGTCAACAGCGGCCTCGTGCTGCGTCAGTACAAGGCCAGCAACGGCATCGTCTATGTGATGAACGCAGTCTTGGTGCCGCCGCAAGTAGGTGCGACGACAACGGGCAGCACCGGCACGATTGTGCCGAAGTATTAATCTAAAAACATTTATGCGACAGGGAATCTCCGCTCCGCAAGGGCGGGGATGTCTGTTATGAGGCCGCCCATGGCGCCCGAGGATGACAGCAGGATGCAGTCGTTGGGGTGCAAGTCTTGGTCGAGCAACGCAAGTGCCTCGGCGGCGGTCGAGACACCGACCGCGTCGACGCCGCTCGCTTGTACGCGTGCCACTATCTCGGCGAGGCTAAGCTCGGTCTCTTTGCCGTCGTGCGGGGGGTTGAAGATATATACCTTGGCTGCGCCGGTAAAGGCGGTGTCGTACTGCTCGAGCGTGGCGCGCGAGCGCCAGACTATGGTGTTGGGCTCAAAGACAACGAGCAACCGCCGCTCGGCAAAGTGTTGGCGCATCGCGGCGACCGCGCTCTGCAACTTTTCAAAACTCGAGCCAAACCCCTCGAAGATAGGGACAGAGGTGTGCTCCGACTTGCGGTCGAGCCGTCGCACGATGCCTTTAAAGCTCGCCACGCCCGCGGCAAACTGCTCGGGGCTCATGAGGTTGAGGCTTAAGACAAGCGCCGCGACGCCGACGATGTTTTGTATATTGTGCACACCGAGCTGCGTTGTCTCGAGGCTGGCTACCGCGGTGCCGCGGTGCAAAATGTTGAAACGAGTTTTTTCGCCCCAGACAATATTGGCGGTGGTGTAATCACCCTCGTGCAGGCCGTAGGTAATGACCGGGCGCGCCACATGCAAGAGAAAGTCTCTACTAAGAGGCCCTTCGACACAGGCGACCATGGTGGCGTTTTGGGGCAAAAGTTTAACAAGCTCGCTAAACGGTTTGAGATAGTCGGCCGGCGTGGGGAAGATATTAAAGTGGTCGTGCGCCAGCGGGGTCAGCAACAGGTGCGCCGGCTGCATGAGCAAAAATTTGCTGCGCGGGTCGGTGTTGCTTGCCGGGTACTCGTCGCCCTCGAGTACAAATAGGGTGCCGTTTTGCATCCGTGCACTCGTTTTGGGCGAGATAGGCACCGCGCCGATAAAGTACGACGGCGCCAGGTTGGCCTGCTCGAGCCAGTGCGCCAAAAGCGCGGTCGAGGTCGACTTGCCATAGCTGCCGGCCACGACGATATTTTCTTTATCCTTGCTTACCTCGGCCAACACCTCGGGGAAGGAGAGTACCGTTTTTTTTGACTCGAGCGCGGCCGCTACCTCGGCGTTGGTCTCGGGGACCAGTTTGGCGTTTTTGCCGATGACGATAAGGTCGGCGTCACTTGGGATATTTGCCGCGGCGTAGGGTGTTTGGTAGCTAATACCCTCGCTGTCTAGCATGGTCGAGATAGGTGGGTAGACCGCCTCGTCCGAGCCCGAGATAGCGACCCCGGCGTCGCGCAGGAGCTTGGCGGTCGCCGACATGCCGACTCCGCCGATGCCTATAAAGTGAGCCTTTTTCCACTGCATACGCTCAACTGTAGCAAAAAAAACCGCCCGACACACTGCAGTAGTGTGTCGGGCGGCGGCTATGCGCGGAGTTGGACCAAGACCAAGTTTCGGGGGTCCTTGCCATGTGGACCACGGGTGACGTACCACAACGGATGACCGTCGGCACCCACAGCGTCCGGTGCGGATACGCCGTGGATATTCTCGGACAGGATGCCACACGCCTTGTATTGGCCGCGTATGACATTGCCAAGGTGGATACGGCCAAGTTTGCGGGCTTGCTCGTCGGCCCATCCGTAGACGCAGTCGGTGCCCCACTCGGTCACCAGGTGCTTGCAGATGAGCTTGTTTTCATGCCCGTCGCCCGCATAGTCCCACTCATGTTTATTTTCGAGCGGGTAAATAGGGAAGGCAAACCCAGCATGTACCCGACTGGCTTCTCCTGGCAAAAGGCGCATCGACTCCCACATCCGGTCGATGACGCTCCGGTGGTGTCGGCTCTTTTGGCCGGTTACCGCAAGCGATCGGTCGATGAGGCACTTGAGCCCCATGTGTGCGACCAACAACTTGTCGGGCTTTTGCAGGTCGAACATCCACCCAATGGGGCAGCCGCCAACCGAGATGGCAAACGTTTCGCCCGGAGCAATAGCCATACTGTCGGCTTGTTTGCCCCGCACAAGCACGACGCGTTTGTCACCATGTGTCATCGGTATACGCACCCGCAAATCATTGATGGCGCACATATCTGTCCCAAAGGTCGGGTGCGGCGCAAGCATCTCTTTGATGCCGAGCGATGCAGCGACTTCGGGCAGCAACCGAGTGCTTACAGGGTCGAGTTTGCCGTCCCTAGGCTGCTTGAATGGACGAAAGCTCCAGTCGACCTCGTGTCCTTTGTAGTATCGGCCGAACCCGATGATGCGGACCCTGCTTTTGCAGTAGGACAAATCCACCATCGAGCCGTTGGCTCCCCCCAAAGACCACGATGAGTCACGGGTTGGTCTTTTTTTGATGCTGTGCATGACAGCCTCCGTGTGTAGTTGGAACTGAAGTCTCACCAAAAATTAACAGACTTTTCTTAGTTAGTCAAACATGGTACGGTAGATTTTATGACCTCCTTCGGCAAAGCTCAGGACAGGGGCAAACTTTCTGTCGTGGCGACACCCATCGGCAACCTCGAGGACATGACCCTGCGCGCCCTGCGCGTGCTTAAAGAGGCCGATTTTGTCGCGTGCGAAGACACGCGCAACACGCGCAAGCTCCTGTCGCATTTTGACATCCACACCCCGGCCATCGCCGACTCCAAGGTTTTGGGGTTGCTCGCACAGGGCAAGCATGTGGCACTGGTTTCCGATGCAGGTACGCCCGGTGTGAGCGACCCGGGCAACGAGGTGGTGTGGCGGGCGCGCGAGCAGGGCGCGCACATAGAGACTATCCCCGGCGCGTCGGCCCTGCCGGCGGCGCTTGCCATTGCCGGGCTGCGCGCCCACACGTTTACCTTTTACGGTTTTTTGCCTATTAAAAAAGGGCGCGAAAAGCTTTTTAAAGAAATCGGCGAGACTAAGCGCGCCAGCATCTTTTATGAGTCGCCGCACCGGATCATGAAGGCGCTCGAGTCGCTTGCCAAAGTTGCACCCACCCGGCGGGTGGGGCTATATCGCGAACTTACTAAGCTGTACGAAGAGTCGCTTATCGGGACGCCGCAAGAGTTGCATGACACGCTCACCGAAGACCCCAACAAACAGCGCGGCGAGTTTGTCGTCATCGTCGAAGGGGAGTAAACTATACCCATGTCCAAAGAGATGACTATTATTGTGCTCGGGCTTGTGGTGATGGCGTCGCGCACCTTGCTCGGCCTCCCCGGTGCGTGGGAGACGGCGCTGCTGGTACTCTCGGGCGGTGCTATTGCGATAATAGGATTCCTTTTGCGGGGCGAGGCGCTCTCGGGCGGCACCAAGCCGCATGCGCGCAACTCTTTTGTCGAAAGCGTTTTACCAACGCACCAAGAGCCTATGCATACCCATGACGAACACAAAGAAGGCATCGGTGCGCTCAACTAAGTACCTGTACGTCGCACTTAGTTGCGGCGGCCTGGCGGTACTGCTGGGCGTATTTTTTTATGTGCCGGAGTTAAATGCGGTCTCATATGTTGACGGCGTACTTACCAAGACCGTGCACCCGCCTAAAGTCTTGCCGCTCGATACCGCCGACTATAACGCGCGGCTTTTAGCCTTGGCACACGTGGCCATGAGTAGCCCGTGGTACGCGGCGTTTATGCAAGGCACCACCAGCGCTTCGACCACAACGCCTAAACCACAGTGGCCGGTGCGCCGCGTCTATCCCAACACGGGGGCGCTCCTGCCGTTTAATCGCATCGTTGCGTACTACGGCAACTTTTACTCGACCGGTATGGGCGTGCTCGGCGAGTACCCCGAGGACCAGGTGTTGGCCAAGCTCATGACCGAGGTAGCTAAATGGAAGGCCGCCGACCCGTCGACGCCAATTGTCCCCGCCATCGAGTACATCGACGTCAC
Source organism: Candidatus Adlerbacteria bacterium (assembly GCA_903915735.1). Taxonomy (GTDB): domain Bacteria; phylum Patescibacteriota; class Minisyncoccia; order Phycocordibacterales; family SBAW01; genus GWA1-54-10. The sequence continues at coordinate 6,743 of CAIWUA010000066.1, forward strand.
GGCGCAGGGCAGCCCCGGCAAAGACGGCAAGTACCGTTTGCGCATGCCCGACAGCCAGATAGACAAGGCACTCGAGATGGCAAAAAAGGTCAACGGCATCGTTATCCTCGACGTGCAGGTCGGGCTCTCGACGCTACAAGACGAGCTGCCGCCGCTTGCGACCTATTTGGCCATGCCGCAGGTGCACCTGGCTATCGACCCCGAGTTTGCTATGCACAACGGCGCGCGGCCGGGCTCGGTCATTGGTACGGTTGATGCGGCTGACGTCAACTATGCGGCAACCTATTTGGCAAAAATAGTGCAAGACAATAACTTGCCGCCAAAAATTTTGTTGGTACACCGCTTTACCGAAGATATGGTCACTAACGCGCACAACATCAAACCCTTGCCCGAGGTGCAGGTGGTGATGGACATGGACGGGTGGGGCTTCCCCGAAAAAAAGATAAACACCTACTTGAGGGTAATTACGCAAGAGCCGGTGCAGTTTGCGGGTATCAAACTGTTTTACAAAAACGACACCCGCGCGCCCTCGACAGGCCTGCTCTCAACCTCAACAGTCCTCAACTTAATGCCCGCCCCCATCTTTGTGCAATATCAGTAAAGCCAAAACTAGGACATCCGATGTCCTAGTTTTGGCTACTCAAGCTTATTGCTGCCGCTGGCTAGATCTGCGTTTGTAATGATGTACTCAATCTCTTTTTCATATTGGGCTCGTGTGCCAATGATCTGTGCAAGAAACTCGCGCTCGGTGATGGAAGGAAAATTTTTCTCGCCCAAATAATCTAAATGACTGCTCCACCGGTATTCACGTAGCTTTTTTAGAGCCTGTGTAATATTTTGTATTTTTCCCTCACGCCACTGCGGCATCGACAGATCGAGCGCGTTGAGATGAATATAGTAGGGGATATATAGAAAATGCGCGTCACGCTCGATTAATTTCTTTTTGTACTTGCCTTGCCATAAAGCTCCGGAACGCTCATATTTTTCGTTAAAGTATTTTGCATACCCCATGTTGAGCTTTTTCATAAATAACGAGACGCCGTTTTCTATCGCAGGTGACAGGAGTAGGTGATAGTGGTTGGGCATAAGACAGAAGGCATGGATATGTACCAGAAGTTCTCGTGGACGTTCCTCCTGTCTTTTCTTTAGTACATAATTAAGCGTCGCATGTTTGTCATTGAAGACGAACAAATCGTGGGTAAAGCGCACACAGTCTTCCTCATCCATAAAAACCTTGCGTTTATCGACACCGCGGTTGAGTGCGTGATAAATCTCCATAT
>CAIWUA010000067.1 GCA_903915735.1 Candidatus Adlerbacteria bacterium
AAAAAATTAAAAACTCATATTAATTCTATGACTCAGGATCAAATCATCGAAGCAGTCGAAAAGATGACCGTGCTCGAGCTCAATACGCTCGTCAAGGCCATCGAAGAGAAGTGGGGCGTATCGGCCGCGGCGGTCGCGGTAGCGGGCCCGGCAGCAGGTGCCGCCGCCGGCGAGGAGAAGTCGTCGTTTAACGTCGAGCTCAAGGATGCCGGTGCGGCAAAGGTTGCCGTTATCAAGGCGGTCAAAGACGCGCTTGGTCTTGGCCTTAAAGAGGCAAAGGACCTTGTTGACGCAGCTCCGACCGTACTCAAAGAGGGTCTTAAGAAGGAGGATGCCGACAAGCTTAAGGCAGCCATCGAGGCAGCCGGCGGCAAGGTTGAGCTTAAGTAACCTTTCTCAAACTCGCCTGTTATATACAGCGAGTAATAGCAATATAGTTAACAAAAACCCCGCCCAGTTGCGGGGTTTTTGTTTTGAGATGGAGTAACTTTCGCCGGGCGGGGGAGTACTAATAAGTGGACGGACTGACAGCGGAGGTCTGAGGGTAAAACCACCAAAGTTAAACCACTTCAGTTTCCGTCCCCTTCGCCAGCCTCTCATCTTTATGAGAGGCTTATTTTTTTTATGCCATACTTAAGGCAGAGTTAGGCACTAACGGTGGAGGATACCTATGGGACCGTATACGTCTCTTAAGCTCTACCTTATGTATGTCGAAATGCTGTATGGGTCCGCAATGGCGGACCTCACGCGGGAGATGTTTGAGGCCCTGTTCCCCAACTTTAATCAAGAGCGTACGCTTTCGGCCTAACCGCCGGGAGCTTTTTCTTTTCAATTCTTTTAGGGTTTGTCTAGCTTTGCGCGATGGGGAAGATTTGCATAGAATACGCTTACCCGATTGACCGCATGACATCAGACCCGCTTTGCAAACTTTTTGGATCATCCGCCCGCGTTAAACTGCTCCGCCTTTTTTTGTTTAATCCGCGCCTCAGCTACACGGTGCCCGACGCCGCCCAGCGCTCGCGCGTGCCCGAGCGCACCACGCGGCGCGAGATACTCCTTTTTACCGCCGCCGGTCTTATCAAGCGGGCACGTCTGCGTTCGGCAGGTGCGCGCTATGGTCTTAACCCGGACTTTCAATATTTGTTGGCCCTGCAAAACCTTTTGCTCAATGCCCCGGCGCGCGGCGCCGATATTGCCGAGCGGCTTAAAGGCAGCGGCACTATCAAGTTGGTGATACTCTCGGGTATATTCCTCGGCGAGTGGGACGGCCGCCTCGACTTGTTTGTGGTCGGCGACCGCATGAAGGAAAAAAAGCTCCGCGCCGCCGTGCGCCGCCTCGAGGCCGAGCTTGGCAAAGAGGTGCGTTACAGTCTGCTTAGTACCGAGCAGTTTGTCTACCGCCTGGGGCTCAGCGACCACCTGGTGCGCGACGTGCTCGACTACCCGCACACGATAGTGCTCGACAAGCTCAACATTGGCCTTAAATAAGGGTTTTTAGGGTATCCACAGAGCCTCCTGGTAAAAGGGTGGGGATGTTACAATTAAGGGGTCGACTTTAATAGATTATTAAATAATAAGAATTTTTCGTATGATCGTTCAGACTTGGTCGGCCGCGTTGCAGCAATCGTTTAACAACTTGCTGTGGTGGACCGTCAACTTCATTCCGCAGTTCGTGCTTGCGGTCGTTATCTTTGTCGTGGGCTGGTTCCTCGCGGTGCTTATCGGTCGCGTGGTGGCGCAGGCTATCCGCGCTATCAAGGTTGACCACGCGCTCCGCAGCGCAGGTGTCGATGACATCGTCACCCGCGCGGGCTACAAACTCGACTCGGGCGAGTTTATCGGCGCGCTCATTAAGTGGTTTCTTATCATCGTCGTCCTGTGGGCGGCCTTGACGGTCATGGGCCTTACGGCAGTAACGGGCTTTATCCAGCTCGCGCTCTTGCCGTTGCTTGGCCGCGTCATTGTTGCCGCGTTCATCATCGTCATTGCGGCAGTGGTGGCCGAGGTGACACAGAGTGTGGTGACCGGTGCCGCCCGCGCAGCGGGTGTCACGTCGGCCGGCGTTGCCGGCACGGTAGCACGCTGGGCTATTTGGGTCTTCGCCATTTTGGCGGCGCTCGATCAGCTCCAGATCGCTCCGGGTGTAACCCAGGTGCTCTCGACCGGTATCGTGGTTGCTCTCGCGTTGGCGTTTGGTCTTGCCTTCGGCCTTGGTGGTCAAGAGGCAGCCGCTCGCTCGATAGAGAAGGCCCGCTCCGGCATGCGCGAGTAATCGCACATCCAACTGTTCTCAAAAACCGCCGGCTTGCGCCGGCGGTTTTAGTTTGGTTAAGTTAAGGAGGACATGGTGTCCAAAAGACTCGAGGGTCTTTAACAACGGGGCCGAGGCCCCAGAAGGAGTGTGTCATGACCGAGATCATGCAGGCTGAACAGTCGGCACATAAAACCACCGTTGCAGCTCAGAAAGTTTCCCACATTATCTTGCATGGGAAAAACACCAAAGGCCAGGATGCTCGTTTGGTCGTCTTGCTCGAGGTTTGCGCCAAAGAGCAGGCCGATTTCGACGAGGAACCCTATCGCAGCAGTGTTAACCCCGAGAAATGGGCCAAGGAGTGGTGCTTTGGCACATACATCACTTTGTATGCCAACTGGTGTGTCAAACAGTGTTTGAATATTCCGGCGGGGCAGTATCCCAAGTCGCGCAAATATCTTGCTAAAGGTGTCGTCGATGGCCTACTGGGCACTCGAGGCGAAGCAGACCGTCAACGCTTCGCGGAGTTCTTGTGCACTTGGCCTGAAGAAGACGGCAAACTTGCAGCGGAGGCTTTTCGCGAGATCGCTGAGTTTCGGTGGAAGGGCAGATCTTACGAAAAAGAAATCCGACCCGTGTTCGACTCGTTCTTTCGAGTGACGTCCGTTGTCCTGTATCGGAATGCCGATGTGGTGCGGCAAGTCTTCAAGCTCATGGGGCACTGGGCTGACATTAATGACGTCTACCGAATTGGACAGTTCTCAGCGGTGATGCATAGCAGGGTAGAGCAACCTTTGCTCGACCTGGTCCAACACGCTCTTGCTCAATAAGTTCTCTGATTCCCGCCCCGGTTTTCCGGGGCATTTTTTATGACACTATTTTACACGGTCGGGTAAAATGCGTACAAAAGAAAAAGCGCTGCGAAATTTTGCAGCGCTGAACAGAATTTTAGATTTGTCGCACCATAAGATTAGAGGCATTGATGTGTGCGGGCGGCTCTGCACTGTGGCCGCACGCCGTGCACCCAAAACTGCTAAACGACACCATCCTGCCGCTGGCGGTTTTGTCGGCCGGCAGATCGATGTCGCGGACATACGCTGCGCCCGGGGCCTGGCCGTCGAGTCGGTAGCGATGGTACACCCGCGAGAGTATTGGCTCGCCGGTGTCCCGGCAGTACAGTCGGCCGTCGGTGTCGGTGCCGGCGTGTAAGTTGAGCCAGGGCTGCTGGGCTCGGAGCACGACTCCTACCACTTTGACGGGTCCAAGATTTTGCATAGGTCCTCCTTAAAAGATCCAAAAACTAGGCTCATCCTACTCGTTGTCTGACCTAATTTGCAAGGGCGTTTTTAGTTTTCAAACCAAGTGTCTTTGTGTAAAAGCATGTCCCGAACCATGTTTTAAATACTTTTCAAAAACTAGGGCTTGTTGTTTGGAAGGAAAAGCACAAAACCATTTCAACATATACGGAGCTTTTTTCATGGAATACGGAGAACGGCCATTGTTGTGTTCTAGAAAACGCCTCTTTACATTTTCAGTAGAGCCTACATACAAACTGCCGTCTTTT
>CAIWUA010000068.1 GCA_903915735.1 Candidatus Adlerbacteria bacterium
ACCACCGAGTTGCCCGCCGCCACCAGCTTGTTGAGTATGTCGATAAGCTTGCGCACGTCTTCGTAATGCAAGCCTACGGTCGGCTCGTCGAGCAGGTAGATGGTCTTTTGCAGGTGGGGGCGGTACAGCTCGGCCGATATTTTGACGCGCTGCGCCTCGCCACCCGACAAAGTCGTGGCTGATTGCCCAAGCTGCAAGTAACCAAGGCCCACCTCTTCTAACGTCTTAAGCCGGTCATAAATAGCGGGGATATCGTTAAAGAATTTAATAGCCTCCTCGACGGTCATACTCAACACCTCGTAAATATTTTTTTTGTTGTATTTAACCTCCAAGGTCTCCTTCATAAACCGCTTGCCGTTGCAGACGTCGCAGGTCACATACACCGTGGGCAAAAAGTGCATCTCGACAGCTATCATGCCGTTGCCCTCGCACACCTCGCAGCGGCCGCCGCCACGCTCTTGTTTGACGTTAAAGCTAAATCGGTTTGCCTTCCATCCGCGGGCGCGCGCCTCGTTGGTAGTGGCAAACAGGTCACGGATAAAGGTAAACGCGCCCGTGTAGGTGGCCGGGTTCGAGCGCGGCGTGCGACCTATCGGCGACTGGTCGATAAGTATCGCGCGGTTAACGTGCTCGGTGCCGGTCACGCTTGCCGCGTTAAAGGTCTTGTTGGTGCGATACTTTTTATCAAAGCGGGCGCGCAAGTTTTCGTACAAAATTTCGTACAAAAAGGTCGACTTCCCCGAGCCCGACACACCGGTGATAGCGACCATGCGCCCGAGCGGCAGGTCGACGGTAAGATTTTTTATATTAAACGCCTTGCCGCCTTTGATTTTGATAGCGCCTTTGTCTTTCTCCCGACGAGTTTCGGGCACCTCGATGGCCTTTTCGCCGCGCAGGTACGACAAAGTCACGCTGCCGCTGTCGTTTTTTTTGGCGGTCAACAGCTTTTCGAGCCACCCTTCAGCCACAATATGCCCGCCATGCACGCCCGCGCCCGGGCCGATGTCGACCAAATAATCGCCGGCATAAATGGTGTCTTCGTCGTGCTCGACCACAATAATAGTGTTGCCCAAATCGCGCAGGTTGAGCAGCGTCTTTATTAGCCGCTCGTTGTCGCGTTGGTGCAAGCCGATAGTCGGCTCGTCGAGCACATACAGCGCGCCCACGAGCCCCGAGCCGAGCTGGCTTGCAAGCCTAATACGCTGCGCCTCACCGCCGCTAAGTGTGTTGGCGCGACGATCGAGCGTCAGGTAGTCGAGCCCCACATCGAGCATAAACTTAAGCCGCGCGGTAATCTCTTTAATAACCGTTTTGGATATCTCCTGATCTTTTTTACTGAGCTTGAGCGCGTTAAAAAAATCGTACGCATCCTGGATAGACTTAGTGGTGACATCAACGATATTTATTTTATCGCCCAAAAAGACATTAAGGGCCTCGGGGCGCAGGCGCTTGCCTTCGCAGGTCGGGCACGGCTCGTCACTCCAAAAGTGTTTGGTGCCAAGGCCGTTGCACGCCGGACACGCGCCATAGGGCGAGTTAAAGCTAAACAACCGAGGCTCAACCTCGGGGAAGCTAAACCCGTCGTATGCGCACATAAACTTGCTCGAGATAATACGCTCCTTGCTTGCCCCTGACCCGAGCTCAGTCGAGGGTTCCTCTATCTTGACCAAACCATCGGCCTCTTGCAGCGCGCGTTCGACCGCCTCGCCCAAGCGCTCGAGTGCCGGCTTTTTGTCGCGCTGAAACTCTGTTATCAAAATTTCATCAACGAGCGCATCAATGTCGTGCTTTTTGTGGCGGCTCAGCTCGACCCTATCGCGCAGGCTCACCAGCTTGCCGTCGATTTTGGCCTTCTCAAACCCTTTGCCGAGCAGGTCATAGAGCAGTTGGTAGTACTCGCCCTTGCGACCGACCACCACCGGCGCGTACACACGCACCCACTCATCGCTCAGCTCGACACCCATCACCTTTTTGCCGGCCTTAGGCACGTGGCTCTGCACGGTCTCGCTCACCGACTGGATAATCTCTTCGTTACTATGTTTGCGTATCTCGCGGCCGCATACCAAACAGTGCGGTTTGCCCACGCGCGCGTACAAAATGCGCAGGTAGTCGTAGATTTCGGTAATGGTGGCCACGGTCGAGCGCGGGTTATTGCTGCGCGACTTTTGGTCGATCGAGATGGCGGGCGAAAGTCCTGTTATTTCCTCGACATCGGGCTTTTGCATCTGGCGCAAAAATTGCCGCGCATAGGCCGACAACGACTCTATGTAGCGGCGCTGTCCCTCGGCAAAAATGGTATCAAACGCCAACGACGATTTGCCCGAGCCGGACAAACCGGTAAACACCACCATCTTATTTCTGGGGATTTTTAAATCTATATTTTTAAGGTTGTGCGTTTTGGCACCCTTGATGTGTATAAAGTCTTCCATAGTGTGGGGTAGATACGGCAATGGCCCCTCGACTGCTCCGAGGGGGTGCATGGCAGTGTACCATGTGCACACAGTTATAAAAAGTGGAAACCCCTCGCAACAATTGTTGCGAGGGGCAGTGTGAGCGGTTTGAGGCCTCCGCTCTAGGCCAATCCTACTCCCATCTGCAGAATGGGAGGAGCTTTACGACAATCGCTGTCGAGTCCCGTAGCTCATAAGGGACTAACCAAAATGGTGGAGCGTGTACCGGTCCTTGCCGGATTGCCCTCTTTTCTACCACGCTGGCGAGTGGCTTGCGCTGGTAAGGCACAAGGCGATTCCAAACCCAGACTTACCGCTCTCAATCATACACCCTATTAAAGTTCTTGTCAAGCCCTAAAACAGACTCGACAAAATACCCTTATTTTAAAGCTTTAAAACGGGATTTTGCACTCCTCAAAGCAGTGCGCGTCGCGGTTGAGTTTGTACACGCGCTCGCGGCCGCGCTCTGTTGATGCGACGGCATCGACCGACTTAAGAATTTGCAAATGGTGCGTCACGGTCGGCTGGCGCAGTTTGGTCTGGCTGGTGAGCTCGCCCACTGTCATCCCCTCTTTCGCTTTGCCGAGCATGCAGACCAAGTTGTAGCGGCTGCGCTCGCCCACCACCTTAAAGCAATCGGGGCACAGCTCCTCCTCGCCGCTTTTGACCCAGGTGGGGCGCTTGTATGTTTTTTCCTCGGGATGAGTCTCTTTAGCCTTCGACTCTTTTTTTGCCATAGATACCCACCAATATATCACAGTCAAAAGAAGGCCTCGGTAAACAGGCGGTGTTCGGACATGCCAAGCCGCCGCAGCAAGCTCCAGTAGTCGCGCACAAACCCTATCGAGCCGCAGATATACACTTGGCACTCCGGCAGTTTTTGCAAAACATCTTTAAGATCATCTTCAGCAATGCGACCGGCGGTCATGCCAGCCGGCGCCGGTTCGCGGGTGATAAAATGCCGCACGGTAATAGGATACTGTTCGAGCTCGTCTTTAAATACAATATCTTCAGCGTTGCGGTTGCTGTAATAAAGAGTTGTAGGCGAAATGGTTTTACCTTCGCGCAGCATGCTCATAAACGGTGTGATGCCTATGCCGCCCGCGAGCCACAGTCGCGGCGCGGCGGCCGGGTCGGCACAAAAATAGCCGAGCGGCTCGGACACCGCGAGCGTGTCCCCCACCTGGTGCGACATAAGCTTGGTAGAAAAGGCTCCCGCCGCCCGCACCGTGATAGCCCACAACTCGCTTTGCGGCGCGCTCGCAATAGTATACGACTTGGCCTCGGTGTATCCCGGTAAAGAAATATTTATAAACTGCCCCGCCACAAACATGGGGGTCTCGCCGACAGCCGGTTGCAGATAAAAACTCGCGACGCCGGGAGTTTCTTCAATGCGTTTAACTATAGTGTATGGCTTATATTCATTGGGCATGATTTTTTTCGTACTGCTCTACGGCCTGTGCTAACGCCTGGTGACCCAAGACCGAGCAGTGATATTTGCGGTCGGGCAAACCACCGAGCCGCTCGATGATCTCCTCGGGCTTAACGCGCTTGGCACGCTCGAGCGTCATACCACCGTCCTCAAGAGTCATACACGAGAGCATCGAGGTCGAGGCTATTGCCGACGCACAACCAAACGTGCGCCACCGGCACGCACTAATCCGCTTGGTGGCCGGGTCGATAGCAACAGCAAAAAGCATCACATCACCGCAGGCCGGGCTGCCCACAATGCCGGTGCCGTCGGCTTTAAAATCTTCGCCGTCTTTAAGAAAATTGCGCGGATTAAAAAAGTGATCTTTAACGGTGTCGCTATAGGCCCACGGGATGGGATTCATATCGTGAGCGCCGAAAAGCTTTTAAGCGTGCGTACTATGCGGCCAAACTCGCGCGCGGTGCGGTGCATATTATCTTTAGTATTGGCCCGCCCCAAGCTAAAGCGGATGCTCCCGTGCGCAAGCGCCGCCTCGCCGCCGACCGCCAACAGCACGTGTGACGGCTCGAGGTCGAGCGAGTTACACGCCGAGCCCGTGGCGCACGCAATGCCGGCCTCGTCGAGCATAAGCAAAATCGACTCGCCCTCGATGCCCGGTACCGACACGTGCAAGTTGTTGGCGAGCCTGTTTGCCGGGTCACCATTAAGCACCACATCGGGGACCTCTTTTTTAATTTCCTGCCACAGTAAGTCGCGCAAGGCCGCCAAGCGCGGTACCTCGATGGTGCACATGCCTTCAGCCTCTTCGAGCGCGGCGGCAAAGCCCGCCGCAAGCGCCACCGACTCGGTGCCGCCACGGAGCCCTTGCTGCTGCTCACCGGGGATAAGCGGCATGAGTGTCACCCCGCGCCGCACATAGAGCGCGCCAATACCTTTAGGACCATATGCCTTAGCGGCGTTAATACTCATGAGGTCGACGCCGAGCGCGGCGACACTAAGCGGCAACTGCCCCGCCGCTTGGCACGCGTCGGTATGCACAAGCGGCCGCTTGGCTCCCCGTGCGCGCAACAGCGCGGCTATGTCGGCTATCGGTTCGACGGTGCCTATCTCGTTGTTGGCGTACATGATAGAAACCAGCGTCGTGTCGTCGCGCACCAACGCCAACACCTGCGCCGGATCTATACGACCAACCGAGTCGGGTTTTACAAAACTTATTTCAAAACCCTCTTGCACTAATAATTGTGCACTTTTTAAAACTGCTTTGTGCTCAATAGCCGACACGACTATATGCTTGCCGCGCGCGCGGTAAGCGCGCGCGACGCCCATGATTGCCAACGCATCGGACTCGCTCCCCGATCCGGTAAACAAAATTTCGCCCGGCGCGGCACCGAGTACGGCGGCAATGCGCGCACTCGAGTCGGCAAAACTTTGTCCTGCCGCGCGGCCTTCGTGATGCAAAGACGACGGGTTGCCAAAGTGTTCGTGCGCCGTGGTCATGGCAACGGCCGCTCGCGCCGAAAGAGGCGTTGCCGCGGCATGGTCCAAATAGACTCTAGGCTCTGACATGGCAGTGGTCGACATAGGCGGCTATCTCTTGAGCAAGAGACTCAAGCTCGGAGGCTTCATACGCAAGCATCGACCGAAACGACGGGTGCAAAGTTTTGCCCGGGTTAAACTGCTGCAAAAAGTAGCGTTTGGCGCCCATGATCTCGCGCCCGATTTGCCGCAGGTCTTGCGGCCCCAGCTGCGACTTAACCACCGTGGTACGAAACTCGTAGTCGACTTTGTTTGACAGTAGGTAGTCGATCGACTGACGTATAGCAACCGTGTCGACCGCGGCACCAACCACCCGCGCATAGCTGACAAGCGGGGCTTTAATATCCATAGCCACATAATCTATAAGTTTTTCTTCGACCAACTTTTGCAGCATTTTTGGGTGCGTGCCATTGCTGTCGAGCTTGGTTTTGTATCCCAACTTTTTTATCGCGGCAAAAAACTCCGGCAGGTCGGCATGCATGGTCGGCTCGCCGCCGGTCACGGTGACCGCAGGCAAGAGCCCTTGGCGCGAGCGCAAAAAGTCAAACACTTCTTGCTCGGGTATCTCGCGCTCGGGCGTCTCGAGCACCAGCTCGGGGTTGTGGCAGTATGGGCAGCGAAAGTTGCACCCAACCGTAAAGACGACCGCCGACACCGTACCGGGGTAGTCGACTAACGACGAGTGCTGCAGCCCGCCTATGCGCATACGGGAGCCTCTCCCTGTGCGTAGCGTTCGACCGAGGCGCTCGGGACCGTCTCGCGCATATCAAACTCGGCGAGTTTGCCCTGATTCCACTGCTGCGTGGGCCGCAAATAGCCGACGACGCGCGAGTACACCTCGCAGATGCCGCCGCACGTAGGGCACGTGGGCTGCTCGCCGCGCAGGTAGCCGTGGTTTTGGCAGACGCTAAAGGTCGGCGTGATGGTAAAGTACGGCAGTTTGTAATTGTTACAGATTATTTTAACCAGCTCGCGCACGGCGTGCGGGTCGGCGATGCGCTCGCCCACAAAAAAGTGGATGACCGTGCCGCCCGTGTACTTGGTTTGCAGCGTGTCCTGCAGGTCGAGGATCTCGAACACGTCGTCGCTGTAGTTGACCGGCAGGTGCGTCGAGTTGGTGTAAAACGGGTGCACAGCGTCGGCGCCGGTACCGTTGGCAAAGCGCGCCGCGGGGAACTTTTTTTGGTCTAAGAGCGCCAAGCGGTAGGCGGTACTTTCGGCCGGGGTCGCCTCGAGGTTGTAGAGGCTGCCGTTCTCTATCTGAAAGTCCACCAGCTTGTTGCGCATAAACTCAAGTACGCGCTCGGCAAAGGCGCGACCCTCGGCGTCGGCAACAGTGCAACCGAGGAAGTTAAGTACGGCCTCGTTCATCCCTACCAAGCCGATGGTCGAGAAGTGGTTCTTCCAATACGAGCCGTTTTGCTCGCGCATTTGGGCCAGATAAAACTTAACGTACGGATACAGGCACTCTTCGGTCAGACGCTCAAGCAGTTTGCGCTTAATTTCGAGGCTGGCTTTGGCGGTCTCCATTATCGTGCTAAGCGCGGCAAAAAACTCTTCTTCAGTACGAGCGGTCATACCAATGCGCGGCAGGTTAATGGTCACGACGCCTATCGAGCCGGTCAACGGGTGCGCGCCAAAAAGGCCTCCACCGCGCTTTTCGAGCTGGCGGTTGTCGATGCGCAGGCGGCAGCACATACTACGCGCATCCTCCGGGTCCATGTCGGAGTTAACAAAGTTAGAGAAGTACGGGATACCATACTTGGCCGCACCCTCCCACAGCGGCTCGAGCGCCGGGTTGTCCCAGTCAAAGTCTTTAGTGATGTTGTACGTCGGGATCGGGAAGGTAAAGACGCGCCCCGATGCATCGCCCTCGCGCAGCACCTCAAGAAAGGCTTTGTTAAAAGTATTGACCTCCTCTTGAAACTCGCCGTAGCTCTCTTTTTGCGCCTTGCCGCCGCGTATGACCGGCACGCCGCGCATTTGCGACGGGACAATCACATCGAGCGTCACATTGGTAAACGGAGTTTGAAACCCGACACGCGTCGGCACGTTGAGGTTAAAGACAAACTCCTGCAACGCCTGCTTGACCTCGTCGTAGGTTAATTGATCGTAGCGGATAAACGGCGCCAAGTAGGTGTCGAGGCTCGAGAATGCTTGTGCCCCCGCTGCCTCGCCCTGCAGCGTGTAAAAGAAGTTGACTATCTGGCCGAGCGCGCTCCTAAAGTGCTTGGCGGGAGCGCTCGATACCTTGCCCGACACGCCAGTAAAGCCGCGCACCAACAGGTCCATCAAGTCCCAACCCACGCAGTACACCGACAGCGCGTTGAGGTCGTGTATATGAAAGTCGCCATTTTCGTGCGCCTGGCGGACCTCTTTGGGGTAGACATGCTCGAGCCAGTAGCGCTTGCTGATGTCCGAGGCCAAGTAATTGTTGAGCCCCTGCAGCGAAAAGGCCATGTTGCTGTTTTCGCGGACGCGCCAGTCGCCGTTGCCAAGATATTTGCCCACCAACGACAGAGGCCCTTCGGCGGCCATGCGACGCATCACCGCGTGCTGCTCGCGGTACAAAATGTAGGCTTTAGCCACCGCAAACTCGCGCAACTCGAGCAGTGACTTCTCTACCAAGTCTTGGATTTCTTCGACGGTGACCCCGCTGCGCCCGGCAAGCGAGCGCACCACCGTGTTGGTCACGACCGCCACCATGTCGGGGCGCTCGACGCCGAGCGACTCGTAAGCCTTGCGCAGGGCGTTGGCAATTTTAGACGGGTCAAAAGCGACTTCGCGACCGTCGCGCTTGATGAGGGTAATGGGAGTCTGGCGGGATGCGGGTGTGCGGGGCATGAAAGAGCAAATTTAAATATTGATAAGTATCTATACTATAGACACCCATCTATATAGCTCCTACACAAATTTCTGTGGACAGCGCACTGCGAAACCTCCCAGCCGGGGTGTCAAAAAAGAGCCCCGAAAGGCTCTTATTTGTAGGCTTATATCAGCGCGCGAATAACCGGGATCCGTCCCAAGAAAGTACTCCGTGCCCAGCTGCCCAAGCCAAAATATTCGGCATAGGGTGAGAGAGCCACCACAACAAAAGCGGCCGCGTAGACAATGTGCTCCTCGACGACCCAGCCGTACTGCAGGTTAAACGGGTACGCATAGTGCGGGAAGTAATAGAGCAAAAGAAGTACCGCGCCGCCCCAGGCTGCAGGTCGCACGCCTATGCCTAATATCACCGCCACGCCGACCAGCACTATCCCCCACTCGTTGAGCGGATTGACCCACCAGAGGTTACTTGCCTGCCCGAACCACGCATAAAATGCGGGGAAGGTTTTAGCGCTATTAAGAAACCCCGCCGCCGACCAGTTGGGCGTAAACACGATTAATAGCCCGTCGGCGAGCATATACCACCCCAAAACCACACGCAAAATAAAGATAGACCATTGTTGGGCTTTCATGCACCTACTATACGCCTACTTTTTGCGAGGCAAGCGAGTTGTCCCCTGTCCGCTCAGGGCGTAGATTTCGTCTCTAATGAGGGCTGCGGCTTCAAAGTCGAGGTTTTTGACCGCTTCGGCCATCTCCCCACGTTTCATTGTCAAAAACTTTTTGGGATTCTTTTTATACAAGTCTTTGTCTATCTCGAGCATGGCGACTATGGCCTTGCTGTGCTCGCTGCGGAGCTCTTGGGTGATGTCTTTGATCGCTTTTTTAATCGTTGTCGGGGTAATGTTGTGTTTTTTGTTATAGGCGGTCTGTATCGCGCGGCGGCGGTTGGTCTCGCTGATGGCCTTTCTCATTGAGTCGGTCTCTTGGTCGGCATAGAGGATGACGCGGCCGTCGACGTTGCGCGCCGCGCGGCCGATGGTTTGGATCAAGCTCGTCTCGCTGCGCAAAAAGCCCTCTTTGTCGGCGTCGAGGATAGCCACCAGCCCCACCTCGGGCAGGTCGAGCCCCTCGCGCAACAAGTTGACGCCCACGAGCACGTCATACTCGCCCTTGCGCAGGCTGGTCAACGTTTCGATACGCTCGAGTGTCTCGACGTCGCTGTGCAAGTAAGCCGCTTTGATGTCGCGCTCTTTAAGATACTCGCTCAAGTCCTCGGCCATTTTTTTGGTCAGCGTCGTTACCATAACGCGCATGCCTTTTTTAATTACTTTTTGCGCCTCATCCAAAAAGTCCTGCACTTGGCTCTTTTGTTTGGCGTCTCCGGTGATAGGGCGAACGACAATCTCGGGGTCGATAAGGCCGGTCGGGCGGATGATTTGCTCGACGACGTTTTTGCCGCTGTGCTCTTTTTCGTACACGCCCGGTGTGGCCGAGGTGTAGATGGTCTGGCCGACGCGCTGCTCAAATTCATTAAACATCAGCGGCCGGTTGTCGACCGCGCTGGGGAGCCTAAAGCCGTAGTCGACCAAATTTTCTTTGCGCGAGCGGTCGCCGGCATACATGGCGCCCAGCTGCGGCACAGTCACGTGCGACTCGTCGATAATGGTCAAAAAGTCGGGTGTACCGTCTTTGGTATGGGTAAAGTAGTCGAGCAACGAGTACGGCGGCTCGCCGGGTTTGCGGCCGTCAAAGTGGCGGGAATAGTTTTCTATCCCGTTGCAGTAGCCCATCTCGCGTATCATCGCCAAGTCGTAGGTGGTGCGGCGTTTTAGGCGCTCAGCCTCGAGCACCTTGCCCGCCTTCTCAAACTTTTGCAGCTGCGCCTTGAGCTCGAGTTTGATGTCCTCGATAGCTCGCGCGCGCTCGTGCTCGGGGGTCACGTAGTGCTTGGCGGGAAACAGGAAGATAGAGTCGGGCGACTCTTTTTCAGTACGGGTGATAGCGTCTATGATGCGCAGTTTGCCAATTTTTTCTCCTTCAAATTCGACCCGATACAGCACGCGCTCGCCGGTTGGCATAATCTCAACACTGTTGCCGAGCGCCCTAAACGCGCCCGGTGTGAGGTCGGCCGTCGTGCGCTCAAAGTACACGTTGATCAACTCACGTATCAATTCGGCACGGTTTTTGGTAGCGCCGGCCTTGAGCTCAAGGTGCACTTTGCGGTACTCTGTTGGGCTGCCCAAGCCATAGATGCACGACACCGACGCGACAACTATCACATCTTGGCGCGTCAACAACGCTTGGGTTGAGGCGTGGCGCAAGCGCTCTATCTCTTCGTTAATTTGCGCCTCTTTCTCTATATACGTGTCGCTGTGCGATATGTACGCCTCGGGCTGGTAGTAGTCGTAGTACGAGACAAAGTAATGCACCGCCGCATCGGGAAAAAACTCGCGATACTCTTGCGCCAGCTGGGCAGCCAACGTTTTGTTGTGGGCAATAACCAGCGTCTGCTTTTGCGTAGAGGCTATCACATTGGCCGCAGTAAAGGTCTTGCCTGAGCCGGTGACGCCAAGCAAGGTCTGGTGCCGCTCACCGCGATTAATACCGGCCACCAATTCTTTAATAGCCTTGGGCTGATCCCCCGCGGGCGTGTAGTGGGTTGAGAGTTTAAACTTTGCCATAAGAACCTAGAAATGTATCACGAAATGCATGAAAGTTCCCGTCTAAGATAGATTGGCGGATTTGGGAGACCAGGTTGGTCAAGAAAAATATGTTGTGCATGCTCGCCAAAATGGGTCCGAGCATCTCGTGCGTCCTAAACAAGTGATGCACATAGGCGCGGGTGTGTTTGAGGCACACAGGGCAGGCGCAGCCCTCGTCGAGCGGGCCAAAGTCCTCTCTAAACTCGGCGTTCGGTATTTGCACTTTGCCGCGGGTTGTGTAAATTCCTCCGGTGCGGCCGTTGCGCGTGGGGAGCACACAGTCGAACGTGTCTATACCCGCCTCGACGCCGATAAAAATATCCTCGGGCTCGCCGATGCCCAGCAGGTGCCGCGGCTTGTCGTTGGGTAACTCGCGATTAACTTTGTCTAAAATCCCCAAAATGTCTTGCTTGCTAAAGCTGCCGCCGATGCCATAACCGTCAAAGTCCATTGCCGCTAAAGTGCGCGCCGATTCGATTCTTAAATCAGCGTAGCGACCGCCCTGTACGATGCCATAGATGCCTTGCGCGGCATTGGCGGCCAGGTTTTGCCGATGAGCCTTGAGGCTGCGGTCGGCCCACCGGTGCGTGCGGTCCATCGCCTCTTTTTGGTAGGCCTTGTCGGCCGCGGGGCTGGTGCACTCGTCAAACGCATAGATAATGTCGGCGCCGAGCTTGTGCTGGATTTCGATAGAGCGCTCGGGTGTAAACCGGTGGAAGGAGCCGTCGACATGCGAGGTAAAAGAAACGCCCTCTTCGTCGACGATGGCGAGCTTGCCGTGGCTCGTGGCTAGTTCTGAGTCGTAAAAAGCCGGAACAGAAGGCTCTTGCAAAAGGGAGAGATGAACGGGAGCCCTACTCCCTTTTGCAAGACCTTCATGTTCCGGTTGGACCTTCGAAACTTTTTTGCCAAACCCTTCGCCAAGCGAAAAGACTTGGAAGCCCCCCGAGTCGGTCATGATAGGGCCGTCAAAGGCCATAAACTTGTGCAGGCCGCCTGCCTTGTCTATAAGTTGTTCGCCCGGCGACAGGTACAAGTGGTAGGTGTTGGATATTATCGTTTGGATGCCCAGCTCGGGGAAGAGCCGTACGTCTATGCCTTTAATATCGGCCTTGGTGGCCACCGCGACAAAGGCCGGTGTCTTAATATCGCCGTGCGGCGTGCGCAAAATGCCGGCCCTGCCTGCCGGCAGGCAGGTCTCGCTTTGGGTCGGCATTTCTTTCTCTATTTTTAAAGAGATGGGTCGCATTACTGCGCGGCCGGAGTGGTAGTTGCCGGAGTTACCGACACAAGCTGCACCTCGAAGGTAAGCGTTGCGTTGGGCGGGATAGGGCCGACACCTTGCGAACCGTACGCGAGCTGCGGCGGGATAATGAGTGTGCGCGTGCCGCCGACCTTCATCCCCACCAACCCCTGGTCCCAACCCGGGATAACTTGGCCTGCACCAAGCACAAATGGCTGCAAAGGCCCGCGTCCAACAGTGGTATCAAACACAGTACCGTCTGCTAGCTTGCCCGTATAGTTGACAACAATAGTGTCGCCCGACTGCGCCGCAACGCCCTGCCCCACCGTTTGATCTTGTACGACTAAATTAGTTTGAGCTTGCGGCATAGAAAAGAAATTTGATCCCATAAAAAAACCGACCACCAATAATGCAACAACCACCGCCACGCCCACTTGGACCTTTTTGTTTGCCATGAGCTTATTATGGCGTCGATGCGGCACTGTCGTCAATGATGATAGTAGACGTGTCGGGTATACCCGCTTGTATACTGCTCGCCGCCTGGCCACCGTTCGACACCGACAAAAACGCTCCGTTAAAGGTTAAAAAGAACACCGCTATGCCGGCCACTACCACGCCCGGCAGCAAAATCTCGGCAGACTGCACTTGGATATGAAAGAAGAAAGCCAGCGCCAAAAGCAGCATCAAAAAGCCCGCGATACCGCCAAAGATCCACGCGGTGCTGCCACGCGGATCGCTGAAGAGCCGCGCACCCTGCCGCACCAGCGAGTTAAACCAGCTCGGCATTTGTGGAGGGCCTACCTCGGCGCCCAAGACCGCCCCCGACGGCGTGCAAAAATATTGCACTACAAAGGTGGCCGACGATCCCTTGTACAACCCCTGCGCTATGCCTATACCAGTCTCTCGATATACCGGCTTCATAATATTGGCGCGGTGCGTTGGCGACGCCATCCAGGCATTGACCACGTCTTTAGAGTCGATAAAGCGCACGGCCAAGTTCTCGCCCGCGTACTGATAGTTGTAGCCGGAGGCGGAGATAAAATCCCATGGCGTCTTGCCGTCGGGCGACTGATGCGAAAAGTATCCCTTGGCCGCCATGTCGTTGGCCTTGGCCTGCGCGGCGGCGTCGAGCTGCTTGTTGTCGGTGAGTGGGACGTCTTTTTGGGCGGCGCGCGCGTCGTTGGTTAACGACATCACCTGGCTTGCTATCACGCTCGCTAAAAACGATCCTGTAGACTGCCGCGCCACGAGGCTGGCGACCAAAAACCCCTCGGTCGCAAGCACCAGCGCCAAAAAAAACACCATCCAACCGCGTCGCAGCAAGTGCGGACGATACGCGTTGGTATGATGCGGGATAAAATAATTACGCAGCCGCTGCCAAAAACTCATGCTAAAATTTTACCATATGAAAGGAGGGGTACTGGCGGCACTGCTTATGCTCTCCCCCGCTGTGGCATGGGCCGCCCAGCCCCAAACGCTCGAGCTTTCGGCCAAGGCGCAGGTCGAGGGGGTCGCGGTGCCGCTCGGCGTCGTGGTGTCTACCGACAATACCGACGTCATACTCAGCCCTGTAGACAAAGACGGCGCGACGCCGGTGACCCTTACGCTCTACATCAACCCCAAACCAAAGCCGGTCATAGCGACCACCTCGCAAGCGGCTGCAGCCATCGAGTCATCGGCGGCTATCCAGCAAAACATCAACAACATATCCCCCATTGTCGAGTCGTATGTTAAACCGGCCTTTACGCTTATCGACGGCGCGCGTAACGCCGCAGCCGGTGCGCTCGACACCCAAGTGGCCAGCACGCGCACGCGGCTTGCACCCAACCAACCGGGCGAGGTGTTGGGTGCCGAAGCCGTCAAAAACTCGACCACTAACCCGTGGGGCAGCTTTTTGTACCTGCTCAACACGCTCTACTTTTATATATTGACCGTGCTGCGCTTTGTCGTCGGTTCGGCGGGGGCGTTTTACCCTATTGTCGCAATAGTCTTCCTCTATTTTATTTGGCGGATGTTTAAGCGCTTTAGGCGACCGGCGTACTAACGCGCGTGGTGCGCCAGTGCCACAGTGACGTGGCAAACAACAGCAGCGTAGTGGTCGCCGATATCGCGCAGTACATGCACAGTGCGCCGATGACAAATACTTGAAAGAGCTCAAACCCTATCGACAGCAAGAGTCCGACCCCGCTGTACACCAGCGCCGCAAACGCAACCGCTTTTGAGTTGGGGAAAATGCTCGCCAAAAGCGCAAGCCCCAGCACGTGCAAGTAATATAAAAGGCCGATGTATGCAAACGGCACCCCAAACGGATGCGAGTATACGCTAGCCAGCACTATCTCGCAGCCTTTAAGCGCGCAGGTTGGGACAATGTGCAGATACGCATAATAAGAGAGAAACATCGTGTCGCCGATGCCGACCATCGCGAGCGCCAACAAAATATAGGGTGTGAGTTTCATATTTCTATACTACACCATTATTGTTTAAGTAAATTCTTAAACTTTATTTGTACCTTTTCGACCTTGGGGGCAATAACCAGTTGGCAGTAGCCTGCCGTCTTGTGGCTTTCGTAATATTTTTTGTGATAGTCCTCGGCCGGGTAGTACGCGCCGAGCGGCTCGACGGTGGTAACAATACGCTTAACCGCCGCACTCTTGTTGAGCACATCAATATAATGCTGCGCTTTTTCGCGCTGGCGCTCGGTCGTATAAAAAATCGCCGAGCGGTATTGCGTGCCAATATCGTTGCCTTGCCCGTCCACCTGCGTCGCATCGTGCGCGTTAAAAAATACCTGCAGCAACTCTTCAAAACTCAGTTCATCCAAATCAAAAACAATTTTAGCCACCTCAACATGACCGGTTGAGCCTGTTGAGACTTGCTCGTAGGTCGGGTTGGCCGTCTTCCCTCCCGTATACCCCGGCTCGACACTTTTAACCCCCTTGAGCATCTCAAAAACCGCCTCGGTACACCAAAAGCACCCCGCCCCCAGTACTATTGTCTCTTCCATCGCCCTAGTATACTCTTTCGGTAGATTTGCAACGAGGAGAGAGCAATGAATATCGACAGCTTCCGTGACCCGCTTCCCGACGAAGCCGAGCGCTACATGTCTACCATCAAGAATCGCGACAAAGCTAGTTATCTTGCCCTGTTCGACCTGCACCCGACCGTTATGTGGGGATCTATCAGAAAGACCCTGTCTGAAGAAGACAGGGTATGGACTTCCCGCGTTATTAAAGAAAAAGAAGTGCCGGAAGAAGATCCCGGTGAAGGTCTCTACGGCGTATACCACACGTAAAAGACTACGATATATCGT
>CAIWUA010000069.1 GCA_903915735.1 Candidatus Adlerbacteria bacterium
ACCATGATTGAAAAGACGCCGACTATGTCGCTCGCCGAAGCCTTTGCCAAACTTGGCCTACCGGCCGACAAAGACCTCAACCCCGAGCAAGAGCGCAAGCTATGCGAGGTAATTAAAGCCGAGACGGGCAGCGACTTTGTGTTTGTCTACGGCTATCCGACCAAGCAAAAGCCATTTTATGTCTACCCGAGCAAAGAGAATCCCGACGTCAACGAAGGAGTCGACCTCTTGTGCCGCGGTGTCGAGTGGCTGTCGGGCGGGCGACGCATCAACGACTACAAACAACTCCTTAAACACGTAGACGAGTGGGGGATGGATCCCAAAAAGATAGAGATGTTTCTCGAAGCATTTCGCTACGGCGCACCGCCCGAAGGCGGGTTTGCCTTTGGCGCCGAGCGCATGACGATGCAAATCTTGGGGCTCAAAAACATCCGCGAAGCGTCAATGTTCCCCCGCGACATGAACCGGATTGATGGGACCCTCTCGACAGACAAAAAAGAGTAGTGTATACAGAATATATGGCAGTCGCGTTTAACATACTCCTTACAACCCCTTCCGCGGGAGAGGGTTGTTTTGATTAAACGGCACACGAATCAAGATAAAAATAACCCCCTCCACGCGGAGGGGGCTTTTCAATTACGACAAAGCTCAAGTTCTTAAAGGAGAATCGTCGTGAGCGACTCAAAGGTGGTACGTATCCGCCAGAACTTGGAGAAGGTGGTCCGCCACCATATCGAGTTTATAAGCGATACGCTCGAACATGCGCCCCCGCAGCGCTCCGGCCACTACGAGATATCCGTTTCGACGCATATCAAGGAGATAGGTCCGCACGGCACTGTCGTGGGCACGTTCGAGTTTGACCAAGAGGTGACCAAAATTGTCACCATACACAAGCCGGTGCGCCACTAGTTGGCGCACCTTTTCTTATGCGCTGTTTATAAAGCCCGTTGACGATAGCGGATTTACACGGTTAAATTGCCGCCAGACTCAGCACATATTCTGTCCGAATAGGAGACAGCCATGAGCGTTCGACTCACGATTGAGCAGCTTGCCGACGGCGCGCGCCATCGGCCGTGGATATGGCTCAGCACCAACCTGCACGACACCGACATCACGCCCCACGATATCGGGTGGGCTATCACCGAGGCGCAGTACAGCGACAACGTCGACCTGCGCATTGTCGGCGCCAGCTACCTCACCGTCTCGACGCTCCATCTCAACATACTCGATGTTGGAGCTATCATCGCGTGGCTCGAAGATGAGATCAACGACGTTGTACGCTACCGCCTGGCTATCGCGCTCTACAAGCGCGGCAACCGCGACGACTTGGTGGTCGACACGTTTGATGAGGCGTGCGCCAGCGCCGAGATGGGTGCCGTCGCCGCCAAATACAAAGACGCCGCTTAGTGCGCCGCCCCAATAGGGCGGCTTTTTCTTTATCCTTCACGCTATCTTTTTGACTTTTTGCGGCTTGTGAGGTTAAATACAAAGCAGATGCAACGGTAACAGGGGATTTGTTATGCAATCCACGTATGTCGTGCCGCGCGAGGGCCTGCTCGCACTTATCCAGAAGGGGTTCTGGAGCGCCGCGGTGATCAGGCTCCGCGACCAAAAGCAGACAATCACTCAAGACGATATCAGGACAGCCGCGCTCAAAGACCGGCACAGCAGCGACAAAACTGTGCGTTTGTTTGCGGCGATACAGCTTGCCATGTCCGACATTCGGCTCGACTATGACAACCGCACCTCGACCGAGGCCTGGTTGAAAAAGGAGCCGGATCCTCAAATCCGCAGTTTTCTTGCCGAAGCGCTTTCCAAGCGCGGCATCCAAGCGCCTTAAGTCCGCCCTTCATTGGGCGGCTTTTTTATAAATTTGTTATACTTTAAGCCATACACTAGATCATGAAACTGACCTTTGCGAAGGGTGATATAGACGCGGCTCCAAAGGGATATATGCGTGTGCGGCTGGTCGAAGAGCCTCGCGGCACCAAGCGCCTGGTGCGTGAAGGTGAGGTGACCTGGCTCGAGCTCGGCGCCGGCAAAGCGGGCGAACTGACGCGCCGCCGGTTTGTTGTGTTGTGCCGCTCTATCGTGCGCGCCGCACGCAAGTTTAAAGCCAAAAAGATTGCGCTCCAGTTCGACAAAACACCGCAGCTTTTTAAAGGCCT
>CAIWUA010000070.1 GCA_903915735.1 Candidatus Adlerbacteria bacterium
AAAAGATACTTTTTAGGCTCGGGATGGATGCTGTCCTCGAACAGCCAAAACGCCAGCCACAACAAGCTTGGCACAACGCCGCCCAAAAACGCTATAAAAATGATAGGGGACAATGCGGGCACCCCACTATTATAAGGCCTAAAGCTGTGGCCAAGGCTCGACAATCAACATACTGCCGCTTTGTATGCTGGGCCAAATCTCTTCAGTAATAAAAGGCATGAACGGATGCAGGAGTATGAGCGACGTACGCAACGTATGTAGCAAAAATTGCTTGCGCGACTGCTTTTCGGCATCAGTACCATCTTTAAAGATTGTTTTGCTGTCTTCGAGTGTGGCGCTTGCAAAGCGATCCCATATATAGTGATACAACTTTTCGCCAGCCAAATAAAAGCGGTACTGCTCTATATCAAGCGATACGTCTTTGACTGTGTCAGTAAACTCTCTAACAAGTTCTGCGTCAGCGGCAGTGTATGTTGGGGTAGCTTCGGCCGAGGTGTCTTGTGTGTTTTCAAGCACAAAGCGTGTGATATTCCACAGTTTGTTGGCAAACTTTTTGTATGCGCCAATCTTGTCGTCGGATAGGGCGGTAGGTGTGCCGGGGGTGTTGCCTATGATAAGGCCCATACGCAGTGCGTCGGTGCCGTACTTTTCGGACATCTCGAGCGGGCTGATTACGTTGCCTTTAGATTTGCTCATTTTGGTGCCGTCTTTGGCAACCACCATGCCGTGCAGGTACACGGTGCTAAAGGGCAGCTTGCCGGTGCGGTACAGGCCCAACATCAGCATGCGCGACACCCAAAAGAATATGAGGTCGCCGCCGGTTTCCATCACCTGCGTCGGATAAAAAGTTTTAAAGTCGTTTGAATTAGGGAAGCCGAGCGCCGCAAAGGGCCATTGGCCGGATGAGAACCAGGTGTCAAAGGTGTCTGGGTCGCGGGTCCAGTCTTCATCGGGAGCCGCCTCTCCCACAAAGATTTCATCACCTTTATACCAAACGGGTATAGGGATGCCCCAGACAATTTGGCGCGAGATATTCCAGTCCTCAATATTGGTGAGCCAGTTTAAGAGTATTTTTTTGTAATGCTCGGGGTAAAAGGTGACTTCGCCCGCCTCAATTGCCTTGATAACCGGCTCGGCCAAGGATTTTATCTTTACAAACCACTGCTCTTTGACCTGGGGCTCGATTTCGCGGCCGCATTTGTAGCACACGGGCACCTCGTGCACGTATTTCTCGTCTATTTTTTCAACCAGTCCTTTTGTTTTCAGCTTTTCAACAATCAACGGGCGCGCCTCTTTAATAGACATGCCCGCAAACTCGCCGGCAATAGGGAGCAGTTTGCCGCGCTCGTCGATTATCTGCTCCATGTCTAGGTTGTGGCGTTTGGCAATGTCAAAGTCTACGCCCGAATGCCACGGGGTGATGGTCATAACGCCACTACCCATTTCGGGGTCGCTTGCCTCGTCTTTAATAACCGTGGCGGTCATGGGGCCATTGATCCACTCGAGTTCGATTTTGTCACCCTCTTTGTACTGCGCGTAGCGCGCATCATCGGGGTGCATGACCACGTACTTGTCGCCAAACTTTGTCTCGGGGCGGACAGTGCCGATAGTAAACGGCCCATATTTAAAGTAATAAAACGGG
>CAIWUA010000071.1 GCA_903915735.1 Candidatus Adlerbacteria bacterium
GCAAATTGCCGCACGACCCTGCCTCGCGGCCGTGCCATTGCACGGCAACGCTCCGGCTCGCACTAAAGCACAAAACCTGCCGCAGGGCAGGTATTTGTGTTTTTAGTGCGCCCTGAAGGATTCGAACCTTCGACCATCTCCTTAAGAGGGAGTTGCTCTACCAACTGAGCTAAGGGCGCGTACCAAGAATTTATAGCACAGTTTTACCATAAAAAAAGCGACCCGGGGCGGGTCGCGTCGACGTTTGGGTTATGCTCGGTACACCATGATGCTGCCGAGCACCGTTACGACGACCAGGCAGGCAATCGTCGGGTAGACGATATAGCGATGCGCGCGCGGGTAGCGCTGTCCGTCAAAACGGAGCCACACGGCCAGCAGCGCCGCAAAACCTATCAACGCGAAGGGCAAGTGCACTCCGAAGAGCGGCCCATGCGCAACATGGTACTGGCCGACCGCGCTCCTGATGCAGAGGATAAGGGCGACGACAAGCAAGAGCATAAGCGACACCGCTCCGCGGTGTGCCTCGATCGTAAGTGGTTCGTGCCGCCTGGCGCTCTGCCATCCGCGAACGGCGACAAAGGCAAGGAGTATCGCAATAGCCAAGGCAAACATATAGATACCGAACTTGATGTCAAACGGCATGGTGTCCTCCCAAGGAGCGTTAAGTCTGGGGCCAGTATATACTGGTTGGCATGTCTATGAAAGCCGCGCTCCACAAACTCACCCTTATACTCACGCCGGTATTAATTGGTATGGCGGGATTCTTTTTAGTGACGGGCGCATTTGTCGCCGCGTTTTGGGCAATGATGGTGGTGGTGCTGTGTATGGAGACACGCGTGCGGGCCGGCTATACGTTTAAGCGCGAGCCTACTTTTTGGGCGCACGTAGCTGTGGGGGCGCTGTTGCTTGTGGCATTGGGCGCGCTTTCTTTGTTTGCGATGCCGGCGCTTATGCAATGGGCGACAGTATTTGTTTTTATCATCGTGTCGCTCAGCGGCGGGCGGTTGTTGGTGCGCCAGTTACAATAACTTTCCTCTCACAAACCGGCTTAGCTCGGGCGGGTAGGCGACATACTGCAGGCCAAAGTGCGACTTAAATTCTGAAAATCCGACCCATCCTTTAGATGCACCCGGATGCCAAAAGTGGGTAAACAGGTGCGTCGTGATGCCGCGCCGCAGCGACTCTTTAAACCAGTGGTCCATGAGCCCGGTCATGGCGTAGGTTTTGCGCGCCTCGGGCAAGATAAACGGGCACTCGCGCACCGTGGCACTCCGCTTGGGGAAGTAAAACGCCGCCGTGCCCGCAACAATGGCATTGGTCGCGATGTCGCGCACGCCCCACAGCGTGATGTGCTCGCGCA
Organism: Candidatus Adlerbacteria bacterium; assembly: GCA_903915735.1. Taxonomy (GTDB): domain Bacteria; phylum Patescibacteriota; class Minisyncoccia; order Phycocordibacterales; family SBAW01; genus GWA1-54-10. The sequence goes on from CAIWUA010000071.1 coordinate 1,361, forward strand.
CCTCGGGGATACTAAACTTGCGCACGAGCGCGTTGAGCAGGTCGAGACCTATTTTTGTGCGGGTCAGACTTTTTTTATACGCGGCGACAAACTCGTCAAGCGATACTTCGTCGATACGGTAGCGCGTGCCTAAAAACTTTTTTTGCCAGGTATGCAGGTTGCGCTTGGCGTCACTCTTCCACGTGTTTTGATAGTCAGGCGTGAGCACCACAAAGCCGTCTATGCGCCACGGCTGCGAGCCGCGCACGCGCCAACCTTTTGGCACGTCGGTGCGGGTGGTGCGCTTCCAGATTATCTCGCGGTTGCGGGCCAGCACGCCCTTGGCCGACTCCTCTAAGGTAGGCTCTTGGTCGCCGTAGTACTGCTCAAAACAAACAGGCCACAGAGCCCAGCGCACGCCTTGCGGGTTGGTGCCTACCAACTCTTTGGCGCAAAAAGGCGGCGGATAGGCACTATCGCCAAACTCCGGCCAACTTTCGGGCGGGGCCACGTTGGGAGGTGGGTTTGTGACAATTTCGCCGAAAGGAAAATCCATACTGATGTGCCGGGGGAGAGACTCGAACTCTCATGAGGGTTTTATTTCCTCCGCGGGTTTTAAGCCCGCTGCGTCTGCCATTCCGCCACCCCGGCCTGCCCTTCGAAGCTTTAGCGAAGTAGGGCGTTCGCTGGAGGCCACGGCGGGAATCGCACCCGCGTATACTTCTTTTGCAGAGAAGCGCCTTACTACTTGGCTACGTGGCCTTTCGACTTGTCTCAAGGCAAGCCGTGGTGCAATTTTATCTTTATTTAGTCAATTCGTCTAACCGTTGACGGTTCTTTTCGCCGCGGTCGATCATAAACTCGAGGTGCGGCGCGCGCATACCGCGGACGCGTTTGGTTAAAAAGACGCCCAGCTCGCCGCGGTTGCGGTTGGCAAATTTGACCGCCTCGTCCTCGAGCGTCTCGGGCAGGACGGTAATGAGCACGTGCGCCGAGTTGCCGTCCTCGGCCATGCGCACACCGGTCACGGTTATCAAAGACTGCGGCCCGGCCTCGCGCGCCAAAAACTCGGCCGCGGCCTCGCGCAGGGCAGACTCCATCTTTTCTTGTCGCAGACTCATGTTATTTTAGTTCGACCTCAAATGCCTCGATACGGTCGCCCGGTGCCGGCTCGACGTCGAGTTTAAGCTGTGCGCCAAACTCCTGACCTTGCTCGACCTTTTTAACCGCGACCTTTTGCGCCTGCAGCGAGGTTATTTTGCCGCGGCCAAGCTCGAGGTCGCGGCGCATCACCTTGACCTCGGCGCTGTCCAAGAGCTCGCCGTCCTCGACGCGGCCGCCAATGACAACACGCCCTTTGGCGCTGCTAAAAAATTTGAGCACTTTGGCGGCGCCGGTTTGGCGCTCAAAGCGTTCGCGGGGGCGGCGCTTCTCGACCTCGGCACCCAGCCACTCGGCGAGTTTGTAGATAATGTCAAAGGTTTCGACCGTCACACCCATGCGCTCGGCCAGCTCGCGGGCCGGGTTCTCAAGTTTGACGTTAAAGCCGACTATAATACCCGGCTTTTTGCCGGCGCCGGCCACCTTGACGTCGCCCTCGGTAATAGTGCCCACGCCGCGGCTTACTACGCGCACCTCGAGTTTGTCGGTTTTAGGGAGCTTGTCTATCTCGTGCACCACCGCCTCGCCGGTGCCCGAGACGTCGGTTTTGATAACGAGAGGGAGGATCAGTACACCCTCGGCCTCTTCTTTTTTTACTACCACGTCGCGAGTATTTTTGGCTTGAGCTATTTCTTGCTCGGCCTCTTTTTTAGATTCGACTGCGCGCCACTCGTCGCCGACCTGCGGCAGGGTAGAAAAGCCGACAATACGTACCGGCGAGCCGGGGGCCGCGGTTTTAATTTGCTTGCCCAAAAAGTTTTCCATAATCCGCACCGGCGCCAGTGCCGCACCCGCGACCACGTACTCGCCGCTTGTAAGCGAACCGTCCTCGATTATCAGCGTCGCGGTCGAGCCGCGTTTGGGGTCGACATGGGCCTCGATAACCAGGCCGCGGCCCGGGGCCGACGCGTCGGCCGATATACCCTCGAGCTCGGCGGCCAAGAGCAACAGGTCGAGCAGCTCGGGGATACCCTCGCCGCTTTTGCTCGAGATAGCTACCCAAGGCACATCGCCGCCCATCCCCTCTAAAAATACTTGATGCTCGAGCATCGACATCTTGGCGCGCTCGAGGTTGGCGGCGGGTTTGTCTATTTTGGTAAAGGC
>CAIWUA010000072.1 GCA_903915735.1 Candidatus Adlerbacteria bacterium
CACGTCAGTTCCATGAGTCCAAGAAGGTTTATTACATCACCTATAACACCAGTAATAAAAGACGAAATTCCATAGCAAATAATAGCTCCTATTAAAAGCATCCGGTTTCGGACCTCTTAGGGGGATATTTCCTGCGTTTGAGCCACCCCTAAAATACCCCTGTTTTGGAGGCTGGCAAACTTTGAGGCCGTACTGCTAAGCTCCTTTAAGAACTGGGCTAGTCGTTTTGAGTTCTGTATCGTCAGGGTCACCAGTTCATAACACCTACAGTTTAGAGGCGCTACAATAAGCGCCTATGAAAGGATATGTCGCAAACATCGAGCAGTTGTCGCTCGAGAACGATTATTTTAGAAAGGTCATTTACACAGACGAGCGCCTGCAGTTGGTGGTCATGAGTCTTGCTCCCGGCGAGGATATCGGCGAGGAGGTGCACCAGCTCGACCAGTTTATCCGGGTTGAGCAAGGTGATGGCAAAGCGGTGCTCGACGGCGAGGAGCGGGCGCTTGCCGGCGGCTCGGCTGTTATTGTCCCCACCGGTACGCGTCACAATATCATCAATACCGGCGCGGCGCCGATGAAGCTCTATACGCTTTACTCTCCTCCAAACCACCGCGACGGCGTCGTGCGTAAAACAAAGGCCGACGCTCAAAAAGACGAGGAGCATTTTGACGGAAAGACGACCGCCTAAAGAGGGTATACTAAGGGGGTGATAAGAAAGGTGGCCAGCTTTTTCGACCGGCTCGAGGATAAGATACGTGCCCGCTTAAGCCGCGCGCCCATACTGTATGCACTCATTGGCGCGGTCGGGATTATTTTGATGTGGAAGGGTGTTGAGGAGACTGCGGGGATATTCCCCGTGCTGTACGGGCCGGCGTCGTTTTTTCTTGGCGTGTTTATACTGCTGGTGAGCGGGCTCTTGGTGTCGTTTTTTATCGGCGACAGCATTATCATCTCGGGCTTTAAGCGCGAAAAAAAGTTTGCCGACAAAACCGAGAAGGAAATTTTGGCCGCCGAAAAGTCGGACACTGCCGAAATTTTGGCTAAACTCAACCATATCGAGCACGACCTACACGACATTAAGGCCGAGCAGCAGTAGCTAGTGACGCAAAAACTCTTTTATAGCCTCGGCAACCTCGGCGGGGTTGTTAAGAGGCAGCACGTGGTTGGCCTGGGGGATTATTTTTAATGTCGAGTTGGGGATTTTTTGGTGCATCAGTTTTGAAATTTCGACCGGGTAGATACCATCCTTTTCGCCCACCAACAGCAGGGTGGGGGCCGCAATGGTGCCAAGGTGGTCGGCCAGGTCGACCTGCAGCAGCTCGCGCGAAAAGTAGAGATAGCTCGCCAGCGAGTTGTGCCACATGGTGCGCGCCAAACCGCGCACCTCTATCTCTTGGTGATGTTTGCCGGGCGGGTAGGGAGAGTGCCACGGCGCGCGCGCCGGCGGGCTTATAAACCCGCCTACAGTGATAGCGATGTTGCTAAGCGCGCGCAGCAGCTTGTGGCGCATGTAGTGCGGCGGGCCGTATGACCCCGCGATTAGTATCAAGCGGTCCACCAGCTCGGGGTAGGCGATGGCAAAACTCTCGGCCAATACCGCGCCGCCACTGTGGCCTACTACCACGACCGGCCCTGCGGCTGTTTTAGCCACGGCGGCAATGTCCTCGACCATGCGTGCTGCCGCGTAGCGTGCGGCGCGGCGCGGGTGGCCCGAGTAGCCGTGTCCGCGCAGGTCGAGCGCCAGCGCCGAGTATCCTGCCGCAAGCAGCGGCTCGCGGACAAACTGCCACGCGTCTAAGTCGCCGCCGATGCCGTGCACAAACAAGAGTTGTGGCCGCGCCGCGGGATCGCCGTAGACTTCGTAATAAATCTCGGTCCCGTCTTTGCTTCGAACCCTCATTATTTTCCCGCTTTCAAAAAGAAGTAAATATCCTCGAGCGCTTTAACCGCGTCGCCGGCGGCGATGTTGTTTTGGTGGTAGAGACCGTCCGAGCAGTCGCCCGCGGCCCATAGGCCGGCGATGCTTGCGCGTTGGCTTTTGCCGTCTACCTTAACGCGGCCCCAGTCGTCGAGCGCCACGAGATCTTTAACAAAGTCGGTGTTGGACACCATGCCTATCTCGACAAACACGGCCGCGGTCGGCAGCTCGGTCGTTTTGCCCGTGTCTTTGTCTTTGACAACGATCGAGCTGACAAACTGCGTACCTTTAACCTCGGCAGGCTCGGCATTGTTAACCACCTTCATGTTGGGGTGGGCCAAGACCGCGTCGACGGTCGACTTGTCGGCGCGCAAAAAGTTGCTTTGGCGATGCACCAAGGTAACTGTCTTGCAATAAGCCAAGAGCTGCGCCGCGGTCTCAAACCCGGCGTTGCCACCACCAATAACCACGACGTCCTGTCCGGCAAACAACGGGCCGTCGCAGCTGGCGCAGTAGGTAACGCCCTTATGTTCAAACTCGGCCGCGCCGGGGACCATGAGCTTTTTGCGCGAGCCGCCCGCCGCTACCAGCACCGTTTGGGCGAGGTAGGTCGTTTTGTTAGTCGTGACTGAAAAGGCGGTTTCGGTCTTCTCAACCTTAACGGCGCGCTCGCCGATTTTTAAATCGAGCCCTTGGTTTGCGTACTCTTTAAGATGCGCCTCGAGCGCCTTGGCAAGGTCGGTGCCGCTAATGTGCGGCGTGCCTATCCAGTTTTGGACATCGTGCGACTCGGTCGACTGCCCGCCAATAACCTCGGCAATAAATACAGTGTTCAAGCGTTTGCGCGCAGCATACACACCCGCTGCCACACCCGCCGGCCCACCTCCGATGATTGCCAAGTCGTACATAGGAGTATTTATATCACAAAAGGACTTAAAAAAGAGTGCGCTCCGGGCCGCTAGGCCAAGTCTAACCCTCTTTTTTAAGTCCTTTTGCTAATGTTATTTAATCTTCGGGCGGCGGAGAAACGACGGGACCGCGCCCCACTCGTCTTCCTCCTCGTCGGCGGGTTTCGGCTTAGCCACAACAACCGGCTCGGGGGCCTTTTTAGGCTCTTCTTTTTTCTCCTCTTTAGGTGCAACAGCCGGCGTGCTAAATATTTTGCCGAGCGGCGCGATGTCGGCCTCCTTTTCGCGGAAGGCGCCGCCAAACAGCGGTGTGCCGCGCGGCGCGATGCCTGCAGCGGGGAAGCCAGTCGCAATGACCGTCACGCGCACCTCGCCCTTCTTAAGTTTGTCGTCCTTGATAGCACCAAAGATAATCTTGGCGTTGGGGTCGACCGACTCGGTGATTATTTTAGCAGCCTCGTGTACCTCGAGCATGCCGAGGTCGTCTTGGCCGGCAATAGCAAAGAGTACGCCCTTGGCGCCGTTGATCGAGAGCTCAAGCAAAGGCGACGAGACGGCCGCTTTAGCTGCGTTTTGAGCGCGGTTTTCGCCGCTAGCGATACCAATACCCATGAGCGCCGAGCCGGCGTTCTCCATGACGGCGCGGATGTCGGCAAAGTCGACGTTGATGATACCGGGGTGGGTGATAAGGTCGCTGATGCCCTCGACGGCCTGCTTGAGCACGTCGTCGCACATGGCAAAGGCGGCTTTAAGCGTGGTGTCTTTGCCGACCGTGGCAAGGAGGCGATCGTTAGGGACGACGATGAGTGCGTCTACCTCTTTGCGCAACTCTTCAAGACCCTGCTCGGCCAAGCGCATGCGCTGCGCGCCCTCAAAACTAAACGGCTTGGTGGTAACCGCGACCGTGAGCGCGCCCAACTCTTTGGCCGTGCGCGCGACAACCGGTGCCGCGCCGGTGCCCGTGCCGCCGCCCATGCCGCCCGCGATAAAGACCATGTCGCTGCCTTTGATCGCTTGCTGGATTTCTTCCTTCGTTTCTTCCGAGGCACGCTTGCCTATCTCGGGGTTCATGCCGGCACCGAGTCCGCGGGTGAGGTTTTTGCCGATGTGGATCTTTTTCTTGGCGAGGCTGTGGTGCAAGTCTTGCGCGTCGGTGTTGATGGCGATAAAGTCGACGCCTTTCATCTTGCTGTCGATCATGTGGTTGACGGCGTTTTTGCCCGAACCGCCGACACCGACGACACGGATCCGCGCGAATGCTTCTACCTCTGGTTCAATTTGCGGCATGTAGATAATAATTAGTTCCCCTGGTAAATGGTCCACACACTTTACTACTCCTGCAGCATGCTTGCAAAGACTACCGCTACCAATATTTTCGTGTTGAAAAGCGACTTAATGAACAAACAAAAAACGGCCCCAAATAAAGGCCGTTTAGGTTTTAAAAATTTAAGGGAGTTATGGGAGAAACTTTTTGAGCCACTTAAAGCTGCTGCGGAGCGAGTCGGAGATTGATGAGGTGTCGCCAGGCTCGAGGTCGCCGCCCTCGCTAAAGCCCCAGATGGTGAGGCCATACGCGACCGCCCACGACGAGTCGCGCAGCTGCATGCGCTCGGCCGCGGTGCCCTCGATGGTTGCGGTGCGGCTCGGGAGGCGCAGTACCGCCTTGGCCAACTGCTCGACCGTTTGGATGGCCGAGCCGCCGCCAGTGAGTATGATGCCCGCGGGCAGGAGCTCGTCTTTGCCTATCTTTTTTAAATGCGCCTCGACCAGCTTAAACATATCCGACACGCGCCGGTTGATAAGGTCGTCGATCTTGCGCTTGGGGTATGGCGCGCCCAAGACCGCGCCTTGCTTTAGCTGCTCGGCCTCTTCGGGGCTGATACGCAGCCCGAGTGCGATGTCGTTGGTCACGTCGGACGAGCCGACGGGGAACACTTTGATAGACACCGGCACTGTGTCCTCGAACACAATGATTGAAAGGGTTTCAGACCCGATGTTGGCCAAGACGCAGCCCACACGCTTTTGCATTTTAGTCAGGGCGACAAAGCTTGCGGCAAGCGGTGCCGCGACCACGTCCTCGACCTCTATCCCGGCCTCCTCGACTGCGCGCACCAGGTCGCCCACGTGGCGCTCGAGGCAGGTGATAAACAGCGTTTCGACCGCGAGGCGCATACCTTTCATCCCCACAGGGCTGCGGCCCAAGACGCGCCCGCCGTCGACATAGTAGCGCAGGGGTATGGTGTGGATTATTTTGCGGTTGAGTGTCGCGGCCGGGGGCAGGGCGCCCTCGCTGTTTTTAATAGCGCGGGGGATATCGCGCTCGGTTATCTCGGAGTCGCCGCGCTCGACGACTGTTTCGCCGCGGGCAGTCGACTCCTCGAGCCCAATGCCGCCGAGGCCAAGGTAGGCCTTTTTAACCTTGACCCGGGCAGCACGGCTGGCTTGGGTGGTGGCAGCCCCTATCGAGCGCGCGACCTCGGGGATCGAGACGATGTAGCCTTGTTTGAGCCCGCGGCTTTCGGCATAGCCGGTGCCAAGGATGCGCGGGGCTTCGCGCGGGTTGTCCGTGTGTTCGGCGATGACGACCTTGACGTGGTAGGTGCCGACATCGATGCCTGTGACGATTTTTGCCATTGGGTAAGGTTGAAACGCGCCAAAACCTTGCGCTCTTCGCGTTCCATTGTAGCACTATGTTTGAGGCCTTTTAAATGGAGGCAGCCGTGGATAAAAAGAAACTCAACCGTATAAGGCTTGGCGGCCGCTTTGCAGATCAATATTTCGCCCGATTGTTTAGAGAGTGGGAAGGAGAGTACGTTAGAGATGTGGTCTTTGTGTTTGTACTGGCGTGTCACCGCAAGCATCTTGGCAGGATTTAAAAAAGCGACCGAAAGGTCGTACTGCGCCCCCAATATATACTTCTTTATAGAAACAAAGACCTTCGGCATTCTCTTTAATTTGTTAAGAGCAAGCTCTTAACGGCGGCGACCACGTTTGGGAGTTTCAACCATTTTGCCGAGTTTAATAAGCTCGGTGACCTCCTCGCGGCGGCCGATGCGCTTAAGCGCGCCCTTGCGTTGGACGAGTTTGGACTTGCTGCGGAGGTAGTAGCGGTTGCCGCGGATACGGTTGATAACCCCCGCCCCTTGGACGCGTTTAGAGAAGCGACGGATAAGGTTTATCGTCGATTCGCCGTCGTTTTTGCTGACCTCTGCGTTGGTTGCCATTGCGCGAATTAATATAACACACGCCCAAATCTAGCGCAACGTTTTAAGAAAACGCGGCAAGTGGGCCAGTTGGATGAGTGTTTGGGCGCTGTTGTTTATCTCGCGGATGATGACCGTGCGGTCCAGGGCCTCGCGTTGGCCCATGATAATGAGGTGCGAGACGCCAGCTTGGCGCGCGGCCTCGAGTTGGGGGCTGAGTTTGGCCGAGTCAAAGGTCTGCATCACCGGCACTTGGGCGTGGCGCAGCTCGTCGATGACCGAGAGGCCCTGCAGTTTGGCGCGCAGCCCCAGTTGGACAAAAAAGACGCGCGGCGCGCGTTGCGGTTGCGGCGAGGCAAAGCTTGCCGTCGGCAGCCCCGTCTTGCGAAAGAAGATGCTCGCCGAGAGGCCCGCCGCATCTTTGCGGTTGCTTTGCTTGCGCACGTAGTCGTCAAAGCGGCCGCCTATGGCCGACTCGATAGTAGCGTCGGGGCCGGCTAGGTCAAAGGCAAACAGCAGTTGCGACTCGCGCTCATCGGCTACCAAGAGGTCGTCGAGCTCGTAGGGGAGCCCCAGGCCCTCGATGTGCTCGAGCACATCGCGAAAGTGCGAGCGGCTCTTTTCAGAAAGGAAGTTCATCGCGCGCGGTGCGTTGGCGGCAATGGCGCGGCACTGCTCGCTTGGGCAGGTAAACGGCGCCAGCGGGTCGGTAGCGGCTTTGGCGCGGCACACCTCGCACAGCGAGGTAAGGTGTTTGCGAAAGTAAAACGACAACTCGCGGCCGTAGCGCAGTTTAGAGTCTTTGTCGCCGAGCGCATTAAGCCGCACGCGCGCCAACGGTGCGCCCCACTCGGTGGCAATAGTGGCGAGCGTCTTAAGGAGCACGACCTCGCCAACGCTTTCGTGTGCGCCGGCAATATGCAGCCCAAACTCACCAAACTCTTTTGGTGCTAGCCCCGGTGGCAGGTGCGATGGTGTGGCGCTGGCCCACCACGCCAGTGCCGGCTGCGGCAGTGCGGGCAGGGGCGGCGTTATTGTGCTGCAAAAGGTGCACACGGTCGACACGGTGGCAAAGGTATGTGCGCGTGCCCGTTCGAGGTCGTGCCCTTTGACGCTGCGCGCTGCGCGCTCGATATCGCGGGCAGGTTTAAATCCGTACGAAGATGCGACGTCAGCGGCATGCTTGATAAAAGAGGCGGGCGAAGGTCGGTTGGGACTTTGCATGTTACTTGTGGTGAGTCATATCGAACTATTGTGCGGGTGTGCCCCCGGGAAAGAATCCTATATTTTGGACAGGCAAGAGGCGTAGGAATGCGCGCCCGACCATGTTTTGTCGCGGCAACAGGCCCCAGGTGCGGCTGTCGGAGCTCTCGGGTCGGTTGTCGCCCATGACAAAGTATTCGCCTTGCGGTATGGCGTAGGTGGCGTCGCCGCCGTTGCCGAGGTTGACCACATATGACTCGTTAAGCGTGACCGTAGAGCCATCAACTTTTTTTATCTCAACTTGGCCGTTGCGGATAAGCACCGTCTCGCCCGGCAACCCTATGATGCGCTTGATAAAAAACTGCGACGGGTCCTTAGGATACCTAAAAATGATGACATCACCGCGCTGCGGCGCCTCAAAGTGGTATGAAAGCTCGTCGACAATAAGGTACTGCCCGTTGGCAAAGGTCGGGTCCATCGATGCACCCGATACGATAAACGGTTGGGCGACAAACAAACGCAGCGGTACAACGATGACTGCGGCAATAAGAACAAATTTGAGGAGTTCGGTGAAGAAATTCTCACTTTTCTCCTGCGGCATGGAGATATTGTATCGTGCGCATTGCACAGCGCAAGGCCTCTGATACACTACACCACATGAGTTGGATACTAGTAGGGCTCGGCAACCCCGATAAAGAGTACGAAGGCACGCGCCACAACGTCGGCAAAGACTTTGTCGAGGCTCTGGCGGAGAAATTGCCGAAGAAGGCAAAAGTCGCACAGCTTAATGTGTACATGAACAACTCCGGCGGCCCTATTAAGAAGCTTATCGCGAGCAAAAAGGCAGCCGAGCAGTTGGTGGTTGTGCACGACGAGCTCGACTTGCCCTTGGGCAAGGTCAAAATATCCTTCGGCTCATCGGCCGGCGGTCACAACGGGGTTAAATCGATCGAAAAGGCACTCAAGACGCGCGACTATGTGCGCGTGCGGGTCGGGATCAGCCCGTCGACCGCAAGCGGCAAGTTGCGCCGCCCCGACCCCGAAAAAATTGTCGACTTTGTGCTGGGCAAATTTAAATCGACCGAGCAGGAAAAACTAAAGAAAGTTAAAAAATTAGTAGGCGAGGCATTAGAGTTGATAGTCACCGAGGGCGTGAGTGCCGCGCAGACGCTGGTAAACGCAAAATAGTTTTCTTGACCAACTCCTGTTGGTTGGATACGCTGCCTGCAGATGTCAGGTCAGGAGAACTGCATGCATACCACTCTGGGTATCGACCGGTACAATGTTTCGGTAGGCGAGCTTACGATCAGTCTTGTTTCTAAGACGGTCACTTTTAAGGGCGTTTTGATCCAAGTGGAGGGGTTCGAATACAAAATTTTGGAGTATCTGATGCTCCGCAACGGATCTCCCGCTACGTATGATGTGTTAGTAGAACATTTAAGTAGAGAAGGGGAGAGAATCCCGCGCAGTACCATAAGGAGTTTGGTGTCGCGCTGGCGCGCTCGACTTGGTGCTCAAGGTATGCGGTATTTGCCCCCTACCAAACGTGGAGGCAGTTACCGGCTCTGTGCACCCAAAATACGTATCCGCTCCTCGTATTGAGGGGCGGTTTTTATTTTGCTTAAATTCTGCTATGGTTGAGGCAGAGGTCACACCGTGGAGGTTACGATGGTCTTGAATATCATCTTGATCCTGTTCGTGTTTTTCCCGATCTTCTTTGTCGGGCACCAAATCACCAAAAGTTCTGGTGCAAAAACCGCCGCGACCATCGGCTGCGCGGTGTGCTTCGGTGCCGTATGCACCATCGGGGTCTACAAGCAGTCGGCAGTCGCTTACTATCCGGACCAGGCCCAGATCTTTGCCGAGATGAACGAGTATATGTTTATTGTCATCGCAGCATCGTTCTTCGTCTGGTTCGCGGGCATCTCGTTCTTCGAATACCAGCAAAAGAAACGCAAACCAAAACCCGCCCTGTCGTGAGACGAGGCGGTTTTTTTATTTAATTACGTAATTAACTACGTAGTTTATTTTTTATCTCCGGCGAAGGCGAGTGCCATGCGCATTTCTTTAGGGTCAAAGAGCGAGATGGTAAAGGGGTAGCGCTTGCCGAGCTCGAGGCTTGCCTTAAGTTTTTCCTCGGTGCCGAACTCGCTCACGTGTACCAAGCCCGCGATGCCCTCCTCGATACTGGCGAGCGCGCCGTGCTTGTTAAACTTAATCACCACACCCTCGACCTTGTCGCCCTTGTTGTACTTGGCCGAGGCCACTTGCCACGGATTGTTTTTGAGCGCCTTGACCGAGAGGCTGACTTTGCCGTCTTTGATGTCGATTATTTTGACGCGCACCTTGTCGCCAACCTTAAAGAAGTGGCGCGGATCATCCACCAAGCCCCAGTCGATCTCTGAAATGTGGACAAGACCCTCCAAACCTTCCTCAAGCTTAACGAAGACGCCAAAGTCGACCATGCCGGTCACCTCGCCGTCGACCGCGTCGCCGACCGCGTAGTTGGCAATGAGCTCGCGCTTTTCTTTATCGTCAAAGCCCTTTTCGCTAAAGATGAGTTTGCCTTCTTTGGGCTGCGCGCCGATCATCGACACGAGTATCTTGGTGCCCACCAACTTGCGCAACTCTTCAAGAATCTTGTCTTTGTCGCCGTCTACCACGCGCGGGTAGTGCTCGGCCTTAAGCTGCGACGCCGGGAGGAATCCCGCTATACCTTGCCACTCGAGGATAAGACCGCCCTTGTTGGCCTCTTTGATCATGAGCTCAAACTGGCCCTTGTTTTTGACCGCCTCTTCGGCCTCGGCCCACAGCACGGCCTGGCGTGCCTCTTTGAGCGAGAGTTCGATGTAGCCGTCTTTGGTCGAGGTGGCAACCACCTTGGCCTGCACAATGTCGCCGATGTTGGTGCGCTTGATAACCTCGCGCGCGTTCATGTACTCGCGGCCGTAGATGACGCCGGTACCAAACGGGGGGAGGTCGATGTAGAGGCGTGCGCGGTCGAGCGCAAGCACCTTACCCTCGACAATGTCGCCCTCTTTAGGCGGCTCGGGAGCACGTTCGAGCAATCCCTGCATAAGCGAAGGCACCAGCTCAGTATTGAGTTCAGTTTCCATAAATAGTGTTATTTGGTTGTAGGTCGGGGGCCTCTAAATGAGGTTTACTCCCAAGCCGGTTAATAAAGAGGTAATCCCTTTATTGCTAGGCAGTATACACAATTAATAAAAAAAGAAAAGCCCCACCGCGAGGGTGGGGTAGGGCAGCGGTTAGCGCTGCTGGGAGGGTTTGTCTTTAGACTTGCCCTGTTGCTGTTGGCGTCGGTCTTCCCGTTTGGCCAGTTCGCTGGCTTGCTCGGCAAGCTTGAGGATCTGGTTTTTGTTGGCAGCTTTAGTCTGCATCGTCGGATAGACTCCCTGGTTTTTGAACGTTGAACGAAGGTACGCAAAACTCTTTTTTGATTGTACCGACCAATTTCGCGCAGTCAATATTTTTTTGAAAGAAAAACCCACCAGCTTGGCTGGTGGGTGGTTGGGCTTGAGCCCTTTTTGTGCGTTTCCTCCGAACTCTAGGCGGTTATCAGGCCGATACTATCGGCGATGTCCGCCATATCGCGACCCGGCGGGCCGCTGCGCTGTTGCTGCGTACCCATCGGGTAGATGGGGTCGGACCAACTTGTGCGGGTTTTAACCGCACGAGCCTGCATCTTTTCGGTCGTGGCCCACACATCGTGGGCGTGGCTTTCGGCAGCTGCCGAACTATGGGGTGGCATCGTATCCCTCTTTTCTTTAAAGGACTTGTTTGTCATCCGGTCAAACAAAAATGCGGCCCTTGGTAGAGTCGCAGGTCGTCTGACCGGCACAAAAACACCTTAACCCAGGCCATTTTTAATGTCAAGTGGGGGCTCAAAAAGGCTGGCAAAAAGGCTTCATTTTTGGTACAATAAGGCAATGGTTATCAGCTACGTAGGGGGCGAATGCTTTAAGGTCTCGCAAGGCGACCTGACGCTCTCGTTTAATCCGCCCGGCAAAGGCAGCAGCTTGGCGTCGGCTAAGTTTGGCGCCGACATTGCACTGGTGTCTCTCAATCACCAAGACTTTAACGGTGTCGAAAATGCGGGTTTTGGCGAGCGGCAACCGTTTGTGATCCAGGGCCCCGGCGAGTACGAGGTTAAAGAGACCATCATCCACGGCTTTGGCATGCCCGCCACCTACGACGGTAAAGAAACTATCAATACTATATATAGCGTCTCGCTCGAGGGGATGAACCTCTGCTTTTTGGGCGCGGTGGGTAGCGTCGAGTTGCCGCAGGCCGCCAAGCAAGAGTTGGATGACATCGACATTTTGTTTGTGCCGGTGGGCCCTTCGACAAGCTCAGGGCAAGCGGCCGACATACTTTCTTATGCGGCGGCGTACAAGTTAGTAGTACAGCTCGAGCCCAAGGTCGTTATCCCCATGCACTACGACACAGCGAGCTTAAAGTCGTTTCTTAAAGAGGCGGGCGCCGAGGACACCAAAGCGCAAGATAAACTGACCGTTAAAAAGAAGGACCTCGAAGGCAAAGAGGCCGAAATTGTAGTACTCTCTGTGTAAGTATGAACCGCTACCTCGACCATATGCATAGCAAGCCCACCCACGAGCGCCGCCAGCATGCGATGCGGGTGGCCGGTGTCGTGACCGCGTTGGTGTTTGTTGGTTGGGTTACCACGCTCGGGTTGCAGCTTGGCACCTCCTCGACAGGCTCGGGGCAAGTCGCGGGCAGCACCGACACCTCGGCACAAACAGCGGCGGCGGTAACAAGCGGCTACGACGCCACACAGGGCGGCAATCAGTTAATCGTGGCCACTTCGACCACTTACTAACATGGCAGGCGAAAAAGAACGAAAACCTCGCCAAGACGGGGATCAAGACGACGGTGTCCACGGCATAGTGTTGCGCAACATCTCGACCGAGATGCGCGACAGCTATTTGGACTACGCGATGTCGGTCATCACGAGCCGTGCGTTGCCCGACGTGCGCGACGGGCTCAAGCCGGTGCACCGCCGCATCCTCTATGCCATGCATCGCATGGGACTCACGCCATCGGCACGCTTTCGCAAATCGGCCACCGTGGTCGGCGAGGTGCTCGGCAAATACCATCCGCACGGCGACGCATCGGTGTATGACGCGATGGTCAAAATGGCGCAGGAATTTAGCATGCGCTACCCGCTGGTCATCGGCCAAGGTAACTTTGGCTCGATCGACGGCGACTCGGCGGCCGCGATGCGCTATACCGAGGCCAAAATGTCGGGTGTCGCGGGCGAGTTGTTGCGCGACCTCGAAAAGGAGACCGTTGCCTGGCGCCCCAACTACGACGGCACCCAAAAAGAGCCCGAGGTCTTGCCCGCGGCCGTGCCCAACATTTTGCTTAACGGTACGCTCGGCATTGCCGTCGGCATGGCGACCTCTATCCCACCGCACAACTTGGGCGAGGTATCGGCCGCACTCGCGCATTTGATAGAGCACCCCGACGCCACCGTCGAGGAGTTGATGCAGTTTGTACCGGGGCCGGACTTCCCAACGGGGGCGGTCGCTTTTAATAAAAAAGATTTGCTGCACGCCTACAGCACGGGCCGCGGCGGCGTGGTGGTGCGCGGCGTTGCCGACATTGTCGAGGGCAAAAAAGGCGACTACCAAATAGTCATCACCTCTATCCCGTACCGCGTTAACAAGTCTGACCTTATTGTCCGCATT
Source organism: Candidatus Adlerbacteria bacterium (assembly GCA_903915735.1). Lineage (GTDB taxonomy): Bacteria > Patescibacteriota > Minisyncoccia > Phycocordibacterales > SBAW01 > GWA1-54-10. The sequence goes on from CAIWUA010000072.1 coordinate 12,962, forward strand.
GCCGACCTGGTCCGCGACAAAAAGCTCGAGGGCGTGCGCGGCCTGCGCGACGAGTCGACCAAAGACATCCGCATTGTGGTCGAGCTCAAGCAGGGCGCCCAGCCGCAGCGCGTGCTCAACTATTTGTACAAGCACACGGCGCTCGAGGACACGTTCCACTACAACATGGTGGTGCTGGTCGACGGCGTGCCGCAGACTATTTCGCTCAAGGGTATCCTCGAGGAGTTTATCAAGCACCGCCGCGAGATAGTTAAGCGCCGCACCCAGTTTGACTTAACCAAAGCGCAGGAGCGCGAGCACATTTTGCTCGGGCTTGTTAAGGCACTCGACCATATCGACGAGGTCATCAAGACTATTCGCGCCAGCAAAGACGTCCCCGAGGCGCACATCAATTTGGTTAAAAAGTTTAAGTTTAGCGACCTGCAAGCGGCGGCTATTCTTGAGATGCGCCTGTCGCGTCTTGCCAACCTCGAGCGCCGCAAGGTCGAGGACGAGCTTAAAGAGGTGCAGGCCTTTATCGAGGAGTGCATCGCTTTGCTTAAGTCGGACAAAAAAATGTTGGCGGTTATTAAGGGCGAGATCGAGGCGATTGCCGCTAAGTTTGGCAACGACCGCTCGACCAAAATAATCAAAGGTGCCGCCGGCGTTATATCCGAAGAGGATATGGTCGCCGACCAAGAGCAGGTGCTGGTCTTGACCGCGGGCGGCTATGTTAAGCGCACCAACCCCGAGGAGTTTCGCCGGCAAAAGCGCGGCGGTGTCGGTGTCATCGACCTCGACACCAAAGAGGAGGATTTTGTCACGACCTTTATGACCACCTCGACGCACAGCGAGCTGCTCTTCTTTACCAATCTCGGCAAGGCCTACCAACTTAAGTTTTATGAAATCCCGGAGGGCAAGCGCTCGACCAAGGGTCGCCCCATCGTTAACTTTTTGTCTATCACCGACGTCGAGACGGTGACCAGTGTCTTGCCTATGCGCAAAAATCAGAAGGAAGGGGAGAAGTTCCTCTATATGATCACCAAGCAGGGCACGGTCAAAAAGGTTGACGCGACCGCCTTCCACGATGTGCGACGCAGCGGGCTCATTGCCCAAAAGTTGCAAAAAGGCGACGAGTTGATTGC
>CAIWUA010000073.1 GCA_903915735.1 Candidatus Adlerbacteria bacterium
ACCGGCTTAAGGGCACCTTTAACGTACTCGCGATCAAAGCGCCGGGCTATGGCGATCGCAAAAAGGAGATGCTGGCAGACATTGCGGCGGTGACCGGCGGCGAGGTTGTCTCGGAGGAAAAGGGGCTTAAGTTTGAGGACGCAACACTTTCGGTACTTGGCCGCGCGGGCAAAGTGATTGCGACCAAAGACAAGACGGTTATTGTCGGCGGCAAAGGCGCCAAAAAAGATATCGACGCGCGCGTGGCGCAACTGCGCGGCCAAATTAAAGAAACCACGAGCAAATTTGATAAAGAAAAGCTCGAGGAGCGTTTGGCCAAGTTGAGCGGCGGTGTGGCGGTGATCCGCGTCGGTGCCGCGACCGAGACCGAGATGAAGTACCTTAAGCTTAAGATCGAGGACGCGGTCAACGCGACCAAGGCCGCTATCGAGGAGGGTATTGTCGCCGGTGGCGGCACGGCATTGGTTAAGGCCGCGCAAAAAGTTGCCGAAAATTTTGCCAAACAAAAAGACAAACTTGATGCCGCGACGCGCGTTGGGTACGAAGTAGTACTTAAGGCTCTTGAGATGCCGCTGCGCCAAATTGCGTTTAACGCGGGCGTTGACGCGGGTGTGGTGGTAGACAAAGTCAAAAATGCCAAAGGCAACGCCGGTTATGACGCGGTTAAAGACGAGGTCGTGGCCGACATGCTAGCGAGCGGTATCGTCGACCCGGTCAAGGTCACGCGCACCGGGCTCGAGCGCGCCGCCTCGGCTGCCGCGATGCTGCTCACGACTGAAGCCGCCGTCGCCGAAGAGCCCAAGGACGAAAAAGAAAACTCCAACTCCCCAATGGGCGACATGGACTACTAACCTTGCAATTTGTGCACAAATGATACAATAGCGGCATGATTACTTGGATACTCGTTGCCGTACTGGTACTTGCTGCGGTGTGGGTCATTGCCGCCTACAACCGCTTTGTACGGTTTGTTATGCGCGCCAAAGAGGCCTGGGCCGACATCGACGTGCAGCTTAAGCGGCGCTACGACCTTATACCCAACTTGGTTGAGGCGGTTAAGGGCTATGCGAGCCACGAAAAAGGCGTGTTCGAAAATGTAACCAAAGCGCGTGCTGCCGCGATGGACGCCGGCAGCTTGGAGGAAAAAGGCAAGGCCGAGGACGCGCTTGGCAAAACACTCAAGAGCCTCTTTGCCGTCGCCGAGGCGTACCCCGACCTCAAGGCCAACCAAAACTTTTTGGAGTTGCAGCGCGAGCTCGAGGATACCGAAAATAAAATCCAAGCGGCGCGCCGCTTTTACAACGGCAACGTGCGTGATCTCAACACCGCGATAGCCTCATTCCCCGGCAATGTCATCGCAGAGATGTTTCGCTTTGAGCCTAGGGAGTTTTTTGAGCTGGGCGCCGAGGATTCTGCCGCACGACAACCCGTGCAGGTAAAATTCTAAATGGCTACTTTATACACGCATCAGGAAGAAAACGTCGCCAAAACATGGGTCATCATGGGCGTCTTTTTGTGCGTCGTCATCGGTCTTGGGTGGGCTATCTCTTTTTACTTTAACAATCCGGGCATTTTACTATTTGCCGTTGTCTTTGCTGTGGGGATGAACGTGTGGAGCTACTGGAACAGTGACAAAGTAGTGATAGCTCTGTCGCGCGCCAAGCCCGCCGACCCTGTGCAATACGCCGAGTTGCACCGCATAGTCGAAAATCTGAGTATCACCGCCGGCCTACCCAAACCAAAGGTGTACATAGTCGACGACCCGGCGCCTAACGCCTTTGCCACCGGCCGCGACAAAAACCACGCCGCTGTGGCCGTGACCTCGGGCCTGCTTGCCATGATGGATAAGAGCGAGCTCGAGGGCGTCTTGGCGCACGAGTTAAGCCATATTGGCAACCGCGACATGTTGGTGTCGACGATTGCGGTGGTGTTGGTGGGGTTTGTCGCACTCGCCTCAAACTTTTTTATGCGGTCAATGTTTTGGGGCGGCAACGGGAATAGGGAAGAGAAGCAAAATCCCATTTTGATGATTGTGGCGGTGGCGTTTATCGTGTTGGCGCCCATTGTCGCAACGCTGCTGCAGCTGGCTATCTCGCGCAAGCGCGAGTTTTTGGCCGATGCCTCGGGCGCACTCCTAACACGCTACCCCGAAGGCTTGGCCAACGCGCTGTGCAAAATAGGCGCCTACGCGCAGCCCATGCGCACCGCCAACAATGCCACCGCGCACCTGTATATCTCTAATCCTTTTGGCCCCAAGGCAGCCAGCTCGGCCCTAGCGCGCCTCTTTATGACCCACCCGCCAATAGAGGCTAGGATTAAGGCTCTTTTAGACAATTAGCCTTTTGTACTTGACTTTATTGCACAACCGTGCTAACATAGCACGTGGAAGGCTCCTGCGCAAATGTAGGGGTCGGAGCAAGGGGACTTACATGAGCAACACTCTTGTTGTGACTGGTAAACCGGCTTGGCTGCGCTTTGAAGACTTTCAGGGGCCAGTGCCCCAGGAAGAGCGCGAGGCGATCCGCCTGGATCAAATAAAGGGCAAAGGTTTTAAGCGCAATCAGCGCTCCCGTCGCAGCTACACCGAGGCGGATTTGGGAGCCGGACAGTGGGGGTGTTCGATCCACCGCAGTCTTCGCTGATAGTTTTTGGGGCGGCGAGTTGCAGCAATGCAACGAGCCGCCCCTTTCGTTTTATGTTATATTTTGTGCGCATTGGAGGCGTCGCATAGCGGTCTAGTGCACCGCCTTGGAAAGGCGGCATACCGAAAGGTATCGAGAGTTCGAATCTCTCCGCCTCCGCAACTTATTTTTTGACGGTTTTTTTCAAACAATACTCGAAGTATAGATAGCCATCTATTATCCCCAATTTAGCCTTTTGTTGCAGGCTATTTTTCCAATTCTTCATATAAAATTAACGGAGGGGATGTACCCCGTTTATGGCTCTACGCCTGCATACGGTCTTTGGAGTATTTTTTGCTGTTTTGGCGCTCTATGGTGCACCCTTGTTTGTCGCGCACGCGGCGTGGGATCATACTCCCTATGCCGCCGGTCAAACCCTCAACCCCGAGTGCGGGCCAACCGACGAAAACTGCACCGTTAATACTAATTATTTTTCGCAGCCGGTAGGGTTTGCCACCACAACGCCCGCGGCGACGGTAGAGATAGCGGGCTCGGGCAGGGGCAACACCTTTTTGGGCAGCGGTAGTTCGCTGTTAAACATTGATGCGGCCAATGAGGGTCCGTGGGGGCTCACCTTCCAAAACGATGTTGCCGGCATGGGCAACGAAGTGGGATTTTATCTCGGCAATGACGGGACATTCCACCTGAGCGACAATATTGGCCACTTTCTTTTTAACGCGTTTCAAAACGGCAACGTAACGCTCGCTCAGTACGGCGGCAGGGTGGGTGTCGGCACCAGCAACCCCCAAAGCACGCTCGATGTCGGCGGCGACATCGGGATCTCAGGATATAACCGCTATCTCAACTTTAATGTCGATAATTTTGGTGTCGGCTCGGGCGGCTTTGGCTTGCGCGACAACGGGGGCACCATCCAATACAAAAACCTCGGCGGCAGCTGGACCGACCTCAGCCAAAGCGCCTGGGAGACCAACGGCAGCGGGATCGACTATGGCGGCGGCAGTGTTGGCATTGGTACCACCGAACCTAAAACAACCCTCACGGTCAACGGCGCGCTCTCGACGCTTTTGGAGGGCGATGTATTTAAGCAATATGACCCCACCACCGGGGAAGGGAATCTTTACCCGCTGCTTGGCCGCTATTTTGACGAAAGTGGGAGCCCATATAGCGGTATGACTTTCCTCTTTGGCTCCGGCCCTAGCGCTGCGGTTGGTATAGAAAAGCCGGGCGGAGACAAAGTAAATCTCTTCCGCGTGCGCGCGGACAACAGCACCTTTACCGGCAATGTCGGGATAGGCACCACTAACCCGACATCCAAGCTCGATGTGGTAAGTATGCCCGGCACCGATGTGGGCGACTCGGTCGCCTCGTTTACCTCAAACGACACTTGGCAGTCTGGGTTTACCGTCTCCAACACATCCTCCGAGGCCGCGTGGTCCTTTATGGTCGGTGGAGACACAAACAACTACAGCGGTGTGGATGTGGGGAACTTTGGTTTTTATAACGCAGCGTCGGGCAACTTTCCGTTTATCATGCAGCGCAGCTCCAACAATGTTATTCTCACGCGAGACAACGGCCGGGTGGGTATCGGCACCTCAAACCCCAACGCCAAGTTGCAGGTTGATGGTCTTGTAACCGGCGACAGCTTTGGTGTCGGGCAAAACACCTGGCTCACCAACAGCGCGCCGTGGTACGGCATTGGCCTCAGCGACCTGTCGCTGCCGCGCACCGAGGATGCCGGGCGCGCCGTGCAGGTGGCGGGCTACGGCGGGCTCAACTTTATTACCTCGGGCGGGCAGATGGTGCTCAACGACCAAGGCAAGGTAGGTATCGGCACCAACGACCCGCAATCGACGCTCGACGTCAACGGCGACATCCGTATAACCGGCAGTGACCACCGACTCTACTTCTCCGACGGTTCGTCGATGTGGACCTCTTCGAGCACCAACGCCAGCGGTGTCGACAGCGAGGGCGACATCAACTTTACCACCGGCGGGCAAATAAATTTGATTACCGGAGACGGCTTTGCAACGAGCTCAAAACTCACGGTCAAAAACAACGGCTGGATAGGCATCGGCACGCAAGACCCGACCTCGCCGCTTGATATTTATGATAACCAAACCGGCCAGCGCAATCTTTTAACGCTGCAGAGCTTTTTTGACGGCGGCGACCAGGGGCCGGGGATACTCTTCCGCGATACCAACAACCCGGGCGGTGACGGCGCGGCCGGTATCCGTGCGATTTCATCCGGCCAAGGCGAGGCGGGACTTGCATTTGATACCAACTACAGCGGGAGCCTCAACGAGGCGATGCGCATAGACTCTCGCGGCCGCGTGGGCGTCGGCACCAACAACCCCGACGAGATGCTGCAGGTCAACGGGCGGGCTAGTGCCGACAGCTTTTCGGTAGGCCAAGCGACCGAGGATAATTTCAACAACTCGCCGTGGTATGGCATCGGGCAGAGCAACATAACGCTCCCTGGTACCGACTACGAGTTTGGGACAGCTGTGCAGGTTGCGGGCTACTACGGGCTCTTGTTCCAAGCGGCGGGAGGTCAAGCGGTGTTTAATCAGCAAGGCAACTTTGGCATTGGCACGACCGCTCCCGCGACGATGCTCGATGTAGCTGGCTCGGCGCGTCTTACCAGCACGACGGGCGACACCTACCTTAACTTCGGCACGAGCACGACCGGTGCCGACGGCTACGGCGTACGCTTCCACGCTGGGGTGATGCAGTTTCGCAACAATGGCGGCGACTGGACCGACCTTGGCACTGGCTACGGTACACCCACCACCACTATCAACATTGCGGGCCCCGGAGGCAACGATGGTCTCAAATTTTCGTCGACCTACAGCTCACCAACCGGTTGGGCGGGCAATGTGATCGGCTCATCCACCAACTATTTGTATGTACAAAACAACAACAGGGGTTTTGATGTCGTAGACATCACCAATCGCGCGCACCCGGTAAGGGTGGCGAGTTACCAAACCGGCTCGTCGTGGATTAACCAGTCCTTCTCGTTTGGGAGCACGGTGTATCTCATTGGCTATGACGGTCGGTATCACCTCGAGATTATCGATGTGTCCGACCCGACCCACCCGGTAGAGACGGGCACCTACTACTCAACCAGCGCCGACCACGTATACCAAGGTGCCGCGTGGGGAGGCGAAGTGTATCTTAAAAACGACAACGGTTACATCGAGGCGGTTAATGTATCAAACCCGGCGTCTCCGCAGGTCGACGCTGTGATCCATGCGCACTCAGATGACGGACCTTTTTGGAATCCTCCGCACGCGAGCGGCAACCGGCTCTTTGTGGCCGACTACAACGGTGACGTCGAGATATTTGACGTCACCGACCCGACCGCGCCGGTGTGGAAGTCGAACTACCACTCGGCACAAGGGTGGGCCTATCACTACACAATCTCGGGTAATTATTTGTACGAAAACTTTAACAACTTTGAGGTGGTCGATATCCATGACCTCACCAGCCCGACCCTGGTGGCCACCTACAGCTCGCCGTCGTCATGGATAGACGCACCGACCGTGTCGGGGGCCTATGCCTATGCCGAGAACAACAACAGCCAGCTCGAAGCCATTGATATCAGCAACCCTGCAGCACCCACCTTTGTAACTACTTACGCCTCGGCGAGCGGCTGGTTGAACGGCTCTCCTTTTATTGACAATGGGTACTTGTACACAGAGAACAACAACAACCAATTAGAGGCCATCGACATCAGCAACCCGCACGTGCCCATTGCCGCGACCTTTACCGGCGGGCGCGTGGGGGTGGGCACGCTGTCGCCCGATGCGGCGCTGTCGGTAGTAGGCACCGGCGGCAATGTGCCCGTGTTCAAATCACACTACATCTCGCCCACTAACTATCTTAATACTCCCTTTGTACTCAACTCGATTGCGTATAGCGAAAACGATAACGGCGCGATAGAGATAATCGACGAGACCGACCCGACGCACCCGGTACTTGATGCAACTTATGCCTCGACGACGGGATCGCTGCGCGTGCCTATGGCTGCCGGCAACGCACTGTATGCGGTCAATAACAGCGACGGCTCTATCGAGGTTGTAGATGTTACCAACAAATCGGCCCCAACCTACCTGACCTCGCTGGTGGGTCAAGAGGGCTCGACGTTTAATTACTTTACTATCAGCGGGTCGCACCTATACGCGGTTGATACGGCGGGGAATCTTGAGATCTTTAACATCTCCGATCCTTCAAACATTACACTAGACGACGCGTTTACTGCGTCGACCGGCCTTGATTACAACAATGTTATTAGTGCTCAAGGCACGTGGGTCTACGTGCGCACAACTGACGAAGATATAGATATTATAGACGCCTCCACGCCGTCGGCCCCAACCGACGAGGGTACCTACAGCCCGCATACGGGCATCGTACGCTCTTTCTTTGCGGCCGATGGGGTGCTGTATATCCAAAACAGCAGCTACAACATCGAGATAGCCGATCTCCAAACCCCGAGTAGTCCTGTCTATCGCTCAACCTACGATGTGCCGACCAATCTGTTTATCCGGTCCGGTGCCGAGGAGGAAAACCGCTTCCTTTACATCCCCGATAACGACTGCTCGATTGAAGTCGTCGATGTTAACGACCAGTATAATCCGCGGTTGGTGTCGGTGTACAAGGGGCCCAGCAACTGCGCAGGGAATGCTTTTGTGGACTCTAACAAGTTGTACGTAATAAACGGCAACGACCAGCTCGAAGTTGCCGACATCTCGAGTGTGCCGCACCCCAGCAGTGCGGCCACCTTTGAGGATGGCCTGGTCGGCATCGGTACAAATACTCCGCACGCCACACTCGACGTCAACGGCAATGTCGCTCTCTCGGGCTACAACCGCTACTTTAACTTTAATGCCGACAACTCCGGTGTGGGCCAAAACGGCTACGGCTTCCGTGACAACAGCGGGACCATACAATACAAAAACGCGGGCGGCACGTGGAGCGACTTCTCTGCTCCGAGCGGCTGGGTGGCCGAGAGCGACGGCAGCACACGCTTTGGCTCGGGCACTTACACGCTGAGCGGCTTGCCGACCAAATCATCCGACATAACCGACGGACTCTTTCTTTACCCGGTTAATGTCAACAGCAACACCGACTGGCGCTACTATATCGACGACGACTCGACCGACTCGTTGTCCTTTTATGGCAATAGCTGTGCTAGCGACTGTCACAACGCAAGTGCAGCATCGGTCATCATGCACCTCAACGCCTCGGGCGAAGTAGGCATCGGCACAAGCACGCCCGCCGCCAAGCTCGACGTGGCCGGGTCGGCGCGACTTATCGCCGACGGCGATGCGTATCTCAACTTTAACAGCACGACCAACTACGCGGGCGATACGATAGGCAACGGCGGCTACGGTATCCGCATGCACAACGGGGTGATGCAGTTTAGAAACGAGAGCGGCGACTGGACCGATATGGGCTCGGGTACCGGAAGTATTTCATCAACAACAGCGCTTACTCTTATCGGCACAACAACGCCGCCGGTTATCAGCGGCACTTCTACCTACGGCGATTGGCCGACCGCGGTGGCGATACAGGGCCACTATGCTTACAGCGTCAACTCAAACAGCGGGTCGTTTACCGTGACCGATATCACCAACCACAACAGTCCGGTGGTCGTCGATGTGATTACCGGGTTGGGGAGCGACTACGACTCGCCCGAGGACATCGCCGTGGCCGGGCACTATGCCTATGTGACCAGCGAAGGTAACGAACGACTGTATGTTGTCGACATATCAAATGCCGAAAATGTCTCGGTGGTGGGGTCGTACGACTTTTCAAGTTTGGGCAACGGGCCCGACCATATCAAAGTCGAGGGCTCTTATGCGTATGTAACCGCGCCTAACGCCGGGCTCGCGGTGCTTAACATACAAAATCCTCTAAACATTACGCTCACCGGCTTTCTTAAGCTGCCGGGCGCCGATCCGTTGACGGTGCAAGGCTCGTACGTGTATGTCTCGGACGTAACCACCAATGATGTGTATGCCATTAATGTTGCCGACCCGGCGCACCCCGCTATTGTTGGCGGCATATCGGTGGCTTCTGCGTACGGACTCGATATGGCCGGCCGCTACTTGTATGTGGCCAGCAACAACTCCGGCGAGCTGACGGTCATTGATGCCGCCGATCCGTCGTCGCTCAGTTTTGTCACCTCGGTCGAGACAGACAACTATCCGGGGTTTGTAAAAATTGAAGGCAAGCGCGCGTATGTGAGCACCTCTAACGGTTTGGATGTCTTTGATATATCAGATCCGACGTCGCCCGTCTTTGTCAGTACCGCGCTCTCGGGCACGTATGTGGTTAATTTTGACACCGACGGGCAGTGGGGCTACGCGCTGGTTGAAGGCATTGGTGGCGCTTTGTTAACCGTGGACCTTGGTAGCTCGTATATCCAAAATCTTGCCGCCGGCGGGATCAAAACAACATCGCTTACCATCGAGCACGCACTGAGCGCTCAAAGCGGCCTCTTCCAAAACGGGGTGTCGGTCGGCGGCAGTGTCTTGGCAAACGGCGGCATCTCGGCAATGGGCCAGAGCAGCTTTGAGCGCATCGGGGTAGGCACCACCACCATGCGTGCCGGGCTCGACGTGGTAGGGAGCTCTAACGACCAAGTGGTCACGCTCACCAGTGCGAGCGCAACTTCGACCGGCAACATTGTAGATATGGCCTGGGGCGATGGGGTGTTGGCAGCGGCCGAGGACGGCACGGTCACGATTTGGACCACCAGTGGTACTACGCTCCAGTGGCAAAGCACTATCACCGCGACGGATTCTATCAAAGCGGTTGCTATTGTCGGCTCGCTGCTCTTGGTGGGTGACGGCCGCTATCTTAAAGCCTACGCTATAACCGACCCGACAAATCCCACATATCAAAACGAGGTCTACACCGGCGAGCAGATACGCGGCATCACAACATACGGCAATATCGCCTATGTGGTTAACGACGCGTCTGTTATCGAGACCTACGATCTGGCCGTGCTTGTCGGCGGTTCGGACAACCCGTTCCTCGGCTATGCGTCGTTGAGTGGGACGCCGTATCATGTCAAGCTAAGTGCCGACGGAAATTATGCCTATGTCTCGGAGTGGGGCCGGGTGCAGGTGATAGATGTATCAAATCTAACCAGCCCGGTTAGTACCGGCGCATACGCTCCGGGTGACATCGGGGGCGGCGGTATAGCGGTTGGTAACGGCTATGCCTACACGACCCGCAACACCAGCGACGGCAAGAGTTTTGTCGTGCTCGATACCTCCGACCCAACGAACCCGGTGCCGGTCGGGTATGCCGATATAGGTATAGACCGCGAGTACACCGGTATGGTTGTTGTCGGCAGCACGGTCTATGTGTCCGACGGCGACCTCGACAGTGTATACGCTATTAACGTTTCTAAACCTACCCATCCGGTGGTGGTGGGACACAGCCCGACACAAAGTTCCTACAATCGCGCGATTGCCACCGACGGCAGTGGCAACCTCTTTGTGGGCGAGTTTGGCACGCTCGAGGGCTTCTCGACGTCGGCGCAATCGCTCGCGGCATTGTTTATGAACGGCAATGTGGGCATCGGCACCAGCCAACCGCAGGCGCAGCTCGAAATTAGCGGGCAAGGTTCGGGCAACTTCTTTGGCGACCCGACCTTGTTGGCTATCCATACTCAAGACGGCACGCCGTGGGGCATTGCGTTTGTTAACGACGCGGCCGGCTCTAACATCGGCTTTGGAGAGTTCCTTACGAACGACGGCACGCTTGTTTTTGAAAAGGGGGACGACATGAACAATTTGTCGCTGACCCAGGACGGTCTTATGGGTATCGGCACGCGCACCCCCGACGCAAAATTGACGATTGCAAACGGTGGCATCCACCTGACCAACACGGGCGACAACTACATTAATTTTGGCGAAGCGCCGGGCGAGTTAACCGGTGCCGAAGGCTACGGTATCCGTATCCACAACGGCGCCATGCAGTTTAAAAACGAGGGCGGCGACTGGACCGACATGGGCTCGGGCGGCGGAGGCAACCTCAGTCTCAGCGGCAGCATGCTTACCACGACGCTTGGCACTACGACACAGTACACCGATGGTACCGGGGCTTTTGTAGACGGGACGACCGACCACGCGGTCATTGTGGGGCAAACTATTACTCCCGCCCACAACGGCATGTTGCAGTCGGTCGAGGCACTCATTCGCATGTTCGATGTCGACCACGATGGTCAGGTGATAGTAAAGATCTACGATGATAACAACGGTACGCTGCTTGCCCAGGCCGATGCCCCGCAAGTTGCTCCGTATATGTATGGCGCGCCGGCAGACACGACGTGGACCTTTAACGCGTCGCGTCTCATGTTGCAGGCGGGCCATACCTATGATGTCGAGTTTGTGTCGCTCTCGAACAACGACATCATGCTCTTTGAGGCGGACGGCGACGCGTATGCCGGCGGCAATATGTATGACGGCCCGTACCACGGTTCGCTCACGCCGCAACCCGGCAACGACCTGCAGTTTAACGTCGTATACGGCGGACAGACAGGCGGCCTGGTCGAGGTGGGCTCGCTTGCCTCGCCGCTCTCGCTCAACCTACTCGGTTCGACCACGCCGATGACACTCGCTTCGACCAGTGTCGGGCAAACGCCGTGGGGTATGACCGTTGCGGGCGGGTGGGGCTATGTCGCCAATGGCGAAAGCGGCACGCTGTCGGTACTCTCACTCAGCAACCCCTTGCATCCGCAAACCGTTGCGACACTCTCGGGGTTTGGACAAAGTGGCGGCCCGACCGAGGTGCCCGAGGATGTCGCCGTGCAGGGCTCATACGCCTATGTCACCTCCGAGGAAGAGAGCCGGCTGTACGTGGTCGATATCTCCAACCGCGCCAAGCCCGCGATAATCTCTTCGGTCGAGTTTGGCGACTTGGGCGGCTCAAATTCGCCCGACCATGTGGTCGTGCAAGGCCAATATGCTTACGTGGCCGACGAGGACCAAGGGCTCGTGATTATCAACATCGGCGACCCCAAGCACCCGACCATCGCCAGCCGCATGGGGAACAACGGCAGCCCCGAGCAGCTTGCGGTGCGCGGCAAATATGTCTATATCACCAACACCGACCAAAAAGGGCTCGATGTCGTCGATGTCTCTGACCCGAGTGCGCCGCACATCGTGGGTCATGATGATATAGCGGGCGGGCCGTACGGCGTGACACTCGATAGTCGCTATGCCTATGTGACGCTTGGCATGAGTGATAGCGGCGGACAATTAGTTGTGGTCGACATTGCCGACCCGACCGCGCCGCACACAGTCGCGACGCTTCCAATAGCACAAGACGGCGCCAACTTTGTGGCGATACAGGGCAAACTTGCCTACGTTACCGGCGACAACGGTCTCTCGCTTGTCGACATCTCCGACCCGACCAACCCGCAACTTGTCGGCACCAGTAACGAAAAGGTCGCGCTGGGAGACATGGCTATTGAGGGCCGCTACCTCTTTGCCACCCAGATGGACAGCGGCTCGGTCTATGTGCTCGACCTTGGCGGCAGCTATATCCAACAACTCGAGGCCGGCGGCATCAAGGCCGGCAGTCTGTCGGTGACGGGCAACTTCTCGGCACAAAGCGGATCGATTGCCGGCGCACTCAGTGTGGGCGGCTTGACCGCGCAAGGGCCGGCGGCTATCCACTCGCTGCTGCAGGTATTTGGCAATGGCGGCACCAACGGCGCACGCTACACAGCGACCTACCGCTCGACCGAAGGCCTCCAAGTACCGAGCACCGCCACCACGGTTACCGGTCGGCAATTGGCGCTCTTTGGCACCGATGGCGACGGGTTCGAGATTATCGATGTGACCAACCCCAACAGCCCCGTTATAAAAGGCCGCTACAGCTCGGTCAACTCGCCGTTTAGCGACCCGTATGTGGCGGGCACCACGGCGTATGGAGCAAACACCAACGGCAACCTCGAGGCGGTCGATATTACCGACCCGACCAACCCGCAGTTTGGGTCGGAGACAGCGGGCGATGTGCCGCTCGTTTCGGTGGCGGGGGTTGAGGCCAGCACGACGGCATCGTCGACTATCTACGCGATCGATGCTGCCGGCAACCTCGAGAAGCTGTATGCCGACCCGTCCGACGGGACGTCGGTCGCCTACGACTCTACGTATGTGGCGAGCCATGCGCTCGAGCAGGTGCAGTTTGATTTTGCGCACGAGATGGCCTATGGCGTCAACAGCAACCATCAAATTGAAGTGGTAAACCTTGTCAATATGTCGAACATTACCTCCTTCGAGGGCTTGGCGCCGATCTTTAAGATCGCTCTCTCAGGCAATTATGTATACGCCACCAACAACTACGGTCAACTCATGTCGCTCCACAGTAACAGTAACGGCGACCTCCAACAGGTTGGCATCTACAATACGACCAATGCGTGTATCACGACCGGTACGCCGCCCGTTATCCACGGTTCGTACGCTTTTGTTTTGACCTGCAACAATGCATTTGAAATCGTAGACATCTCTAACCCGGTGCAGATGAGTTATGTGGGCACCTATGCCTCGCCGACCGGCAGCCTCAACTATGCGGCGATTATCGGCAACAACCTGTACTCGATCGACGACAATAATAATCTCGAGATTATCGATGCCTCAAGCCCCAAGCCGCCGGTGGCTGCAACCTTTACCGGCGGGCACGTGGGCGTCGGCACCACGAACCCCGGCGCGGCGCTGTCGGTAGTGGGCGAGGGCGGCAGTACGGTGACGACGCTCGGGCAGTACCAGTCGCCGAGCACCGACCTCAGCAGCAACTACATGGTCGACGGCGACTATGTCTACGCGCTTAACAACAACAGCGCCATCGAGATAATCGACGAGCGCGACACGGCACGCCCGCAGCGTGTGGCGGTTATCACCGACAAAAACTTCAGTCAAATCGACGTGCAGGGCGACCTGCTTGCCGCGACGGCGAGCGACGGCAGCGGTCTGCGCCTGTATGACACTGCGGACAAGGCGCACCCGATAGCCACCAGCACGATAGCGGCCAACGATACCGGAGATAGTGGTCACTTGGTCTGGCCGGTTATTGTGGGCAACCGGCTGTTTGCGATAGACACAGGCAACAATCAGCTCGAGGCGTTTGATATCTCTGACCCGTCTAACCCCAGCTACTTGGGCAACTACGCCAGCGTGAGCGGGGACGGGCTCTCTACCAGCTTCCGTATTGCGGTCCAGGGTACGGTGGCCTATGTCTACAACCAGGACAATCAAATCGAGCTTATCGATGTGCACGACCCAACAGACATGGCACCACTGTCGACTTGGACCGGCGGCTCGGGCGCGAGCGGCGACTTTAGCGTGTCGGGGCAGTACCTCTTCCAAAGAAACAACGGCGGCAACCTTGAGATTGTCAGCGTGGCCAACCCGGCGAGCCCGAGCGCTATCACCACGTTTTATCCCGATAGCTCCTTGGGCACTCTCACTAAGAGTATGTTCTACCAGGGTCATCTGTATGTCCCCGACGACTGCCAAATAGACGTACTCGACCTGACCGACCCCTCGAGCCCGGTACGCGTCGACACCTACCACTCGCCGAGTAGTTGCGCCAGCGAGCCGAACATAAGCCAAAACGGCAAAGCCTTTGTGTACAACGATAGCGACGGCATCGAGGCTATCAACATCGCCGGCATAAGCCAAAAAAATATGGCCGCCACCTTTGTTAACGGCCTCGTGGGTATCGGCACCGACAACCCCGACGCGCAGCTCGATGTCAGTGGTACCTTTGCGGCGAGCGGCGCACTGCGTTTTGGTTCGGGTACCTATTGGATGAACAATGTCCCGACGCTCGCCACCAACGCCAACGAAGGGCTCTTTATGTACCCGACCCAAACCGGTGGCGGCAACAGCACAGACTATCAATGGATTATCGACGGCGGGTTTGGCGGCTCGATGTCCTTCTGGGGGAGTATACCGTTTGGCAACCACAACGCGCAGGATACTAGCCTCATCATGTACATGGATGCGTACAACAACCGCGTGGGTATCGGTACCAGCAACCCGCACGCATTGCTCGATGTCAACGGCGACGTAGCAATATCGGGTTACAACCACTACATCAACTTTAATGCAGACGGCTCCGGTGTCGGGAGTGGCGGCTACGGCATTCGCGACACCGGCGGCACCATGCAGTTTAAAAACAGTGGCGGCACGTGGACCAATTTTGGCGCAGGCACCCTGCAGTGGACCGACGACGGTATGGGTAACATCGCCTACAACAGTGGCAGTGTCTCTATCGGCGGCAACGTCTCTATTGGCAACGGCGCGGTGAGCTACGACTCGGGCTCGGGCGTGACCGCCATCAGCAACCTCTCTATCGGTGCGCTTAACTTCCCGCTTGATGCGGGCATGGTGCAGTGGGTAGACCTGCCGGTATCGGCCGCCCCCGCCGGCACCGAAGAGGGTTACTCGGCCATGATCGGCGGTGCCGAAGTGCTCACGGTGTACGGCGAGTCAAACGGCGACGGCACCGTGGGCAACCTGCGTGTGGGCATCGGCACCACCACGCCGGTGGCGGTACTCGACGTCGAGTCGACCACCTCGTTTGCATTGTTGCCACGCATGGACAACCTCGAGCGCGACGCGATTAGTTTGCCGCAGACCGGCGGGCTTATCTTTAACACCGCAAGCTCGACGCTGCAATACTTTGCAACCTCGACACCGGGCACCGTCGAGACCATCGGCACTTTGGCCGCCGATCAGGCTGTGTATGACGGCCCGGCCGAGGGTCAAACATACACCACGACCGCCGCCGGGCGACTCACGCAAATCGAAGGCTCCTTTGCAATACGCACGGCGCCCGACTCGGTGGTGGCCAAAGTGTACGACGCGCCCAACGGCAAGCTCTTGGGTGTGTCGGACAATGCGGTGTCCGACAGCGACGCCACCGAGTTTACCTTTGTCGACGGCACGTGGACCTTTAACAACTGGGCGGTGATGCTAAAGGCAAACACGAGCTACTACATCGAATTTACCGCGGTCGGCAACAACAATCTATATTTCGACACGACGCAAAATTATCCCGGCTCGGGCGGTGTGTACGCCGGCGGCAAGCACTACTCGGGCCCGAGCGGCTCGGTATCGGCGCATGACGACATGGACCTCAACATGCGCTTGACCTACGGCGGTTCGACGGGCGGATGGTCTGATGTCGGCTACGGCGGCGCCTTCGAGTGGAGTAATGCCGGTGGCACGGGCGCGATGTCGTATGTCGGCGGCAATGTCGGTATCGGCACCACCTCGCCGTGGACTACCTTTGCGGTCCAAGGCACCGTGGCTATGAGCGGCCTGTCGACAGAGACCGGCATGAGCGGCGCGGCGCTGTGTCTAACGGCTTCGGGCGAAGTCGTCGTTAACTCGGGCGTACAAGACTGTACGCTGTCCTCCGAGCGCTACAAACACAATATAGAAGGCCTCGATATTTCCGGCACTTCGACCATTATGGAGCTTTCGCCGTCGTCGTTTGTATACAACAGCGACACGGCATCGACGACGCATTGGGGCTTTATCGCCGAGGCGCTCGCGTCGACCAGCCCCGAACTTGCGCAGTACGGGCTCGACGGCAAACCGCAGTCGGTCAACCAAATCGGCATACTCGCGGTGGTCGTCAAGGCGGTGCAAGAGCTCACGGCTACGATCCAAGGATTTGCCGAACGCTTTACCTCCAAAGAGGTCGACACACAAAAGTTGTGCGTCGGCGACACCTGCGTGACACAAGATCAGCTCAAGGCACTCTTGCAGGCGGCGGGCTCGTCGTCGACCCCTGCGGCACCAAGCGGTGCGGCGACCTCGAGCGACTCAACCTCTGGCACCGACGACTCGGCAAGCTCTACGCCGGCCGATACCGAAGCGTCTTCGACGCCACCTGTCGCGCCTACTGACACAGACTCTGCAAGCACCTCTCCCGACGCCACACCGGCCAATTAATATATGAAGCGCTTTTGGCAATTTCTCCCGCTCATTGTCGCGAGCTTTTTAATCATCTCGGCGGCATCGGCATCGGTCGTGATGGGGGTCTTGCGCTCAAACCAAGGAGACATAACAACCGGCTTGGTCGACCACTACACCATGGACCATGTCGACTTTAGCGGGTCGACGCTCCACGATGTGGCGGGCGGCGCCGACGCAACCTTGGTCGGTTCGGCCGGCACGACGGTCGGCGGGCCGCTGGGGCAGGGGTACTTATTTTCGGGGGGTACCACCTTTGACACGACGCGCATCGTGCAGGACGACTTTACTATTTGTGCGTGGTTTAAAACGACCAGCCGTGGCATCTACACGAACCACTGGCAGAGCATGGCGATTTACGACTCGGAGCAGCCGGGGCTTGCACAAGATTTTAGTTTGGGACTCGACTCCAACGGCAGGCTGATGTTTGGTGACGGCAGCGTAAGCCAAGGAGACTTTAGTTTTAGTGGTCAGAGTACCGTCAACACCGGGCTATGGGTGTTGGGATGCGCGACGCGCCAAAAAAGCACCGGCGCGATTACACTCTACGTCAACGGCGCGCCCGACGGCAGCGGCACGGGGGCGATTGGCACGTCGCTTACCTCAAATGCTTCGGCGCGCATTGGTGGCGGATTTGACGGGGCAGCCAACTTTACGGGCACGATCGACGACGTACGTGTATACAACCGCGTTCTGTCGCCGCGGGACATCCAAACGCTTTACAGCGTGCCGGTGCCGGCCTCAATCCCGGGGCTCCGGCTGTGGCTGCGGGCGGACGAAATCCCGGGTCTCTCCGACGGCTCCGAGCTCACGGCGTGGGACGACTCAAGCGGACACAACAACTCGTTTACGCCGCACCCCGGCGATTCGGGGCCGACCTATCACACCGGCGAGTTGGGCGGCCTGCCGTCGCTGATGTTTAGTACGAGCCAATCGCTGCAAAACACCGGGCTCAACCTCAACTCGAGTTGGACCATACTCTACGTCACAAGACTGCTCGGCACGACCAACGGCCGCACGCTGCAAGGCGGCAGCAATAATTGGCTCTTGGGTACATGGGGCACGTATGTCAACTCGGCATACTACAACAACGACATCCATTTAGTGAGCGATGCGGCCGACACGCAGTGGCGGCTGTATGAAGGTACCGGCAGTCGCGCGCAGGCGCATGGCACCTTTTATGTTAACGGCCGGCTCGTTGCGCAATCGAGCACGGCCTTTGAGGGGCCGGTGGGGTTAGGACTCAACAGCGGCGCTTTTAACGGCGAGCGCTCGGGTATGGAGGTGAGCGAGGTGCTGGCCTACGACCACCCGCTGACGCAAGTCGAGCGGGTACGGCTCGAGCAGTATCTTAAAACTAAATACGGGTTGGATATTGTGTCCGAAAAGCCCGCGACCGCCGCGCAGGTTAACAGTGTCTCGACTGATGGGTTGGTGGCGTACTGGCCGCTCGACGATGCGTCGACGCCTATCAGGGACAAAAGCGGCAATGGATACGACGGTACATTGGGGGGCATTTTTGCTCCGGCTACGGGCAAAATAAATAAAGCACTCTACTTTAACGGCGGCACGCTTATCGCCACCACGCTGCCGCTGCCGCGCTCGTACACCAAAGCGGCGTGGGTCAAGCTAAGTTCGTGTGTCGGTGCCAACAACTTTATCTCGAGTGTCGACGACAGCGGGACGGCCTTTTGGGCGCCAGATTCCTTTGGGTGCAAATTGAGCGCCGGTAATCAAGGGACATGGGATATTGTTCAAGACTCGGTGGGGCTGACGCCGGGTGTGTGGTACCACGTGGCGGTAACGTACGACCCCGACCTCAACGGCGGCACCTTGAGTCTGTATAAAAACGGCGTCTTGGTAAGTGCTGCCACTAACATATCGCCGGCATCGAGTCCGTATGTGCAGCTGGGCGGCCACGACAACGGCAATAATCTCAACGGGTACATGGACGACGTGCGCATCTACAACCGCGCGCTCTCGGCCGCCGAAATTAAAAAGCTCGCCTCCTTTGTGCAGACAACTCTCAATGACTCGACAAACGCGCGCTTTACCTCGGGGCTTGTCGGCCACTGGAGTTTTGACGGCGGCGACATTAATTGGGCTGCGCCAAGCGTCACCGACAGTTCGGTGTCGGGGCACAATGGCGCGCTCGTCGGCTTTTCGAAATCGAGCGTCGCGGCCGGCAAGGACGGCCAGGCGCTGCGGTTTAACGGCAGCAATTATATTGCCGGCGGCGACGCGTCGTTGCTAAGCGGCAATCATCCGCGTACGGTGAGTGTGTGGGTCAAGCCCGACCAATTGCCGGCCACTAACGAAGCCGGAGTGTTGTTTAATTACGGCACAGCCGACACAGACCAAGCGTTTGGTATCGGGCTTATAAACATCGAGGGGGTACAAAAGGTGCGTGTCTTTGGTTGGGGTGATGATTATGATGTGACGGTAACGCTCCCGGTGCATCAATGGACATTGCTTGTTGCCGAGTATGACGGGTCCCACTCTAACTTGTTTGTTAACACGACATTTGCAAGCGGGCATTATCCGGACAACAGCAACGTCCGCCCTTCTTTATATACGGTCCTCAACCAGTATGAGATTGGGCGCAATATTGCTGGGGGCGACTATTATCAAGGGCTTATAGACGACGTACGTGTGTATAACCGGGCTCTTGCGCCGAGTGAGATACAAGCTTTATACTTACTGTAACCTTGATACTTATGAACCGACTCATACAACTCGCATCGCTCTTTTCGGTAGCGTTGGTCGCCGGTGCCGCAGGCGTAGTTAAAATCGCGCACAATCCGGGTGCTCTCATGGCAACTCTGCACAGCAGCAAGGTGGCGCTCGCCGCCGCTCCGGTGTGTACCGTGCAAGAAAAAAACGGTGTCTATTTTGCAAGCTGCGGCGACTTTGTCGAATAAATCGTGAGACTATTGCGTCTCGGGTTGGTAGTGGTTGCGGTGGTGATAGTTGGGGGCGGCGTGTGGGTGGGCTATGACCGCTACGCGCAGGCAGAAGAGCGCGCACGCCTGGTGCGCGAACTTGCCGACTTTGTGGTGCCCGAGGTGGTATATAACGGCATTACCTATACGGTTGGCGACAGCACACCACTGCCGGTGTTGCGTATTGCCTATGCCGCGGTACTCAGCCGACTTGACCCTTTGTACGGGCTCGAGGGGACTGAGCCCGACAAGTTGGTGCAAAGTGTTGATGATTTAGAAAACTTTCAATCCTCGCTCGGGGCATCGTACGACCCCAGCCAGGCGCTCTACATTACTAAACTCTTTCCGATTGATTTTTTGCGCGCCGCGGCCGACACCGAGCGGGCGCGGCAGGATTTTGTTGCTGCACCGTCGGACACTCGTCTCCGTGCTTACGAGCAAAGTCTGCGCACAACAGTGCGGGGAGGCCAGAGCTATGTAGACGACTTGCTCAACTTTTTAGATACGCAAGACACCGGAGTAAAGAAGGGCCTCGCATTTTTTGACGGAGAGACCACCCTGTCCGATTACACCGCGAGCCTCGCCGAGTACCGCAAGACTCTTGCCTGGGCCTCTGCCGCAGTCGACCGGCGTGATGCTTGTTTTGATCGGGTAGGCGACGGGTGTCCGTCGTTGCAGGACACCTTAGCAAAGCTCGCGGCGGGCACGACCACCGCATCGGTTGCGGCCGCCTTACCGTCACAGGTCGAGACTAACCGCGCTTTGCTTACAAAGTACATGCGCGGCAGTTCGGAGGCGACGGTTGGCAAGGTGGTGGCGCTTACGGGGAGCCCCTGCTTTGCGCAATTTGATCCGGTGTACTACTTGTCTATGCAAATACCGCAAGGCAGCTCGACCGCGTACTCGTTGGGGTTGCTCAACGATATTTATTTTTATGATTCGGCCAAACATCCGACCGACGCGCGCTACACGCCCGAGCTAAAGGCCGCCGTGCCGTACGTCTATCAGTCGGCATCTAATTTGTACATGTGTTTGGCATCGGGCAACGACCTGGTGCGCGCGATAACACTCGACACGCTGGCGCATCGCTTTGGCGTCCGTTCGCCGGTCATAACCGAACCTGACCTCGTGGCCCGCACGGCGAGCGCCGGCAGCGAGCTGGTACATGTTGGCGAGCGTGCGCTTGCGGCTCGGCAAGGCACGGCCACGGTCTATGCTACCGAGCGTACGCTCCTTATTGCCCACGAGCACGGCGCTCGTTTTGACGAGCTGATAGAAGATGCTATCGCTAACGAAGACGCCGCCGCGGTGTATGCCGCCAATAACGAAAAGTTGCCCTTGGCAACGCTCTTTTTGGCGCGCAGTTACTTGCCGCTTCTTATGCTGACCTACAACCTAAGTGTGTCGCCCCAGCCGCTGGTGTTAACGACGCCGTACTATTTCACCATTACCCAGTTTGGGTTGGTCCCGTACAGCGCGCTTGAAAGTACCTACTCGCCGGCACAAATGCTCGCCATGATGTTGAGGGGGAGTGCCATACAAAAAAAGCGCCCCTAACTATGTTGCACCACTACGCTCCGGCTTCGTTCGACAAAGACGCAACAGACGTTGTCGTCCTTTCCGACCGGCCGGAGTGGAGCTCGGGTACCCGCGCTCTTCGGGTGCTCAAGTCTGTGGTAGTGCTGACACTGGTGCCGCTTTTTTGGCAGCTGCTCCCGGGGTTACACGGCGCGTGTCGGGTACTCAAGGTGCCGTTTTTTTTAGGTTCGATGGGCAACCTTACTCTGGCGGCCGTGGTAGCAGCCGAAGCGGCTGTTGATACGGTTATGGCCGAGGCATGCGATGCTCAACAAATTATCGACGCCCTCAAGCTTCATGGGGTCGCGCCGCGTGCATGGGTGCTCCTTCATCGGGGTGGGGAGGTGCGGCCTTTGCCGATGGCTTTATTGGCGCCGTATATCCAGGTCGCCCAAGAGGTCCACGCTATCCCGGGCGTGGCGTGCTTGGCACAATGCGAGGTGCTTATCGCGCGCAAAGAAGCTCTCTTTCATACCGTGCCAATGCCTGCCGCGGTCGAGCCGCTCGCGACCGAGGCCACAGGCACCTGCACGTGCGGCGAAACAATTTACCGATGCGTATGAACCTACCCCAACCTCTTGTCGATCTTGTCGCGCGCTGCACGCACCTGCACATCAGTACGTGGGCGCAGTGGCAGGCCCTGCCGCCCGTTACGCGCGAGCAGCTCGGCCGCTTTTCGTATCGTGAGCGATGTGTAGTGCCGCTTGCCGAGGTCGAACGCATTGTGGCGACCTCGGGCACCAGCGGGCGACCGCCGTTTCTTACGGCACTGGGGTTCACGGTGCGTAGCTACGACTTTTTAGACGAGTGGTATCGTTTTAGCAAACCTATTGTGTGTGTTGACCAAAATTATCTGCGGCTCGAGCAGTACTTGGCGCGTGCCGGCTCGCCGGTGCCTATCCTTATTATCGACCCGCGCGCGCCAAAGGTAACGGCGGCGCTCGCCCAAGCGGCCGGTGCCGACACGTTGTTTATCCTCGAGCCGCAATTGCGCTCGGTGGGTGATGAGATGGCACGGTGCGGGGCTGCCGCCAATATCCGCTTTTTAATGCTTGGCGGTGGCGACATTGGCCCGCACGTTGCGTATTTGTCGCGCACCTTCCCACAGGCGGTATTACTTGGCCGGTATGCGGCGAGCGAGGTCGAGGGCAACCCTATTGGGGTGCCGTGCAACGCGGTCACTCCCGAGGCACCCGAGCAGTACTATCATGCCAATACGGACATGCATCTCGATATAGTCGACCCAACCGACGGTACCGATGTCCCGTGGGCACCGGGTGCCGAGGGCGACCTGCTGGTGTCGACTCCGCATCCGGCGGTCGCTTCGCCGCTCATCCGCTACAAAATAGGCGACCGCGTGCGCGTCGCCGAAACGCCCTGTGCGCGCCACCGCGCGTACGCGTTTGCGGTACTCGGTCGCGCTAATCTCGACTTTGTTAAGGTGCAGGGCGGTCAATTGCGTGTCGACGAACTGGCCCGCACCGTGCGGCAATTTGCCGCCGTCATAACCGGTGAGTTTGAGTTGCAATACACCGAGCGCGACAACGGCCGTGGGGTCGAGCTTGCCGCCACACTCTACCTCGAGCCACGCGGGCCGCTTGACTGGACCCAGTTTGCCGAGACGATGGCACACGAGCTACGGGTGGGGCCGAGCTTTACCTACGCACAGGGTGTCGCTCGCGGCTGGTATGCCCCCTTGGTGTGCGCCCCTTTGCCGCCTATTACACAAGGGGTCAAGCGCAAACGCCTCACCCGTGTGTGAATATCGGGGTATTTTTATCCCCACGGGGGTGCGGTATACTTAACGGGATAGTAATTATTTATTTGTATGGACACCCCTCTACCAGAGCCGCGTCGCCGTCGTCGTCGCACAGAGCTCGAGGTAGAAGTACAACCACCTATGACAGACCAACAACAAGCCGCCTATGCAACAGTAGCCAAGCCGGGATTTTTTGTCCGCATGCTTGTATGGTTGCTGCGATTTTGCCGCCGCAATATCTTTAGCGTCGTGCCCGTCGCTATTTTGCTTATAGCGCTCGGGTATTATTACTACCAGTATCAAAACCTGCTCAGTAAAAGCCCGGCGAACGCCCAAGCTCAGGCGCAAGAGCAGACGCGCGCCGTCGTGACCGATATCGAAAAGCTCATGTATATTGCCGACGACTCGGGCGCGCAGTTGGCGACCATATCGGATATCACCAAACTCCAAGGTCAAAAGTTTTTTGAGAACGCCAAAAACGGCGACGACTTGGTGCTCTTCCCGGCGGCGCAACAAGCCATCCTGTACCGGCCTTCGACGCACAAGATAGTGCAGGTAGGTCCTTTTACTCCGGGGACAGGGTCAACAGCCTCCTCGGCCGCCTCGGGCACTAAAGCTCCGGCTACCCAAGCCACCTCGACAAAAACACGCTAACCTATGCGCACCGCGCTCCTTACGGCCATGCTCCTCTTGGGCTTACCGGCCGTGGCCTTTGCGTCGCAAACTGACGGCACTGTCTCTGCCACAACTAAGTATGCCTGGGGCGAGAATATGGGTTGGATAAACTTTGCGCCCCAAAACGGAGATACGTATACCGGCATCCATATTACCGATACAGCCGTAACCGGCTATGCATGGAGTGCGGCGGTAGGTTGGATCAACTTTAGCCCGACCAACTCCGGGCAGGGGGTCACCAACACATCCGACGGCCACTTGGGCGGCTATGCGTGGATAGCGACCAAGGGATGGTTGTCTATGTCGGGCGTTAGTATCAACTCCTCGGGCAAAATCACCGGTATTGCAGGCACCGAGGGGAGCACGGTTGGCCGCGTGTCGTTTGATTGTACGCAATGCAACGTGACCACCGACTGGCGCCCCACATCGGCGCGCTCGGAGGATACACCTCCTCCGTCGCCGCCACCGGCCGCCGGCGGACCTATTGCCGTGGCGACAAACCACCCAGTACCTGCAACACTTCCGGTGCCGACAACAGCGCCTGCCAGCCCCAACGCCGCGCCGTCCGCGGGCGACACGGCCGTACCAGCGGCCCCAGTTAGCAGCCCGGATCCTATCGCGCAATTTTATAGAGACATTATCCAAACTGTTCCCGCGTTGCGTGCCGACCTAAACCACGTCGAGTCGTACGACAAACCTTTGCGGGTCGAACCCCAACAAACCGGGCTTGTTGTCGGGCAGTTTGTAAGCGGGGTGGGGGCGGCCGTCGAGATACCGCGCAATGTATCAACCGGCGCGTTGACTATCTCTATTACGGCGCGGCCGCTCGCGGTCTCTACCGCCACAACCGCCCTCGTAGCTATGGGGGGTGTAGCGTTTGATGTTACGGCCGTCGACTCTCAGGGCAATGCCGTCCACTCGTTTAATCATCTATTAAAAATTACGCTTGTCGTCCCACAGTCGCTGCAAGGCCGCAGCGACATTGGCGTGTATTGGTTTGACCCCGGCTCGAACAATTGGGTGCTGGTGTCCGACGTGACGTTTACCGGGCGGACGGCGAGCTTTACGGTTGCGCACCTTACTCGCTTTGCGGTACTTGGCGACCGCATCGCAGTATCCCAACCGACACTGCCGCCGAAGACCGCCGTCAATGAAGACTGGCTTTGGCTGCTCGTGGTGCTTATTGTTGTGTACATTGCACAGCGTTGGTATAGACACACCAGAGACAAATGAAATATTCGATTATAGTGGTAGGGCTACTTATGGCTGTAGTAGTAGCCTACGTGCTCTGGCCTAAAGAGGCACATACTATTTCTACTTCTTTTGCCCCTATCCCTGTTATGCGTACTATTACTGTTGGCACTACTGCGTTTAAAGTCGAGACTGTCGATACCGAAAGCTCGCGCGAGTTGGGGTTGAGCGGGCGCGCATCACTATCACAAGGGCAGGGGATGCTGTTTGTTTTTGACCATCCAGCCAACTGGGGTTTTTGGATGAAGGATATGCACTTTGCTATCGATATTATTTTTATCGATACAAACGACGTAGCCACTACGATATATCGTAGTATCTCGCCAGACACGTACCCACAAGTTTTTTATCCAAAAAACCCCGACACCAAGTATGTGCTCGAGGTTGCCGCCGGCGCCGCGGCAAGTATTGCCGAGGGGGATAAATTAGTGGTACAATAGTGTCAGCGCGTTGGGTTGCAACCCTGCCCTAAAAAGCAGGGAGGAAAGTCGGAACACTTACCCTGCAATAGTAATATTGAAGAGGGTTAAAAAGGTAGCAGGTAATGCCTGTCATGCGCTTCTAACGGGCGCAAGGGGTGCGAACAGAAACGACCCGGTTAAGTCCGGCTGAAACGGCTAAATCCCTATCCAAGTGCAAGGTCGTGCCTCGCGCAAGCGAGGAGTGCCGCTCGAGCCGCGCAGCGATGCGAGGCCCAGATAAATTGCAGCCTCAGACAGAATTCCGCTTACAGACGCGCGCGTTAGGAATGTAGGGGCCCCGCTACCGCGGGGCTTTTGCGTACTTGAGGCCAAGTAATCCACCTTTAATCCACACCTAGCCCCTTGAAGGCGCTGGGGTATACTTGGAGCTATGAAATCCATTTTGTGGGCTCGTCGTGCGTATTTACTAGGAGTGGTTTTGGCTGTGGTTTTGTTTTTGCCGCAAACGTGGTTTCCACTCATGGCGGGCAAAATTACCGTCGTTGCGGTGTGCCTATTACTGGCGGGGGTGCTCTATTTGTGGAGCCGTTTGCAAGGGGCTGCCGAGCCTGTCCCGGGTGCCGCGCTTTTGTTGGCACTCTTGCCCATTACCTACGTGGCCTCCTTTTTGCTGTCTAGCAACCGCGCCGTTGGTCTTATAGGCACCGGCATCGAGACAGACACCCTGCTGTTTGTCACGCTGGCCTTTGTAGCTGCACTGCTCGGGTCGTTGTTGTTTCGCACCGGCGAGTCGGCCCGCCTGTTTGTGCGCACCCTATTTTTGACGTTTGGTTTTGTAGCACTCTTCCAGTGTGTGGTGCTTATCTTCGGCTTGCCGGGGCCGTTTACCGACCACTCGGTCAATCTCATCGGCAAATGGAACGATTTTGGCGCCTCGCTCATGGTGCTTGCGTTTATCCTCCTTATCGAGCTTGAGTTCGGCCACCTCTCTACGCTTATGCGCCGTCTCAGCGCCGCCTTGCTCGTGGTGGTGTTGGTGCTCCTTGGGGCGGTCAACTTTAATGTTGCGTGGGCAATGCTCTTGGTAGTGTCGCTTGCCTTCTTGGTCGTGCGCTGGCTGTCGGCGCGCAAGGTGGCTTGGGGTGCGCTGGTGGCGGGTGTGGTTGCGGGGGCCTTCCTCTTTTTTGGGGCGGCGCTTAACGCGCAGCTATCCAAGGTAATCCCGGTGACCTCTCTCGAGATACGCCCGGCATTGCAGGCGACCTTCGACGTTACCACCGCAGCACACGGCGCCTCGGCCAAAAATGCGGCACTTGGTACCGGCCCCAACACGTTTGGGTTGACGTGGCTTACCTACAAACCTTTGGCGGTTAACCAGTCGCAGTTCTGGAATCTCGACTTTACCGTCGGGTTTTCAACACTTGCGACGGCGTTTAGTTCGGTCGGCCTGCTTGGTGCCATCATGTGGCTCCTGCCGGCGCTGCTCGTACTTTTTGGTTTGTGGCGCAATCGTAGCAACCAAGAGCACCGCGTACTTTCGTGGACGGTCGCCGGCGTGGCGCTGCTGTTGTGGAGCGTCATCATCTTGTATGTCCCGAGCCCAGATGTGCTCTTGCTTGCGTTTGCCGCTGCAGGCGTAGCTATTGGTGTCCTGTGGCGCGGCGGTGTAGCTCTTTCGAACCGTGCTCTCTCGGCCGCGTTTATGATTGTCTTGTTTGCGCTTGTGGTGTGGACCGCCGGTACCAGCGTGCGCCGCGTCCTTGCCGAAAGTTACGTAGGGCAATCAACGGCCGCGCTCCAGGCAAACAACCTCGACTTGGCCCAATCGCTTGCCGCACGGTCGGTTGCTATCGAGCCCACCCCCGAGAACCTGCGCCTGTTGACCCAGGTAGACGCATCAAAACTCGCCGCGCTTGCCGCAGCGGCCAAGCCCGAGTCGCAACAAGCCTTTAAAGACTTGTTAAACAAGATAGTTGGGACAAGCGGCGCCAACGGTATCGGCCAGCAGTCTATCGCACTCGACCCGCAAGACTACCGCTCGTACTTGTCGCTTGCGCAGGTGTACGACTTTCTCGCTACTAACAAGGTCCAAGGCGCTTTCGAAAACGCAAAAGCCGCCTACCTTGCCGCCGCCAAACTTAGCCCGCTTAATCCATTGATCTGGCTCTCGCTTGCCAAGCTCGAGGCCTCGGTTGGTACGGTGCAGGGTGTCCAAGATGCGCTTAAGCAGTCGCTCACGCTCAAACCCGACTACACCGATGCGATACTCTTTTTGGCTCAAATAGACATCGCGCGCAACGACCTTGCCTCGGCCATCAAAGACACGCAAATAGCGGTGCAAACCGCGCCGGGGGTACCGTCTATCTGGCTCGAGTTGGGCCTGCTCTACTACGCGGGCGGGGATGCTAAAGATGCTATTGCACCGCTCGAACAGGCGCTCAAGCTCCAGCCCGACTATGCCAATGCACAGTACTTCCTGGCTGTCTCGTACGCTGCACAGGGTCGCACCCAAGATGCACTAACACTCTTTGAGCGCTTGGCACAAACCAACCCGGACAGCGCCGAGGTAAAGGCCGCTATTGCTAACATGCAAGCCGGTCGCCAGCCGCTCGACGACGGTACCAAAAAGGCCGCTGCCAAAAAGTAGGCCCTATGGTACGGGCTTTCCTATCCGCGGTCGGTAAAGAGATCCGAGGCATGCACGAGGCCGCCTACTTGTTGGCGGCCTTTGCGCTCTTAAGTCAGCTGCTCGCGTTGGTGCGTGACCGATTGTTAGCGGCATCCTTTGGGGCAGGGCACACGCTCGACCTGTACTACGCGGCGTTTCGGATACCGGACTTCTTGTTTGCGACCGTGGCGTCGTTGTTGTCGTTGTATGCGCTTTTGCCGGTGCTGTCGCGGCTCGAGCGCGAGCATCCGGGGCTGGTTATATCGTTTATGCGGCAGGCACTGCTGTGGTTTTTTGTCACGATGGCGCTTGTCTCCGGTGTGATATTTATTTTTGCACCGGCGTTTGTGGCGCTTGCCGCGCCCGGTCTGTTTGCAAGCGATGGGGCACACCTGGTGTTTTTGACGCGCATTCTCTTGTTGCAGCCAATACTCATCGGATGCAGCAACATACTGTCTAACCTCACCCAGCTGCGCAACCGTTTTGTGCTCTACTCGGTATCACCTCTCTTGTACAACCTTGGGATTATTTTTGGCATCATATTTTTATATCCGCGCATGGGCGTGGTGGGGCTGGCGTGGGGCGTGGTGGTGGGCGCGTTTTTGCACATGATGGTGCAGGTGCCGTTTTTTACTGCCGAAAAGGCCTCAGCGAATTTGCCCTGGCGGCAGTCCTTGCGCTACCTGCGCGAGGTGCTTGCACTCTCGGTACCGCGCACGCTCTCGCTTGGCGCTAACCAAATATCATTGTTTGTATTAACCGCGTTTGCCTCGCTGTTGTCGGTGGGGTCTATCTCGGTGTTTATGTTTGCGTGGAACCTGCAAGCCGTGCCGCTTACTATTATTGGCGTGTCATACTCGGTGGCGGCATTCCCCACACTGTCGCGCCTGTTTGCCGGCGGGTCAACGCGCGAGTTTGTGTCGCACGTCGAGACAGCCCTGCGGCACGTGATGTTTTGGGCTATCCCCGCAACTGTGCTTACCATCGTGCTGCGCGCGCAGCTGGTACGCGTAATACTCGGCAGCGGCGAGTTTGACTGGTCGGCCACCAGGCTGGTGGCTGCGGCGCTGGCGCTCTTGGTGGTGTCGCTGTTAGCACAGTCTGCAACACTCTTGATAGCTCGCGCGTACTATGCGGCGGGCAACACGCGCAAACCTTTTTACTTTGCGCTTGTCGACGTCGCGGTCTCGGTGGGCGGCGCTATTGTGTTTGCAAGCCTCTTTCATGAGAGCCCATTCTTTCGCTATTTTCTTGAGTCGTTGCTGCGCGTCTCGGACCTCTCGGGTACGACCGTGCTCACGCTGGCGCTGGGGCTTGCGCTTGGCTCGATAGCCGAGGGTTGGATAGCGATGTGGGCATTTTCTAAAGACTTTCAACTCCTCGGCGGGGGCGGGTTGTGGCGGTTGTCGTTTCAGAGTTTTGCGGCGTCGGTCATTGGCGGCGGCTGTGCCTATTTGGTGCTTAGCCTAACGGGGCTGTACGTCAACATCAACACCGCGGTGGGCGTGTTTGTACAGGGGTTTGCGGGTGGGGTAGTGGGGCTTGGGGTCACGGTGCTGGTGCTGTGGCTGCTTAAGACTCCCGAGTTGTACGAAGTGTTGGGAGCCTTTGCCCGCAAGTTCCGAGACGCCGAGCCGGTCGCCCTCGAACCCTCCGACATCTCGTAATAAAAAAGAAACCCCGCAAGAAGCGCGGGGCTTCTTCGGGGTCGTCGAGCTTCAGAAAAGCTCGGGGTACTTGGTCTTAATCTCTTGGTAGTGAATCTTCGCTTCTTCATGCTTGCCCTGGACCAGGTCGAGGTCGAGGACAGCAACACTGAGGCCGCACATCGTTGCACGGATGGCACTGCTCAGCGAGTCACATTTGGTATAGAGGGCCTTGATTTCGTCCTGCCATCCAGCTTGCGCCGGAATGGAGACAAGGATGATGGCGATAGCAAATGCAAACCTGCGCATGAGATCCTCCCAAAAGCGCTATGAAACAGAACTGCGAACTTCATCCTTAAGTATACACCCAAACAACAGATTTGTCAAGGTGTCAAATGGGGGCTTAAAATAAGGGGGAATTTCCTCTAGGTTAGAGGAGGTTAAAATTCACTTGCGCGACAACTGCAAAAAGATATGATAATATCATACTTATATGACTACTATATCTATACCTATCACTGCCGAGCAGGAAAAGTTTATCCGCTCGTATATCAAAGAGGGTAAAGCCGAGAACAAGGCCCAAGTGGTACGCCGGGCGCTCGCCAAGATGGCCGAAGACGAAGCCGTCGAGGCCGTCTTGCGCGCACAAACAGAGCCGTTGCTTAAGGGCGACATCCGCACACTGATGCGCAAGTTTAAGTAGTCCTATGGAGATAGGATATCGCCCAAGCTTCGTACGCCAACTCAAGACTCTCGAGTATGGGTTGCGCCAAGAAGCGATAGAGGCAATAGAACAGTTTAAAGATCCAAAAAATCATCGTATCTTGCGCGTACACGCGTTGCGAGGCAAACTCAAAGGACTTCATAGTTTTTCGGTAAACTATAAGTACCGGATAGTGTTCGGGTGGGTGGGAAAGGGCAAAACTCTGGCTGCTCTTATCGCCATAGGAGATCACGACGTATATCGATGAACAAAATAAGAAACTTTAGTATCATCGCCCACATCGACCACGGCAAGTCTACGCTTGCCGACCGGTTTTTAGAGGCTACCCACACCATCGAAAAGCGCAAAATGCGCGAGCAGGTTTTGGACTCGATGGAGCTCGAGCGCGAGCGCGGGATTACCATTAAAATGCAGCCGGTGCGTATGGAGTATCAGGGGTACATACTCAACCTTATCGACACACCGGGGCACATCGACTTTAGCTACGAGGTCAGCCGCGCCTTAACCGCCGTTGAGGGCGCTATATTGCTCGTTGATGCCACGCAGGGCGTACAGGCGCAAACTTTAACCACCCTGCGCAGCGCGCGCGAGCAGGGGCTCGTCATAATCCCCGCTATATCTAAAATAGATTCGCCACTCGCCAATATTGCCGACGTGCAGACACAGGTGGCATCGCTGCTCGACATCGACGAGAGCGAGATACTCTTGTGCTCGGGCCGCACCGGCGAGGGGATCGAAGGGTTGTTGGCGGCGGTGATTGAGCGTGTGCCGCCCCCGAAAACCGGCGGGACAAAACTTATTGAACGGGAGCAAGTTTTGTCCCAGCTACCGCGCGCGCTTATTTTTGACTTTCAGTATTCCGACCATCAGGGCGTTATTGTGTACTTTCGTATGTTCGAGGGCGCTGTTAAAAAAGGCGACGCGCTCGAGTTTGCCGCAAGCGGCCGCAAGTTTGCTGCGCTCGAGGTCGGCACGTTTAGCCCGGCGCCCAAACCCGCGCACTCTATTGGCGCGGGCGAAATAGGCTACATGGTCACCGGTATCAAAGAGCCGGGGCTTGCGCGCGTGGGCGACACGGTGCGTGCGCGCGGTTCGAACTCCTCACCACTCGAGGGCTATGCCGAGCCCAAGCCGGTGGTGTGGGCGTCGCTTTACCCCGAGTCGCAAGACGACTTTACCGCGCTGCGCCAGGCACTGCAGCGGTTGCGGCTCAGCGACTCGTCGCTCTCGTTTGAGGAAGAGTCGTCAGGCGTGCTGGGGCGCGGCTTTAGATGCGGCATGCTCGGGATGCTGCACCTCGAGATTGTGACCGAGCGCCTGCGTCGCGAGGCCAACCTGAGTTTGATAGTCACGACGCCGAGCATCGAGTATGAGGTCGAGACCAAGGGCGGCAAGCGTGTGAGCGTCTACTCGGCGCCTCAATTCCCCGAGCATGGCTTGATAGCGCAGGTGTGGGAGCCGTTTGTCGAGGTCGAGATTATTTTGCCGTCCGAGTATTTGGGCAACACGGTGACGCTTTTGTTTGAGCACGAGGCCGTGACCGAAAAGACAGAAAACTTTTCAGAGGCGCGCATCAAGTTGACGGTCGTAATGCCGCTGCGCGAGCTGATGCGCAACTTTTTTGACAAGATAAAGAGCGCCACCTCGGGCTATGCATCTGTGTCGTACCAAATGCGCGAGCTGCGCGTGGCCGACGTGGCGCGGCTCGACATATTGGTGGCCGACGAGCTGGTACCGGCCTTCTCGCGTATTGTGGCGAGGCACCGCGTCGACGAAGAGGCTATTGCTGCAGTCGAAAAGCTGTATAAAATACTCCCGCGGCAGATGTTTAGCACTAAAATCCAAGGCCAAGCGCTCGGGCGCATAGTCTCGAGCCGCACACTCTCGGCTATGAGCAAAAATGTTACCCAGCACATGTACGGCGGCGACATCACCCGCAAGATGAAGCTGCGCGAAAAGCAGAAAAAGGGTAAGGCTAAAATGAAAGAGCGCGGCAAAGTCAACATCCCCGAGGACGTCTTTTTAAAGATGGTCAAAAGCGACTAAGCTAGAGCAAAATCGAGAAGTAGGCGAAGATCATCGAGGCTATCACCACCACGGCCAAGAGGCCCCCAAAGATACGGGTGTTGCGGTCGCGGTTTTTGCCAAACAGGTCAAACATGCCTGCTACAATAGCATAAAGTATGCGAGATTTCAAAAAAGACAGGAGTATACGATCGGGCAAAGGAGACCGGCGGCACCAGTATGCCCGTATGGCGGGCGGGCTTGGGGTCATGGTGGTGTTGGCGCTGCTTGCCTTTGGGTCGGCACATGCCGCGTGGGATATGTATCAAAAGTTTAGCGATGCGAGCACCGCCGATGCGGCGGCGCAAGGCGAGCTCGCAACCATGCAGGCACAGTACCAGAGCATCGCCAGCACGACCGACGCCCTACAGACCGATCGCGGGCTCGAGGCGGCCATACGCACGCGCTACGGGGTTGGCAGGCCCGGCGAGGGCGAGATAGATATTATCCGCCAAGCGACCAGTACCGCCACGCAAGGCAGCGGCAGCCAAAACTGGTTTGAGCGCCTTTGGCAGGCTATTGTTCCTTTCTAGTGCGGAATGGGAGAATCGAACTCCCGTCCTATGCTTGGGAAGCACATGTTTTGCCACTAAACTAATTCCGCAGTACTTTGTTATACTAACTACTCTTTTATCAATTGTCACCCACATCTATGGACTACAATACCCTCGCGTCAGACGAGACGCTCGCTGCAACCACCGCCGCCTTACAAGCTCGCAACTTCGAGCCTATTATTGTTGCGACTAAAGAAGAGGCTTTGGCCAAAATTAAAGAGCTCATACCCGCCGGCGCCTCGGTGATGAACGGCTCGTCGACGACGCTGCAGCAGATAGGCTTTGTCGATTATCTTAAGGCGGGGCAGCACGGCTGGCACAACCTCCACGAGGCTGTCTTGGCCGAACAGGATCCCGAAAAGCAAAAGCAGCTCCGCCGCCAAGCGCTCTTGTCGGACTACTACCTTGGTAGCGTGCACGCGCTCTCGCAGGCGGGGGAGCTGGTTATAGCCTCTAACTCGGGGAGCCAGCTGCCGCACATTGTCTTTAGCTCGCCCAACGTCATCTTTGTCGTCGGGACGCAAAAGATAGCGCCTACCTTGGCCGACGCCGAGGCACGCCTACGCACCCACGTAATCCCGCTCGAGGACGCCCGTATGAAGAGTGTCGGCATGGGCGGCACCGCGCTTAATAAGCTCTTTTACTTCTTTGGCGAGCCGGCCTATACCGGGCGCAAAATCACCGTGGTGCTTGTCAAAGAGAAGCTGGGGTTCTAAAATAGGAGTATATGGACAAAACCGTAACCATTTATTCGACTCCGACCTGCCACTTTTGCAAGATGGCCAAGGAGTTCTTTACCGAAAAAGGCGTAGCCTTTACTAACTTCGACGTGTCGCAAGATGCGGTTAAGCGCGAGGAGATGATCAAGATGACAGGCCAGCTCGGCGTGCCGGTCATTGTCATCGGCGGCGATGTGATGGTCGGGTTTGACCGCGAGAGGTTGGCGGGCAAGCTTGGAATTGCGGCCTAGCCTCTAAAAATAGAGTATGCTAAAAACCGGCCGCAAGGCCGGTTTGTTCGTCCCCGTAGTTCAATAGATAGAACAGCCCCGTCCTAAGGGGTAGATGTGGGTGCAATTCCTGCCGGGGACACTAAGAAAGGGATGATAAAATAAGGTGTATGGATCAAGACACAGGAAGCGAAATAGACGAATTAAAACAAGAGGTCGAGGAGTTAAAGGAGATGACTATAGACACCAACCGCCAGGTGCACAAGATGCGCCGCGGGGCGCGGTGGGCTATGCTGCTGCAGCTTTTGTGGTGGCTCACTATTTTTGGCGTTACCGGCGCGGCGTACTATTACTACCTGCAGCCGTATGTCATAAAGATCGAAAACATGTACTTTAAAACGCAGCAGAGCGCTACGCAGGCGCAAGACTGGTGGCAGCAGGTGCAGCATACCTTTGGGTCCTACTTTGCCGCGCCGACCTCGACGCAGATTAAATAAACAAGTGCTTGGGGCCGGGATCGAACCGGCGACCTATTCCTCTTCAGGGAAGCGCTCTACCAACTGAGCTACCCAAGC
>CAIWUA010000074.1 GCA_903915735.1 Candidatus Adlerbacteria bacterium
CGGGATATCAAACGGGGGCTCGTAGTGGTAGACCTCGGTGGCAATATGGTTGGCCACGTCGCGGCTCCCGCCCTTGGTCGAGTGATCTTTGCCGCCACCCTCGACATCGACGCCGAGCGCCTTCCACTTGGCGGGCCAGTCGGCCTTCCAAAACAGCTTGGCTGTGCCGCCAAACGGCGACACACGACCCTCAAAGCCGCAGCCTTTGGTGTACTCGACCTTGGTCGGATAGCAATTAACCAACACGGTCTCGCCGTCCCAATCAGTCGCATCGGTGGTGGTCATTTTGCCGCACTGCGGGCAAATCACGCTCACCGGCAACCAGGTCGGCTTGCGCTCCGAGCCCGACACCTCCTTTTGTATCCGGATAATAGCCGCCGCGCCGTCGAGCGCCTCGCGGATAATCGGGTCCATGGTGCCGCTTAGGTACAACTCGGTCGCGCGATAAAACTCGGGAGTAAATCCGGCGCCCTCTATCACCTGATTAAACTCGGCACCAAAATGCTCGGCATAATTTTTAGCGGTGCTGCCGGCGGGTGCGGGTATCTGATAAAGCGGTTTGCCCAAATGTTCCTGATAGAGAGTTTGGTCGAGATACGACGGGATATCGTCCATCGGGTCAAAGTCATTAAACTCGTATTTAAACGTCGCATCCGCTCCCTGCTCGCGTAAAGCCTCAAACACCGCACCGTGGATAGCCACGCCACGCATGCTCCCGACGTGCACGCGGCCGCTGAGCGTCTTTTCATCGCGCACCAAAACAGGCTTGGCGCCAAAGCGCTCTTTAACCTCCTGTGCGATCCTGTCTGCCCAAAACATATATGTGAATTGTAGCCTTATTTTGCAGTTTTATTTAGCCTTGACTTTTTTGATAAATAATTTAATGTATGAAAAGAAATTCTTTCCGTTTTAGGAGGTTAAACGATGACTCCCGTGATGACGTTGGTGGCAACGCTACAGGCGTTTGGAATCGCGACGATGTTTATCTTGTGGGCACCGGTCGCCAAAATATCGGGGCTGCCAAGCTCGTGGATCGTGCTCCTCGCAATTGCCGGCTCGACGGTCGGCGCCGGCACTCCCGCATTGTGGAATATCGAGGGGTGGCACTACTCATACGTTAAGTTTGCCGCTCTGATCTTTGTGCTCGGCGTCATCAACGGCATCGGGATGTACTTTTATCCCGTCAAATTGGTAGATCCTTCGGTGCCGGCTGTCACCTTTATGACCACGGTCATCGTGGCAATGGTCATTATGACCGCGCTGTTTACCTCGGTGCTGATGTGGCAGGTACCATCGCCGCGACTGTTGGTTGGCATCAGCCTTATGATCGTCGGCATTGTAATCGCCGCCGGCTAAACGCAAACCCCGCCTTTTGGTGGGGTTTTTATATGCCTGCCGGCTTGGTTGACAAATTAAGTTAAATAGGTTTAAATAGCAATTGGATGCGTCTCCCCTAGAGACGCGCAACAAAACAAACTGAAGGAGTACCCCAAATGCCTGGTAAACGATCTGGTAACCGCACCGGCACCCGCCGACTCACGAGCCGTGATGCCGATGTTGGACGCCGTGTGCGCGTACTGCGCTTGGAGCGACAACTATCGCAGACCGAAGTCGCCGATCACCTTGGCGTGAGCTTTCAGCAAGTCCAAAAGTACGAAAACGGCACCAACCGCATGAGTGCGGGGCGGCTCGAGCAGATCGCCGAACTGTTTAAGATCCCGGTAGCAACGCTGTTTGCCGCCACCGGCAAGCAGGATGAAAACGCTCAGCCGATCCTCAAGCTCGTCGACTCGGCCGGCGCGCTGCGCCTGCTGCAAGCGTACAGCAAACTGCCAAACGCCAAGGCCAAGCAGGCATTCGTTGCGCTTGCGGTCGAGATGTCGGGCGGCAAATAACGCGCCCTGCACAAAAAAACACAAACCCCGGCATCGCGCCGGGGTTTTTTCTTTGGCAAGCAAGGTCCGACCTTGCTTGATTACTCGACTTTGAGGATTTTGTATTTTTGGTTGCCTTTGGGCGTGTGGAAGGAAAATTCATCCCCTTTTTTCTTGCCCATCAAGGCATTGCCGAGCGGCGAGTGGTACGAAATTTTGCCCGAGAGCATGTCGGCCTCTTCGGCACCGACGATGATGTAGGTGTGCTTGTCGTCGGCGCCGAGCTTTTGCACGGTGACGGTCGAGCCCATGCCCACCGTGTCGCTCTTGGAGTTTTTGACTATTTTGGCGCTTTTAAGAATAGACTCGAGTTTGCCAATGCGCTCCTCGACGGCGGCCTGCATCTCGCGGGCTTCTTGATACTCGGCGTTCTCGCTCAAATCTCCCAAACTGCGCGCGTACTCGAGCTGCTCGGCCACCTCGCGGCGGCGCGTGGTGCGCAACTCGTCTAACTCTTTAGTAAGCTCCTCAAACTTCTCCTGCGAAATTAGTTCTTCAGTCATATTGAGCGCTAAGTGTAATTGAAATAGAGATTAATGCAAGTGCGTCGTATGGTCCCTACTGCAAATACTGCGGGTCGTGGGCCTCTAAATACTGCAAAAAGTCGGACATGACTATCGAGCCGCCGACCGGCGTGTCCTTGGGCAGCTTTTCGAGCACCACGGCAAACGCGTAGTGCGGATTTTCGTACGGCCAAAAGCCTATCATCCACGCGTTTTGGTACTCGTTGTGCGTGCCCACCTGTGCGGTGCCTGTTTTGCCCGCCGGATGCACGAAGCTAAAGTTAATAGCTTGCACAATGCCCTTGGTGACGCCTTGCCGCATACCCTCGCGCACGATTTGCAGCACATCCTGCGAAACTGGCAGCTTGGTGCCTTGCGGCGTAGTAGATGCGATGATAGTTGGCGTAAGCAGCGTCCCGCCGTTGGCTATGGCTGCGGCCTCGCGTGCGGCCTGCAAGGGCGAGACAAGCATGCCGTACTGCCCGATAGCGGTGTGATAGGTGTCGCCCAAGCGCCAGGTCGGGTCATCGGGAAAGTTCTCCGCCTTCCAGTCTGGCGTTGGGACATTGCCTGCTGCGTTGACATAGCCCGGCAACCCCGGTGCCGAGCCAAAGCCAAACATTTTAAAATATTGGTCGAGCTTGGTGATGCCAAGCCCCGGTTGGCCCGGGTAACCGCCCCCCACCTCGTAAAAGAATACGTCCGACGACACGGCAATAGCATCGCGCACGGTCATGATGCCGTTGACGCGCCAGTCGTTAAACACGCTCGGATGTGCCGGGTCGTACTGGTTGGGCACCGAGATAGAGCCGGTCGAAACTATTTGTGTCGACGGCGTGATGACACCCTCGGTTAGCGCCGCGGCCGCGACCACCGGCTTAACTATCGAGCCTGGTGCATACAAACCGGCGGTCGCCCGGTTGAGGAAGGGTCGGTACGGGTTGGTGCCAAGCGCCTTAATAGCGGCCGCGTCGCCGTCGGTCAGTGCCTGCGCCGAGTAGTCGGGGTAACTGGTCATGACCAAGATTTCGCCCGTGCGCACATCTATCACGACGCCCGCCGCGCCCTGAAAGTGCGAGCTATGCGCCACACTTGCGAGCGCTTGGTACATAGCCTGCGTTGCGTCGGCATCGATAGAGAGTACAAGTTTTGCGCCGGCCTGCGGCGGGTCGACCTGCGCTTGCGACACCACTTTGCCATGGGCGTCTGTCTCGGTTAACTTAAGGCCGTTAGTGCCCGCAAGTGTGGTGTCGTAGGCGCGCTCGGCGCCGTCCATCCCTAAAAAGAAGTCGCGATAATAAAATCCGGCCGAGTCCTTGGCCGGCTGCTTAACATAGCCGACCGCATGCGCGAGCCCCACATAGCTGGCGTAGACGCGGTCGGCAAACTCTGTGCTGGTCGAGGCGCGATCGTTCCACGCCAGCGGCACGCCGGTGCGGTCGGTAATCACACCGCGGTCGGCAAAAATAGGCGTCTCGGTTAGTTGGTTGTCGATAGCTTGTTTGGCAAAGGCCGCACCACGCATCAACTGCAGCTGCCCTGCGCGAAACATCAACCCAAAAAATAAAAGAGCCAGTACCGACCCGACCGCCACAAACGAGCCACGGCCCAAGGGCCGCTCCATCCGCCCCTCTAGTTGGTCGGTATCAAACTCGGGCAGGTTGGACGAGTCGATAAGTATCTCATCGGGATCTATCTCGACCCGACGCTTATTCTTTCTGCTCATAACGTTTCTTGGCGGTCGCGGTTGATAAAATATTTACTGCTCCAGGCACGCGCGAGCGCGGCCACGACTGCCACCAGCGTAAAGGGAAAGTACAAATAATGCGCGAGACCCACAGGCGCGCCCCATGCCAGGTCGAGCAATAGGCCAACAAAAATGGCAAACAGCCATCTCCCCCACGCGGCCATGCACACGACCGCAAGCGCCGACAGCGGCCACAGCGACAGCAAAAATCCCATTGATGCGAGAGCAAAAAATACCGCCAAGACCCAACGTTGTTGTGAGGGGCTCATAGTTCGATATAAACCAAGCGTAGCTCAAACAGGTTAACCGGTACGTGCAGGTAGAGCGTTTTAAAAGACTCGCTCTCTTGCGCAGCAATGCCGGTTACTTTGGCGGCAAGGCCGCCCTCGACACCAACAAATACAACCGTGTCGCCCACCGCCGCCTCGGTACCTTGCGGCACCTGTGCTTGCATCGAGCCGGCACCTTGGCCGTCGATGCTTATTGGTATAGTAGCGCCTTTTTGGGTCGTGAGTAGCGCCTGATAAGCGCGGCCCGGGGCCGAGTACAGCACGACGCGCGCGCTGTTGCTGTACACGGCGTCTACCTCGCCGATGGCGATGCCGCCCGCAAACACCCGCTGACCTACCGCCACACCAAGCGTCGAACCTGCGTCGACCATAAGTGTGTCATACGGCGTGCCGGGCGGACTCTGCAAGACGCCGGCCAACACCTTTTTGCCGGCGTGCGCGGGTTGGCGGCCCAGCTCGGCGCGCAGTTGCGCATTTTCTTGCACCAACAGGTCATGGTCGGCAAGCGCCGCGGTGCTCGAGGCAAGTTGTGCTTTTAAATCAGCGACCTCCGAGCTGCCGAGCGAGTTGCGCAGTTGCACCAAGGGTGCGCCGGCGCTCCACAACACCGTGGCCAACCCGTGCCTAAAAAATATCGCCAACGCAATAAACAAAACCGCGACCGCGACTGCGGCCACGCTGCCAAGCGGGGTACGTTTACGAGAGGTCGTCCTCATGCTCGATAATCATATCGCGGTGCAACTCTAGGTTCTCTAAAATAACGCCGGTACCGCGCGCCACCGCCGTTAACGGGTCGTCGGCCACCACAACCGGCACCTTGAGCCACTGCGACAGTAGTTGGTCGAGGCCTTTAAGCAACGCGCCGCCGCCGCACAACAC
This sequence comes from Candidatus Adlerbacteria bacterium, assembly GCA_903915735.1. Lineage (GTDB taxonomy): Bacteria > Patescibacteriota > Minisyncoccia > Phycocordibacterales > SBAW01 > GWA1-54-10. Next base: position 5,354 of record CAIWUA010000074.1, read on the forward strand.
TATCCCCCCGCGCATAATGTCGGACAAAATTTCGGGCGGGGTGGTCTCTAAGACCTCGCGTACGCTCTCGATAAGCGTGTCTATCGACTGCGATATGGCCTCGCGGATGTCTTGGTCGGTCAAAATAATTTCGCGCGGCAAGCCGGTAATAAGATCGCGGCCGCGCACCAGGGCCTCGCGGTTTTGGCCCTCGATGACCGAGCCTATCGCCATCTTGACCGCCTCGGCGGTCTTCTCCCCAATTAAAATTTTAAACTCCGAGCGCACATAGCTGATGATGTCTTGGTTGAGTTTGTCGCCGGCAATGCGCAAGTTTTTGGCGCGGACAATACCGCCAAGGCTTAAGACCGCAATGTCGGTGGTGCCGCCGCCGATGTCGACTATCATGCTGCCGACCGCCTCGCGGATAGGCATGCGGATACCAAGCGCCGCGGCCACCGGCTCCTCGACAATGTGCACCTCGCGGGCGCCGGCGTTCATCGCGGCGTCTTTGACCGCGCGCATCTCGACGTTGGTGATCCCGCTCGGCACCCCAACCACGACGCGCGGCCCGAGCATCTTTTTGCTCACGCCTTGGGCGCGGTTGATAAGGTAGGCCAGCATCTCTTCGGTCGCCTCAAAGTCTGACACCACGCCGTCGACCAGCGGCCGCACCGCCACCAAGTGCCCCGGCGTGCGGCCCAGCATCGCATGCGCCGCCGCGCCCACCGCGACCACTTGCCCCGTCTTTTGGTTGACCGCGACCACCGACGGCTCGGTCACTACTATCCCCTTGCCGCGCAGGTACACCAACGTGTTGGCAGTGCCGAGGTCTATGCCGATATCGTTTGATACCAGCGGCAAAAACCGGTTAGACAATCGTTTAAACATGTGAGAGTCCCGCCTTGCCGCGAGGCAGGTCGGTAATAAGCTCAGAGAGCGTCTTGTGCGTCGTGTGGCCACCGTGGCGCTCTACGCACTCAAACTTGCCTTCGGCCAGCGTTTTTTGCGACACCACCACGCGCAGCGGAATACCCATGAGGTCAGAGTCGGCAAACTTCTCGCCGGCGCGCGCGTCGCGATCGTCAAACAGCACCTCAACGCCGGCGGCCGTCAACTCGCGATAGACCTCCTCGGCCTCTTTTTTAACGTCTTCGTTGCCGCCGCTCAGTTCGACCAAATGCACATCAAATGGCGCCACCGACGCAGGCCACACCAGGCCTTTGGCGTCCGACAGTAGCTCGGCAACGGTCGCCATCAAGCGCGCCGGGCCGATGCCGTAGCTGCCCATAAACACCGGCGTGTCGGTGCCCTCTTTGTTTTTGTACGTGAGCCCCAACGCGTCCGAAAAGCGCGTCCCGAGCGTAAAGATATTCCCCACCTCGATAGCTTTGGCCTCGCGCAGGGTCGCTTTGTTGATGCCGGTCGTTTTGTACACTTCGGGGTCGTCATACACTTCTTTATTAACGGCCATCTTGCTGGCGTCGTCGATATAAATGATATCCTCGCCCGCCTCGCACTCGGTCTGGAACTCGTGGCTGTATTTGCTAAACGAACCACCCGAGGCAAAAGTCATATAGGTTTTGCCGCCAAGTCCTGCGCGCTCGAAGATTTTTTTGTACGCATCGGCTGCTTTGGCATAAAACTCCACATGCTGCGTGCTGTTTGTAGAAAACGAATATAAATCTTTCATCACAAACTCGCGCGTGCGCATGAGCCCGCTTTTGGCGCGCGTCTCGTTGCGAAATTTGGTTTGAAACTGATACGGATATGTTGGCAAGTCGCGCCACGACGACACCTGCTCGCGCATCAGGTTGGTCAACGGCTCTTCGTGGGTAAAGCCAAGCCCCAACGCGCCGCCCGTTTTAAGTTCGGTTTTAAACCAGCTGTCGACTTTTTTGTCGTCCCAACGGTCGGTCTTTTGCCACACCGCCGGGTCTTGCAAGGCCGACAGGTGCAGCTCTTGCCCGCCGATGGCGTTCATCTCCTCGCGGATGATGCCGACCACTTTGTTAAAGGTGCGCAGGCCAAGCGGCAACAGGTCATAGACCCCCGCCATCTCTTTGTGCACAAACCCGGCGCGGATTAAGAGCTGGGCGTTCTTGCTAACCTCGTCGCTAGGCGCCTCGCGGCGCGTTTTGGTAAAGAGTTGTGATTGGCGCATATCTGTCTATTCTAAGGGCAAAAAGAGCCTATGGCAAAAGCCTGCCTGCCGGCAGGCAGGAGTATTTTGAATCTTCACAAAAGCTTGACTTTTATTGTAGAGTATGCTAATATAGAAAGCGGCCGTACACACGCCTTAGCCAGGCATCACATATCCTCAAGGAGAGCTACTATGACGAGTTTAGACGTTGCTTCGGCAACCTCGTCCCCCCGCACCCCGACCCCCGTCAAAGAGCGCAAATTGCTCTGGAGCGATGGTGTTGTCGAAGTAAATATCCCGAAGGTCGTCCGCGCAAGTGCGTTCGACGACGGCGAGAAGAAGATCCCGTTCATCCAGTTTGCCCGTTTAGTCACGGGCGGGGTGATCAACTTCTTCATCCACACCGACAACCCCGACACCTTTGCCGGCAAGACCATCACGGCAAACGTAAAGGTCTACCGCAGGGAGCACGAAGATGGTCGCTCCTTCTTGTACGTCGACCTCGAGCCCGTCGATCAGCCGGCAACACGACGCTTGGTCGTGGAGCCGAAGTTCAACCTCTCGATGCGTGCCAGCGAAGTGATCCGCCAGACCCAAACACCGGCCCCGCTCCAAGGCATGGTCGTTATCGCCAAGCTCAAGGAAGCGAAGGAAAAAAAGGAGCTGGAGCCGGCGTACACCGACAATGCGCTCGACTTGCGGCTCGAAAACGGCTGGAAGATCGTCCGCGAGGATGCCAATGCGGTCTACATCAAGAAGGGCGATAAAACCCTCGCGCACCACAAGATCAAAAACTACTCGAGGCGTTAACGTTCGATATAACTTGCCCCGCCATTAATTTGGCGGGGTTCTTTTTTACCCAACCAACTTGGCGATGTCGTGGTATGAGACCACTATCATCAAGAGTATAAGGAGCGCCATGCCGGCTAGGGTGAGCCACAACACCAGCTTTTGCGGGACGGGGCGGCGGATGATGCCCTCGATAGCGAGGATAAGCAGCCGGCCGCCGTCGAGCCCGGGGATCGGGATAAGGTTAAACAGCGCGAGCGCCATCGATATTGAGGCGACCATCACTATCACTTGGGCAAAGCCGTCCTTAACCGCGACGCCACCCATCGTGACTATCCCGATAGGTCCCGATACTTGGGCCAAGTTAGCGTGGCCGCGCACGAGCGAGTAGGCAAAGCTGCCCAACCCGGCCGCCGTTTGTACAAAAATATTTTTAGCTAAGAGCGCGCCCTGCCACAGCGCAAGAGGCGGCGAGAGCTTGAGCACGCCAACGTCGTCGAGCCCAATACCAATGGCTTTGCGGCCCTCAACAAAGCCGTCGGCTGCTTTGGTTAAAAAGGTTTTGTCTTGACCCTCGCGCAGCACGGTAATAACCAGTGACTCGTCGGCATGCTGGCCGATAAACGCGCGTACGCCATCGGCTTGCCGGTCGGTGTTGAGTGTCCGCGCATCAAACAGGCTGGTACCGGTTTGGATAGACTCGACCACGTCGCCCGCCACCAACCCGGCCTTTTCGGCCGGCGAGCCGGGTAGCACCGAGACAATCATCGGGCGCGCATTAGTGACAACCCCAACACCTTGGTGGTCGACTGCCGTTGGCAACCCCGCCATGTACCCGGCGCTTACGAGCAGCCACGCGGCAAGCATGTTAACCACAACACCCGCCACAGCTACCGCTGCTTGCGCCAAGCGCGGTTTGAGCGTCATCCCCTCTTCGTCAATGCTGACATATCCGCCAAGCAAAAGCGGCCTAAAGCCATACCGCGTCTCGCCTACAAGTACCGAAAAGAGTCTTGGCCCAAAACCGATATTAAACTCATCGACCCTGATGTTAAAAAACTTGGCCACGACCAAGTGCCCAAGCTCGTGGATGAGCACAAGCCCGACCAAAAATATAATAAATAAAAGTATAGCCATGAGTTACCCCGCTATCTCCTTTTCTTTGCGGACAAGCAGCTCATCAAACTGTTTGTTGGTCGCGTCGACGCGCTTTTGCATCTCGTCTTTGGCACGAAACTTGTCGTCCTCGGGCATGTCGCCGTCCTTCTCCTTTTTTTGGATGTCGCTCCAGACCTCGTCGCGCGCCAAGCGCAGGCGGGTGCGGCAGTCCTCTATTTTTTCTTTAGCGATTTTAACCAGCGAGGTGCGGCGCTCGGCGGTCAGCTCGGGGAAACTAACCCTTACCCCGCGCTCGTCGCTTGCAACCGACAACCCCAAGTTGGCCACGGTAATGGCCTTCTCTATCTCTTTGCCGAGCGTCGCGTCCCACGGCGCGACGCGCAAA